>JBKJZO010000160.1:0-2340 GCA_046715235.1 Mycobacteriales bacterium
GCCGCTTTCGGGGGGGCGGGCGCGCCCGCCGCCGCCTGCTCCTGATCGACCAGCTTGTCCTGGAGACGGATCCGGCCGACGACAACTGCTCCCGCCGACTGCAGAGCCTTCTGTACGCCGTCGCGAACGTCGCCCCGCGCACCCGGAAGGCTCACCATCACCAGCCGCTCGCCGGCGAGCCGGCTCGTCACCGCGAGCGGCAGGACCTCCCGGGCGAACCGCGAGTTGCTGTCGAGCTGTTGCTGCAGGTTGTCGTTCCTGGCGTTGGCGTCGGCCTTGTCGTTCGTCAGCCGCTTGACCTGGCTCTCGAGGTTGTTGACCACCCCGGGATTGATGGTGGTCGTGCCAAGGACGATACCGACGGCCAGGGCCAGGAAGACCGCGATGATGGAGACCAGGTGGTAACGGAAGTCGACCATCAGCCGAGCCCGCCAACCCACCGGACGAAGTCGCGCCAAACATCGGCGAACAGGTCCTTGTAGATGGTGCCGGCCGGCGAGATGTACAGCGCGGCTGCGATCGCCACCAGAGCGGCGAGGGCGAGCAGGATGAGCGAGCGGGCCTTGATGCGGCTGCGATAGAGCCGGCTCACACCCTTCGCGTCGACCAGCTTGCTCCCGACGCGCAGTCGGGTGAGAAAGGTCGAGGCCATGCCGGCGCGACCCTTGTCGAGGAACTCGATGAGAGTCGCGTGGGTGCCGACCGCGACGATCAACGTGGCGCCGCTCTCGTCGGCCAGCAGCATCGCGACGTCCTCGCTGGTGCCGGCCGCCGGGCACACGACGGCGTCGAGACCGAGATCCTCGACCCGCTTGAGCCCGGGAGCGTGACCGTCGACGTACGCATGGACAACGATCTCCTTGGCGCTGCGCAGAGCACGCTCGGACACCGAATCCATGTCGCCGACGATCAGATCCGGCCGGTAGCCGGCCTCCAAAAGCGCGTCGGCTCCCCCGTCGACGCCCAGCAGGATGGGGCGGTATTCACGGATGTACGGACGCAGCGCCTGCAGGTCGGTCCGGTAGTCGTAGCCGCGAACGACGATGAGCACGTGCCGGTTCTCGAGATCAGTGTGGATCTTGGGCAGCCCAATGCCATCGAAAAGCAGGTCACGCTCGCGGCGGACGTACTCCATGGTGTTCTCGGCGAACGCCTCCAGCTGCTCGGCCATGCCCGCCCGCGCCTCGGCCATCTCGGCCGCGATGAGTTCGGCCGTCTGCTCGACGCCGGCCGCGACAAGCTTCTCGCCGCGGTAGACGTTGCCGGCGCTGATCCGGACCTCGTCGCCTTCTTTGACGGCGTCGAAGATCTCTGGCCCGACGCCGTCTAGAAGTGGGATGCCGGCGGCCAGCAAGATCTCGGGGCCGAGGTTGGGGTAGCGCCCGGAAACGCTCGTCGCGGCGTTGATGACAGCACCGGCGCGGACGCGCACCAGCGCCTCGGCGCTTACCCGGTCGATGTCGGCGTGGTCAATGATCGCGATCTGGCCCGGTCTCAGGCGCTTGGTGAGATCTTTCGTACGCCGGTCGACCCGGGCGACGCCGGCGATGCCAGGCAGCCCTGACTGCCGGCCACGTCGTAGCGTCGCAAGCCTCACAGCACGTCATCCTGCCAGAGTCCGTTGCGCGGCAGCCGTGTCGCGCCTACGCCGCCGGTGCGGGTTTGGCGGCGGCCGCCGCCGCCAGGAGTTCCTGCGCGTGCCCGTGCGCGAGCTGGCTGTCCTCCAGGCCGGCGAGCATGCGAGAAAGCTCGCGCACGCGATCGTCACCTTCGAGCTGGGTCACCCCGCTGCTCGTCACCGACCCGTCGTCGGCCTTCACGACCGCAAGATGGCTGTCGGCGAAGGCCGCGACCTGCGGCAAGTGCGTGACGACGATCACCTGGTGGGTTTGGGCCAGCTGCGCCAGTCGGCGTCCGATCTCGACGGCAGCCCGCCCGCCCACGCCCGCGTCTATTTCGTCGAAGACCATCGTCGGCACCGGGTCCGCTGCCGCGAAAACGACCTCGACCGCAAGCATCACCCGTGACAGCTCCCCGCCCGACGCGCCCCGGTGCAGCGGGCGCTCAGGCGCGCCGGGATGCGGCACGAGCAGCAATTCGACGGTGTCGGCGCCTTCCGGTCCGAACGCGACCTGCCTGCCGTCGATCTCGATCCCACCCGCGCTGACCTCGTCCTGTGTCACGGCAGCGCGCAGCTGGGCGTCGGGCATCGCGAGCTCGGCCAGCTCGGCGGTGACCGCGGCCGAGAAACGAGCGGCAGCCGCCGTACGCGCGGCGCTTGCGTCCCGCGCGTGGACTTCGAGCTCGAGCAGGAGACGCGACTGCGCCTCGGTGAGCTCG
>JBKJZO010000161.1:0-6122 GCA_046715235.1 Mycobacteriales bacterium
AGGTACTGCCCGGCCATGACCTCCGACTGCATCAGGTCGAACGTCGGCCGCCCGCGCACCAGCGCCTCGCCGTCCAGGCCGGAAGCGAGCAGCATCTGGTCGGCCCAGATCAGGCACAGGTCGCCGAGAAGGATCGCGGCCGACGTTCCGAACCAGGCCGGCTCGCCGCGCCAGCCGCTCTCACGGTGCAGCTTCTCGAACCGGCGGTGCACTGAGGGACGGCCGCGTCTGGTGTCGGAGGCGTCCATCAGGTCGTCGTGGATCAAGGCCCCGGCGTGCACGAGCTCGAGCGCGCTCGCGGCGTACACGATCTGGTCGCTGTCGGCGCCGCCCGCTCCGCGCCAGCCCCAGTAGCAGAACGTCGGCCGTAGCCGCTTCCCGCCCTCGAGAACGAACTCCTGCAGCGCTTCGCCGACCGGCTCGAGCTCGCGGCCGATCGCGTCGAGCGCGGCGAGTTGCTGCGACAGGAACGCGGCAAGAGCCTTCTGCACCCGCTGGCGTACGTCGGCGGTGTCGAGAAGGTTCGTCAACGCGTCAGCCACCGGGGGAGTATCCCGCACGCCTGGTCGCCACGTTCCCGCGGCCGCGGCCCGGCGCTCCGCCGCAGCCGGCCGACTTCCCTGCAGTTCTTCACGCGACACGCCGATGCGACTGGCTCTCACCGTGAAAAGTTGCAGGGAAGTCGAGTCGCATGATGCTTGGGAGACGTGGCAGGCTCCGCGGATGAACTTCTTGGACCGATTGCGTGACATGTCAAAGGCCGCGACGGTGCACAGCGCCAACACGACGGAGCACGAGGCGGTCGTTGACCTCGTCGTCGCGGCGGCATACGCCGACGGGCGCATCACCGAAAGGGAACTCGCGGCGCTCGAGAAACTCGACCTCGACCACACCCATTGGGACGACGGCGGCTTCAGCGTTGTCCAGTACCTGCCGGTCGCGATATCGAAAGCACGCGCGGTGGGGGACTCCACTGTCGATGAGTTCCTCGCCGACGTGTCGCGCCGCATCTCGACGGAGCCACTGCGGGTCGAGGCCCTGCGCTACTGCATGGCGGAGGTGGCGGGCGGCGGCGTGTCAGCCGACGAAAGCGCGTTCATCGCAAGGGCTCGCCGCGCCCTGTCCTGACTCCCGCTCCGGGAGCCCGCGGCTCCCGCCGCGACTTCTGTGCACTTTCGTACGGCGGCCGGCTCATTCTGAGCGTGGGTCGCCCTACCGCGCGTGCGTAGTTGCACACCAGTCGCTGCCGCGCACCGTGCGCCTCAACTAGTGGGAACTCTTCAGGGCGCCTGACCCTAAATCAGCCCGATGCGCTCGGCTGATCGGGACGTCCCGCCGCCTTCTGCAGCGCGGGCAGGACGTCGGTTGCGACCGCGTCGAGAACCGCCTCGTCGCCGGCGTACCAACTGCTTTCACGCGGCCAGTGGGTGACGACATCGGAGAAGCCGAGTTCGGCCGCTCTGCCAGTGGCGTCGGTGAAGGCATCGACGCTAGAGAGGGAGTAGACGGGCGACGAGTCGAGCGAGATGTAGCGGTCGAGGTCGCGCTCGTCGCGCCCGGCCGCCGCTAGCGCGTCGCGCAGCTTCCCGCGCAGGTCGGCGATGCCGCGCCACCACGACTCGTAGCCGTCGGCCTGCTGGCCCGTCGTCACCCAACCCTGACCAAGTCGGGCGGCGAGGCGCATCGTGCGGGGCCCGTTCGCAGCGATGACGAACGGCACCCGCGGCTGCTGCACGCAGCCCGGCGTACTGCGGGCATCGACCGCGGCGTAGTGGTCGCCGTGGAAGGTCGTGTGGTCGCCCCGCAGGATCTCGTCGAGCAGCCCGGTGAACTCTTCGAAGCGGTCGGCTCTGGTGCGCGCGGGCAGCTCGCTGCCGCCGAGCACGGTCGCATCGAAGCCGAGTCCTCCCGCGCCGATCCCCAGCAGCAGCCGGCCGTTCGAGACGTCGTCGACGGCGGTGACGGCGCGGGCGAACTGGACCGGGTGCCTGAAGTTGGGCGACGCGACGAACGTCCCGAGCCTGATGCGCGACGTCACCATCGCCGCGGCCGTCAGCGTCGGTACGGCGTCGAACCACGGTCCGTCGACGAGGTCGCGCCAGCCGATGTGGTCGTAGGTCCATGCATGGTCGAAGCCGTAGGCCTCCGCTTGCCGCCAACGGCGTTCGGACTCGGCCCACCGCCGGTCGGGGAGGATCGCGATGCCGACGCGCATGCCCCGACCTCAGCCGCGGCGTACGTCGGCCGGGCGCGCGCCGCTGAGTCGCGTCAGCTCGTCGTACGTCGAGCGGAAGACGGTGTGCGGCGTGCCGCCGGCCGCCCAGATCTCGTCGTACTGCGCGAGGTCCTCGTCGATCAGCACCGGCAGCGCGGTCGCATGACCGACGGGCGCCACGCCGCCGATCGGGAAGCCGGTCGCGGCACGCACGAGATCGGCGTCCGCGCGGGTGACCTTGGCCGCGCCGAGTAACACCGCGACCTTGGCCGTGTCGACGCGGTTGGCACCGCTGGTAAGGACGAGAACCGCGTCGCCGTCGACCGCGAAGACCAGGCTGTTGGCGATCTGGCCGACCGAGACCCCCAGAGCCTCCGCCGCGAGAGCGGCGGTCGTGGCGGCATCCGCGAGCTCGACGACGGCGATATCGGATCCACCGGCGCGCAGGGCTTCCTGCACGCGCACGGTGTTGTTCGGATGCATGTGCCGAGCCTGCCACGGACACTCCCCGGACGCTTCCCGCCGATCAAGCTCCACTCGCCTCCGGTCGATATGGAGCACGCCATTCCTGCCGCCTGACGAGACGAGGACGCGATGCTGAACGCCGTCGCGGTGCTGCTCGCCGTAGGGGCGTGCGTGGTCGCCGGCAACTGGTATCGAGGGCGCGTCGACGCGCTGGGCCGCAAGGTCGCCTTCCCGACGACCTGGGTGGGCGTGCTGCTCGTCCTTGCCGTACTCGCGGGCGCGCCCGGCATGCTGCGGGCGGCGCTGGAAGACCGCCTCAGCCGGGTGGTTTCGGAACTGGCGGGAGAACCGGTGCGGGTGCGCTGCCAGGCGCTCGGCGCGGCGTCGATCGACACCGGTGCCGAGTTCGGCTACGTGAAGTACAAGGAGGACGGCACGCCGGCCTCGTGGACGCTGATCAAGCGGGACCAGTGCAACGACCTCAACGCCTACCTGCGGTCGAGCAAGCGCAAGCCGAGCATGAAGCGGGTCATCGCGGTGCACGTGTTGACGCACGAGGCCATGCACCTCGCCTCGATCACGGTCGAGGCCTACGCCGAATGCGCTGCGGTGCAGCGGAATGCGCAGACCGCGCGACTGCTTGGTGCCTCGCCGGCGGATGCCGCGGCACTCGCACGCAGCTACTACGCGAACGTCTATCCGCGGATGGACGCCGGCTACCAGTCATCGGAATGCAGGCCCGGCGGAAAGCTCGACGAGGGCGGCGGCGACGCGCCGTGGGCGGCGACGGCGTAGCCGTCATCGTCGCTCACACAAAGGATGTCGGATCTACGCCGCAACCTAGGCGCGACGCGACGGAGGCGAGGCGTCGATCCTCTGTCCAGAGTTGGGCGTCTGGGCTCAGGAGCGTCGCCGCCAGAAGCTGCGCGTCGACGTAGCCGATGCCGAGCCCGTAGAGCTGGTGGCCCTCGACGAGCGTGAGGACTTCGTCCGTCGCGGCGACCGTTGCCTGCGGCAGCGAGGTCAGCAGTGCAAGTACTTCGCGACGATTGGAGAGTTGACCGAGCGCGAGTTCGCCGATCACCCAGGGATGGGTCATGACAAGGTCGCGTTCGAGGAAGCTGACGAGGGTCGAGTGTCCCGTTCTCAGGTGATCGATCCAGATCGAGGTGTCGACCAGGATCACGAGGGTTCGGTACGGCGGCGGGGTGCTGCTGTGAGTTCGGGCTCGCTCCCGCCGAGCCTGGCCAGACGACGGGCGCTCTCGCGCTGGATGAGTGCTCGCAACGCCTCACGAACCAAGGCGCTCTTCTCCTTCGTGCCGGTCAGTCGCTGCGCCTCGGCAACCAACTGGTCATCGAGGGCAAGGGTCGTGCGCATCGGTAGCCTCATCTCAGCGGCATCGACAGAATCATCGAATGATGACACAAGTCGTGCCTTGCCGACTGTATCTGCTGACCACCCAGGTTCCTCTGCTGTGCATGACGACATACATGTTTGGTGCGCCGAGATGACGCCCGCTGGGTCGCGCAGGCTGCGTCGGTCGAAGAAACTGCGCGCGTTGCGCCTGTACTCGGCGAGGGCGCAGGCGCGGCGGCCTGCGGCCACGGGCAACGACGAATCGATTGAGCGCATCCGCGAGGCCGTGCGCGAGTGGGGCGGGCTCGCGCCGCTACCCCTGCCCGATCGCGGCCGGCTTTGATCTGCCCGACGCAGTGGCATCGAAGCTCGGATGATTCATCGAAGCAGTCGGCGGCTACAGTCGCACCCTATGAGGGGGGACGATGAACTGGTCTCGGCTTGTCGGCACGGCTGCGATGGTGTCGGTTTTCCTGCCCGGCGCGACCGCGCATTCGAGCACGCCGACACGCGCGGCAGCAGCCGCGGCAAGCAACGGCACATTGCGGGGAAGCGTCGCGGTGGTGTTGCGACCGTCAGTGGGCGCGGTCGCGAAGGTTCAGGCGATCAACGCGAGCGACGGGACGACGGCCGCCTCCGGTTCGGTAGCCGCAACGGGCAGCTTCAGCCTCAGCGTTCCACCAGGGATCTACCTCGTGGTCGTCGAGAAGATCAGCCGGCGAGCCGCACCGGTAAGAGGATTCGGCCGGCTTGCGCGCGTGCAGCTCGGCCGGATCTCAGTTGTCCCGACGATCAATCCAGGGAGTGCGGTCCCGCGCGCACCAAGCAGCCGGACCTCACTGCGTGCGACGGGCCGATCGGCTCATTCCATCTCTTCTGCCGCGCGGAGTCAGTTAGCTGCCGCGCCGTCAGGCCTCCCGGCGGTCGCGGTCAAGTACTTTCCGGCGACCGGGCCCCACGCGTTTCTCGGCAAGGGCCTGCCCGACATGTTGATGATGGATCTTGGCGGCAGCAAATGCTACAGGCAGGTCGAATGGGCGCGGCGCGATCTAGTGCTCGCGGAGATCAGGCTCCAGCAGAGCAGTTTCGTTGACCCGTCGACCCGCGTCACGTCGCGGCTCGTCCAGCCGGACTTCTTCGTCGAGGGTTCGATGACGACGACGCCGACGTCCCAGACGTGGGACATCCGGGTCCGTGAGATCGCGACCGGCCGGATCATCAGCTCCGACAGACGCAGGACAGGAGCGGACTTCTTCCAAGCCGAGGCGGCGCTTGCGAAGAAGCTGCGCACGGACCTCGACAAGGAGCTGTGCCTACCCGCTCGCTTCACGGGGAGCTTCTCGACGACGATCACGTCCGCCGAGGGCACCGTCACGTACAACGGCTCCGTCACGTTCGTGCGCCGCAGTGGCCAGTCCCGCGCACAAACCACCGACGTCATCTACGACTTCCAGCGTGCCGACTACACGGCGACGGCCAACTTCACCGCGTTCGGCTGCTCCGGGACGGCCACGTCCTCGATGTCGGTGGGGGGGGATTCGTTGCACCAGAGTGGGCTGTTTCTCGCGCCGCGCACCACACCACGCAAGGGACGCGCGTACCGGCTCGGCATGCGGCTGCTGGTTCCCGCGGAGAACCTCACGATGGTCTGCCCGTCCGCTCCGTCGATCGTCACGCAATGGTCTCCGAGCGCGTCGATCAACGACGGCACCCTGACCACGTTCTACGCGCAGGGCATGCGGCTGAACGGAACCAACAACCTGCCGGCGGGCTACTCCAGCAGCTGGGACCTCACGGGGAGCGGGTAGCACCGACCCGAGCCGGTCGCGTGGCGCCGACGTCGTCCAGCAGACGAACCACCGAGGGAGCGGCAGCGCCGAGGCTCGTTCGCAGTTCGCAGCCGGGCGCGAAGCGCAGCACTGACACGCCTGATGCCGCCGGCGGAGCAGCAGCCGGTACGCCGACGCGCACGGCTAGCTCCGACGCTATGACGCGCGCACCCGCGAGGACCGCCGGACCAGACCAGCCGTCGGGAGCACCGGGCCCCCAGGCATGGTGTTGGCGGAGCAGAGCTGCGCCGTCC
>JBKJZO010000162.1:0-26085 GCA_046715235.1 Mycobacteriales bacterium
CGGCGACGACGACGTACGACGGCCGCTCGCTCTCGAAGAACCCGAACACGGCGGCGCGGTCGCACAGGTCGAGCTCAGCGGAGGAGCGCCCGATCAAACGCTGATGGTCACGCGCGGCCAACTCACGCCAGACCGCGCTGCCGACGAGGCCGCGGTGGCCGGCGACGTAAATGGCCTTCTCGCGGTCGAGCTCGAACATCGGGGCAGAATCCACCGGCGCAGCCTACGCGATTGGGCGCGAGTCGCGGACGGATCGGCAACCGGAGGGCGAGCGCCGTTGGGATAGCCTGCGGGGTCCAGAAACCGTTTCGGAGACCACTGACGTGAAGATCACGGTCGTTGCGCTCGGCAAGATCGGCCTCCCGCTCGCGGTGCAGTTCGCGTCCAAGGGTCACGACGTGATCGGTGTCGACATCGATGCCCGCGTGATCGACGCGGTCAACCGCGGCGAGGAGCCCTTTCCCGGCGAGCACGGGCTTGCGGAAAAGCTGGCTGCCGCCGTCGCCAACGGCACCCTGTCGGCCACCGGCGACGCCACCGAGGCCGTGCGGCAGAGCTCTGCGGTCGTCGTCGTCGTACCGTTGGTCGTCGACGCGGAGGGCACACCTGACTTTCGCGCCATGGACGCCGCGACGAAGTCCGTGGCGGCCGGCCTGCAGCCGGGCACCCTCGTCTCCTACGAGACGACGCTGCCGGTCGGGACGACCCGCGAGCGATTCGGCCCGATGCTCGCGGAGATCTCCGGCCTGACTCCCGGTGACGACTTCCAGCTCGTGTTCAGCCCCGAGCGGGTGCTGACCGGCCGGATCTTCCACGACCTGCGCAGCTACCCCAAGCTCGTCGGAGGCATCGACGACGCCAGCGGCAAGCGCGGCGTCGACTTCTACGAACAGGTGCTCGACTTCGACGAGCGCCCCGACCTCGATCGCGGCAACGGGGTCTGGGATCTCGGCTCGGCCGAAGCCGCCGAGATGGCCAAACTCGCCGAAACGACCTACCGCGACGTCAACATCGGCCTGGTAAACCAGTTCGCGGTCTTCGCGGCCGCGCACGGCGTCGACATCTACCAGGTCATCAAGGCCAGCAACTCACAGGGCTACAGCCACCTGCACCAGCCGGGCATCTCGGTCGGCGGCCATTGCATCCCGGTTTACCCGCGCTTCTTCCTCTGGAACGACCCTGCCGCCACTATCGTCGCCGCTGCCAGGTCGGCCAACGAGCAGATGCCCGAGTACGCCGTCGGCGAGCTCGCGCGCATTGCCGGCGGCCTCGCCGGCGCGCGGGTTGCAGTGCTCGGGGCTTCCTACCGCGGCGGCGTCAAGGAGACCGCGTTCTCCGGTGTCTTCCCGACCGTTGCGGCGCTCCAGGCGCTCGGCGCGACGGTCGTCGTACACGACCCGATGTACTCCGACGACGAACTCGCCGCACTCGACCTGGCCGCCTTTCACCTGGGCGAACCCGCTGACGCAGTCATCGTGCAGACCGACCACGCGCAGTACCGCGACCTCGGTCAGGACGACGTGCCCGGTGTGCGCGCCCTGCTCGACGGCCGGAATGTGACCGACCCAGCGCGATGGCCGGACGTCGCGCGCAGCGTCATCGGCGTGGGGGAGACATCGGCATGACCCCGTCGGCGCTCGAGGCGACCAGCAGGCGCACGTACCAGATCTGCACCCGGTGCGTCATGGACACCTCCGATCCCGAGATCACGTTCGACGCCGATGGGCATTGCAACCACTGCTCCCGCGCGCTCGCCGCCAAGGACAGCACGTGGATCATCGGTCCGGACGGCGAACGACTGCTCGAGGCCAAGATCAACGAGATCAAGGCCCGTGGCGGCGAGCACCAGGGCATCCTCGGGCTCAGTGGCGGTCTCGACAGTTCCTACCTCGCCTACGAGCTCGCCCGCCGCGGACTCAAGCCGCTGGTTGTCCACGTCGACGCGGGCTGGAACTCCGATGTCGCCGTCGGCAACATCCGCAGCCTGGTGACCAAGCTCGACCTCGAGCTGGTGACGCACGTCATCCCGTGGAACGAAATGCGCGACCTGCAAGTCGCCTACCTTGCCTCGGGCATGGCCAATCAGGACTCGCCTCAGGACCACGCGTTCTTCGCCGCGCTCTACCAGTACGCGGTGAAGAACGGGATCCGGCACGTGCTCAGCGGCTCCAACTTCGCGACCGAATCGATCCTGCCGTGGGCGTGGGGCTATACGCCGATGGACGGCCGGCTGGTAAAAGCGGTGCATAATCGGTACGGGCGGGAGCCACTGCGCGAGTTCCCGCTGGTCACCTTGCGCAAGCACAACGTCTACCACCTGGGCATCCGACGGATGCAGGTCGTCGCACCCCTCGACTGGCTGCCCTACTCGAAAGAGCACGCGCGGGACGTGCTGCGCTCCGAACTCGGCTGGCGCGACTACGGCGGTAAGCACGAGGAGTCGCGCTGGACGAAGTTCTTCCAGGGCTACTACCTGCCCACGTACTTTGGCTATGACAAGCGGCGGGCCCATCAGGCCAGCCTGATCGTGTCCGGGCAGACGACGCGGGACGAGGCGATGGCGGCACTCGAGCAGCCGTCGTATGACGCCGGCGAGGTCGAGATCGAGACCGACTACATCGCCCGCAAGCTTGGCCTGACACCGGCGGAGTTTCGCACCTTGCTGGAATCCCCCAGGCACACCTACGAGGACTACCCGAACGACGCGCGCTTCGTCGCGATGCTGCAGAACCCGCGAGTGACCGGGCCGCTGAAGCGTCTGCTGCACGTCGCGTAGCGGCGGACCGCATGCGCGTTGCCTATGTCGTCGGCTGGCCAGGGGGACCGTCGACGGGACCGTTCAAGAAAGTCGCCGCGCAGACCCAGGCGTGGGCGGCCGAGGGCGTCGACGTAGGACTGTTCGTGCTGACCACCGACGAGTACTACGACGCGTGGCGGTCCCTGCCGGCCTCGCGGCTCGTGATCGCACGATCGCGCGGCCCTCGGGTCGCCTTCCAGAAGGAGAGATTGCTCGCGGCAGCGCTGCGCTGGCTGCCCGATCTGGTCTACCACCGTTGGTCGTTGCCCTACCCAGGACTCATGCGCGCGGTCCGCGCGACGCCGTTCGTCCTCGAGGTCAACAGCGACGACATCGCCGAGTACGACCTGATGATGCCGTCGAAAGCGCGCATCAACCGGGCGACCAGGGGCGTCGTTCTGCGGTACGCAGCCGGTCTGACTTTCGTGACCGAGGAGCTGCGGCGGTCGGAGTCCTTCGCCCGCTACCGCAGGCCGTCGGTCGTGATCGCGAACGCCATCCGCCTCGCGGACGTACCGACGCTGCCCGCGCCGGTGCACTCGCGGCCGCGGTTGGTGCTCATCGGCCAGCCCGACTGCCCCTGGCACGGCATCGACAAGCTGGCGTGGCTCGCCTCGCGCAAGCCGGAATGGGATTTCGACGTCGTCGGTCCCGACCCCGCCGAGCTGCCGGACCCGCCGGCCAACGTGACGATGCACGGACTGCTGCCGGCTGAGGACTACCTCCCCTTGCTCGCGGCCGCGGACGCCGGCGTGGGCAGTCTGGCTTTGCACCGCAAATCGATGAACGAGGCATCGCCGCTGAAGGTCCGCGAGTACCTCGCCGCCGGGCTCCCCGCAATCACCGCATACGCCGACACCGACTTCCCCGACGGCGCCGATCATCTGCTCGCGTTGCCGAACGTCGAGACGAACGTTCGCGAGGGCGTCGCCGAGATCGAACGGTTCGTCGAGCACTGGCGCGGGCGTCGGGTCTCCCGGTCACAACTTGGTCATCTTGATCATGGCGCGAAGGAGCGGATGCGCCTGGAATTCTTCCGAAGTCTGCTCGACGGCTGACGACACAGATGATTCAGCCGGCATCGAAGCAATGGGTACTCTGACGGATGCCCGAGGTCGAGGAGCCAGCTCTCCGGTGAAGGTACTGGTCGTACACAACCGCTACCGCTCGTTCTTTCCTTCCGGCGAGAACGTCGTCGTGGACTCCGACATCGACGCACTGCGCGCCCGCGGCGTCGAGGTCGTTCCCTACCTGCGTGCCAGCGACGAGATCGACGAGTGGCCGTTCGCCAAGCGCAGCACCCTGGGCCTGCTGCCTGTGTATTCGCCCATTGCGATGCGTGAAATTCGCGGTCTCATCAGGCGCGAGCGGCCCGACATCCTGCATCTGCACAATCCCTACCCACTGATCTCGCCCGCGGTCGTCAGGGTCGCGCGCAAGGCCGGGCTGCCCGTCGTACAGAGCGTCCACAACCACCGGCACGTCTGCGTGAAGGGGACGTACTTCAGGGACGGCCACGAATGTCATGACTGCCTCGGCAAGGCGATCCCCTGGCCCGCCGTGGCACATGGCTGCTACCAGGATTCGAGCATCAGAAGCATCCCAATGGCGACGACGCTCGTCGTCCATCGAGGCACCTGGCAGCTTGTCGATCGCTTCCTTGCCCTCACCCCGCAGATGCGCAGCCATCTGCTGTCGGCCGGCATACCGGACGAGCGGATCACCGTCAGACCCAACACAGTGACGGACCCGCCCGACCGCGACCTGAGGGGCGGATCAGGCGTGCTCTTCGCTGGGCGCCTGTCTGAGGAGAAGGGCATCGCGGTTCTCGTGGATGCGTGGCGCCGGCACCCGGACGGCGCATTGGGCACGTTGACCATCGCCGGGCACGGGCCGCTGAAACCGCTTGTCCAGGCACTCGTCGCCGAACGTACCGACGTGCGCTTCCTGGGGCAGCTTGACGAGGTAGGGATGGCGACGGCCATGCGGGCCGCCAGCGCCCTCGTCGTCCCTTCGACCTGCCCGGAAGCGTTCCCGCGGGTGGTCGTCGAGGCGCTGGCGCACGGCCGGCCCGTCATCGCGACTGCACTGGGAGGACTGCCCGGAATAGTGACCGATGACGTTGGCGTCCTGGTCGCACCGGACGTCGACTCGCTCGCGGCCGGTCTCGCGCGTGTTCCCAGCCTCGACGTCACCGATTTCCGGCTTCGCGCCAGGAAGCGCTACGAGGAGTGCTACTCACCGGAAGTTGTGTACACACAGCTCATCGAGATCTACGCCGACATCGTTGCAAACCGCAGTGCGACTTCTCGGAGCGAACCGCCGATGGGCCGTAAGGAGTGACCGAGCGCGTGGCGGAGCGGTCCTCGTCGCCCGGCGTTCCGATCGTGTTCATCAGCACGCTGTTCCTGCTGGCGGCCAGCCGCTGGGGCAGTTACCTGCATGTGCCCGGCGTGCCCTTCTACATCGGGGACGCCCTCGTTCTGCTCGCGGTCGGTCAGGCCATCGTCCTCTGGCGCAAAGGGTCGCTGCCCATCAGAGACCTCAAGGGCGCACCGAAAACGGCCATCCTCGTCGCCGTCTTCTTCTGCTGGGCGATGGTGCGCGTCGTCACGCGAACCGCACTCCCTTTCGTCGCGGTTCGCGATCTCGCGCCGTATGCCTACTCGGTTGTGGCGTTACTGACGTTTCTCTCACCTATGCGCCACGCACCGCGCGCGCGTGTGTGGATCTACTCGGCACTCGCGCTCCACCTGGGCTGGTACCTCGCCGCGACGGAGGGGCTCGTCGACACGTCCTCCACCTGGAGGATCGGTTCCGGTACCACGCTGTTCAGCACGAGACCCGACTTCGACGCCGCCGTATGCGCGATTGCCACGGCGTTCGCGCTGCACCAGCTCGTGGTAGGTCCGCGACCTGCACGCCGAGGCGGGGCGCTCGCGATCGGCGCGTTCGCGGCCCTCAACGCCTACGCCGTCAGCGCCCAGCACTCGAGATCAGGTTTACTCGCGGGCCTCATCGCTGTGGCGGCCGTATTGGCAGCCTGGCTGATCTGCTCACGGAAGCGAAGTGAGCCCGGTGGGCAGTCGCTGTGGGTGAAACGCGTGAGCATCGGTGTCGCCGCACTCGCTATTGTCGCCGCGGCTGCACTGTTCACCCTCCCAGGCCAGCGGCTCATCCAGGGCTTCGCCGGCTCGGGAGAAGCCGGCGGCAAGACCAACGCGCGGGTGCGCGTGCATGAAGGCCTAACCAGCTGGATCGTGGAAAGTCCGGTCAGGGCAGTGGTCGGCATCGGATACGGCCCGAACGTCCTTGCGCGGAGCAAGACCGTCCAGCACCTTGCAGGCGAAGAGTTCGAGAACGTCAGGTCGCCGCACGACTACCTGCTTGGCACCTGGGCGCGGCTCGGAGTCATCGGTGCAGCAATGGCCGCGGCGATCTTCTTAGCAGCGGGCTGCATCGGCCTCCAGCACCTCACTCGGCGCACAGAACCAGCCGATGTGCTGGCAGCGCTGATCGCGGTAACGATCCCGGTCGTAGCGATGTTCGGCGTCGTACTCGAGTCGCCGTTCGGCGCGATTCCGTACTTCTGGGCAGTTGGGCAGCTGTGTGGCACGGCCAGGCGAACGGCCCGGGAGCGGGATCCCGACGCGGTCTCCGGCATTTCAGCCGGCGCGCAGGCGCAGGGCCAGCTGCTCGACGGCTAGCAGCACGTTGGCGTTCAGGTCGAGCGACTCGCGGCAGGCCAGCACGGCGTTAGCGCGACGGACCGACGACTCAGGTGCGCTTGCCTGGGCAATGCGGTGTATGAGCTCGGACTTGTCGGCGTGAACCAGCTCCCCGCCCGCGCCGAACTGCACGGCAAGGACGTCGCGGTAGAGCGCAGCGAGGTCGACCAGCGCGCGGTCGAGCACATCACGGCGCACCCGGGTCTCCCGCGACTTCTGTCGCTTGGCCAGGTCGGAGAGCAACCCAGCGGATCCTCTGCCTTTCCCGACGACCTGAGCGAACGCTTCGGTCTCGTCCTTCGCAGTGGCGGACGTGGTGCGCTCCGACTCTTCCTCCGCGACCGCTACCAGATCGGCTGCGGCGGCGAGCGCCTCGCCCACAGTGCTGAGCCGTCGGGGCAACTCGAGCACCTCGTTGCGTTGGGTCCGGGCGTTCTCGTCGACGGCTAGCGCGCGGGCCCTGCCGACATGCCCCATCGCCGCGGCCGCTGCCCAGTGCGCCATCGCCTCGTCGACGCCGTCGCGACGGATGAGAACCTGCGCGACGTCGTCCGCGCTCGGCAGCCGCAACGTCACCAGTCGGCATCGTGACCTGATCGTCGGCGGCAGGTCGTCGGCGCTCGGTGCGCAGAGCAGGAACACCGACCGCGGCTCCGGCTCCTCAATCGCTTTGAGCCACACGTTCGCGGCCCGCTCGGTCAGCCGGTCGGCGTCCTCGATGAGAACGACGCGCCAGCCGCCGCCACTCGTCGCCAGTGAGGCGCGATGGACGACGTCGCGCGCCTCACTGACCGAGATCGACAGGCCTTCAGGGGTGACGAAGACGACGTTGGGATGCGTCCGGTGTAGCACGAGCGAGCACTGGTCGCAGCTGCCGCAGCCATGCGTGCGGCATTGCAATGCCGCGGCGAACGCGCGCGCCGCAACCGACCGGCCGGACCCGGGCGGGCCGGTGAACAACCACGCGTGCGACATGCCCTGACCCGCGACGGCGGCCTGCAGCGTCTCGATGACCTCGCTCTGCCCGACCAGATCGTCGAAGACGCTCACGTGCGACTCGCCGGCGCGTGCAGGCGCTCGGCACCGGTGTTCGGCGGTTCCGCCGGCCCGGACTTCCCCGGCGTCGGCAGCAGCCGTGCCACCCGCGCGCGGATGATTTCCTGCACCGCTTCCGGCGGCTTGGTCGCGTCGACGACCAGATAGCGGTGCGGCGTACGACTTGCGAGCTCCGTGAACGCCTCGCGCACGCGCCCGTGGAACGCGAGGTCCTCGGCTTCGATGCGATCAGGCTCGCCGGTGATGCGCGCCAGGCCGATATCCGGCGGGATGTCGAGCACGATCGTCAGATCGGGCACGAGGTGACCGGTCGCCCATTTCGACAGCCGCACCAGCTCGCTCTGCGAGAGTTCGCGGCCGCCGCCCTGGTAGGCGAGCGTCGAGTCGATGTAGCGATCGGTGATGACGACCGTGCCGCGGCTCAGGGCCGGAGCGATGACTTCGGCGACGTGTTGCGCCCGGTCCATCGCATACAGGAGTGCTTCGGCGCGGGGCGCCAGTCCCGCCGTACCGCGGTCGAGCAGGACCTTGCGCAGCTCCTGGCCGATCGGCGTACCCCCGGGCTCGCGGGTGACGACAAGAGGCAGGCGCTGGTCGCGGATCCATTCGGCGAGCCGCTGCACCTGGGACGACTTGCCCGCACCTTCGCCCCCCTCGAAGGCGATGAACAGCCCGTCGTACGCCGGGGTCCCGGCATCGCCACCGCGCAGCGCGCTGCGTATCTGCTGCACCAGCGAGCCGCCGGCGTGCTCGTCCATCTGCCGGAAGGCGACCAGCCCGACGATCGAGGCGAGCAACCCGGCGCTGAACAGCGTCAGCGTCACACCGTCACGGCGGACCACGGCGGAGCCGATGTGGAACGACCCCGGGCCGATAGCGCCGGCGATCGCGGGCGCGATCACCAGCACGACGAGCAGGTCGACGCGCACGAGCGACTGCACGAAGGCGAACGTGCGCCCGCGGAACTCGTCCTCGACCTCGGCCCCGAGCATCGTGTAGCCGGTCACCCAGGCGACACCGGCGAACGCGCCGACCAGCAGCGTGGCGGCGACGGCGAGGATCAGGTTTGGGAGCAGGGCGTTGATCATGAGCGCGATGCCCGCGGCGGTGATCGACAGGCCGAACAGCGACTTGCGCGAGAAGTCGGCGAGCAGCTGCGGACCGACCGCCATACCGAGCGCGAGGCCGGTGAAGACCGTGCCGAAGAGGAGGCCGTAGCCGGCGTTGCCGCCGCGGAGTACGCCGGCGAACGGCCGCGACAGGGCAATCACGACGCCGCCCGCGGCGAACGCGCCGAGGATGCCGAGAACGAGTCCGCGCATCAGCCGGTTGGCGCCGACGAACTTCCACCCGTCGGCGATCGCGCGCAGCATCGGCTCGTGCGCTTGCCCGTGGTCGCCGCGAACACGGCCCCGGCGGGCGCGGCCGATCGAGTCCTTCATGCGCCAGACGATCATCGCGGTGAACAGGAACGTCGCGGCGTTCACATACAGCGCGAGGTCGACCCTGTTGGTGCCGAAGAACGGCAGCACCTCGGCGAGCAGCCGCGCGAAGACCGCGAGGAACGTGAACACCGCGCCGGCCAGCGGCGCCGTGCCGTAGGTCGTGATCAGGCTGAGCTGGTTGGCCGCCTCGAGACGTTCCTTCGGCACCAGGTTGGGGACGGCGGCTTCCTTGGCCGAGATCCAGAACAGGCTGATCGCCTCGACGACGAATGACGCGATGAGCAGGTAGGCAAGATTGCGCACGATCGGGATGGACGCGAAGACCGCGAACCGCGCCACGTCACAGGTGACCATCAGCTTCCGGCGGTCGAACCGGTCGGCGAATGCCCCCGCGAACGGGCCGATCACCAGCGCCGGCAACAGCCGAAAGGCGAAGACACCGCTGATGGCGAAGGCGCCCCTGGCCGGCCCGCTCACCAGTTCGGCGGCCAGTGCCGTCGTCGCAAGGAAACCCAGCCAGTCGCCCAGACTCGACAGGCTCAGCGCGATCCAGAGCCGGCGGAACGCCGTGTAGGCCAGGACGCCCCGAACCTCGCTCGCCGCCGGCCGCTGGCCCACCGCCATCTCCGGAAGGGCAGCGGGCGTTACGGAGTCGGACGCGGAGATCGTCGCCTCCCTGACCTGTGCGGATAGCGGGTGGATGGGCGCGATGCGGCACCCCAGCCGGTGCGCCAACTGTAACCGCGGGCCCCGGGCTCAGGCCTTCTTGCGCGCCTTGGGCTTGGCGGCGGCCTTTTTTGCCGGCGTCCGCCGGGCGGTCTTGCGCGGCGCGGCGGGTCCGCGCGCCCGCCGGTCGGCGATGAGTTCGGCAGCGCGCTCGGTCGTGACGGACTCGATCGAGTCGTCCTTGCGCAGCGACGCGTTCGTCTCGCCATCGGTGACGTAGGGCCCGAACCGGCCTTCCTTGACGACGATGGGCTTGCCGCTGACCGGGTCGGCGCCGAGCTCCTTGAGCGGCGGTGCCGCCGCGGCGCGCTGACCGCGGCGCTGCTTGGGCTCTGCGTAGATGGCCAGCGCCTGCTCCAGCGTCACCGTGAACAGCTGTTCCTCGGATTCGAGGCTGCGGAAGTCGCTGCCCTTCTTCACGTACGGCCCGTACCGGCCGTTCGACGCGATGATCTCCTCGCTGTCAGCCGGGTCAGCACCGAGCGAGCGCGGCAGTGTCAGCAGCTTCAGAGCGGTCTCGAGGTCGACGGTGTCGAGCGACATGTCCTTGAACAGCGACGCCGTACGCGCCGGTGCTTTGGACCCCTCGGGTACGACGGTCGTTACGTAAGGGCCGTAGCGCCCGACCTTGGCGACCACCTGATAACCGGTGTCCGGCTCGACGCCGAGCACCCGGTCACCGCTGGGGGCACTGAGCAGCTCGAGTGCGCGCTCGACCGTGAGTTCGTCGGGCGGAAGGTCTTCGGGCACCGACGCGCGGTCGTCGCCGCGCTGCAGGTAGGGGCCGTAGCGACCGACCCGGACGACGATCTCGGCACCTTCGGCGTCGCGACCGATGCCGATGGAGTTGACCTCGCGGGCGTCGATGTCGCCGAGGTTTTCCGAGACCATCGACTTCAAGCCGGGGACCCCGTTGCCGAAGTAGAACCGGCTCAGATACGCGATCGCGTCGCCGCGGCCGTTGGCGATCTCGTCGAGGTCGTCCTCGAGGCGCGCGGTGAAGTTGTAGTCGACCAGCTTGTCGAAGTGCTGTTCGAGCAGGCCGACAACCGCGAAGGCGGTGAACGACGGGACCAACGCGCTGCCCTTCTTCCACACGTAGCCGCGGTCCTGCACGGTGCCGATGATCGACGCGTACGTCGACGGGCGGCCCACGCCAAGCTCCTCGAGCGCCTTCACCAACGAGGCCTCGGTGTAGCGCGCCGGCGGTTGCGTCGAGTGGCCCTTGGGCTCGATGCCCGCGACCTGCACGGCGTCGCCGGTCTCCAGCGGCGGCAGCCGGACCTCACGGTCCTCGAGCTCGGCGTCGGGATCGTCGGCGCCTTCGACGTACGCCCGCAGGAACCCGGCGAACGTGATGACCTTGCCGCTCGCGGCGAACTCGAGGTCCTCGCCCGACGCCGCCCGCCCGCCGAGGCGCACCTGCATGCTCTGCCCGGCTGCGTCGGCCATCTGGGATGCGACCGTCCGCATCCAGATCAGCTCGTAGAGCCGCAGTTCGTCGCCGTTGAGCTCCCGCGACACCTGCTCGGGGGTGCGGAACGAGTCGCCGGCGGGCCGGATCGCCTCGTGCGCCTCCTGCGCGTTCTTGACTTTCTTCTCGTAGCGGCGCGGCGCGGGCGGGACGTAGGCGTCGCCGTACAACGCCCTGGCCTGCTCGCGTGCAGCCGTCAGCGCGGTTTCCGACAGCGTCGTGCTGTCGGTGCGCATATAGGTGATGTAGCCGTTCTCGTAGAGCCGCTGCGCGACCTGCATCGTGCGCTGCGAGCTGAACCGCAGCTTGCGGCCGGCCTCCTGTTGCAGCGTCGAGGTCATGAACGGCGCGTATGGCGACCGCTTGAACGGCTTCTCCTCGACCGAGCGCACCGAGACGTCGGAGCCAGTGCAGGCGCCGGTCAGCCGGCGCGCCTCGGGCTCGTCGAGTACGACGGCAGCCGCCTTGAGCACGCCGTCCTCACCGAAGTCCTTGCCGGTCGCCAGTCTGTGGCCGTCGAGTGCCACCAAAGTCGCTGTGAACGCGGTCATCCCGCGGTCGTCGGGCCGCGGTCCGTCGAAGCTGCCCTCGAGATCCCAGTAGCCTGCGGCGCGGAACCGCATCCGGGCCCGCTCGCGCTCGACCAGGATGCGCGTCGCAACGCTCTGGACGCGACCTGCCGACAGCTTGGGCATGACCTTCTTCCACAGCACCGGCGAGACCTCGTAGCCGTAGAGCCGGTCGAGGATGCGCCGGGTCTCCTGGGCATCCACAAGCCGGCGGTCGAGGTCACGCGAGTTGGCAACGGCGTCCTGGATCGCCTTGCGGGTGATCTCGTGGAACACCATCCGCTTCACCGGCACGCGCGGGTTGAGCACCTCGAGCAGGTGCCACGCGATCGACTCGCCCTCGCGGTCCTCGTCTGTCGCGAGGTAGAGCTCGCTGGCGTCCTTGAGCAGAGCCTTCAACTTGGCGACCTGTTGCTTCTTCTCGGCCGACACGACATACAGCGGCTTGAAGTCGTTGTCGACGTCGACGCCCAGGCGGGCCCACGGCTCGCCCTTGACCGAGGCCGGGACGTCGGCGGCGTTGCGGGGCAGATCGCGGATGTGGCCGATCGAGGACTCCACGACGAAACCGCCGCCGAGGAAACCCGCGATGGTCTTGGCCTTGGCGGGTGACTCGACGACGACCAGCGGCCGGCCGCCCGTCGTGGCTGCGGCCTGCTTGGCTCCAGCGCTCGCGGCGCTACTCGGCACTGTTTTCCTCACGTTTTCTGGGCGGGTTCGGATGCGGACGACCTCGGCCGTGCACGCTGCGCCGTGCTGGTCGGCCCTGTTACTCGCCGTCGACTACGCATCACTGCCCGAGCGCCCGCACGATACACGAGCTACCGGCGCCCGCCGGTCATGGCCAGTATTCGTGGGGCACACCGTCGGGGGGCTCGCCGACGAGCTCGCGCAGGCGCTCGAGCCGCCGGGCGCCGGTGATCCGGTACGCCGGACCGTCGGCTCTCGGGCCGACGAAGACGCCGGTCAGGCCCGCGGCCGCGAGCGCGCTCCCGACGGCCGGCCAGACCGGTTGGTCGCCCCGGCCGAGCGCGAGCAGGTAGCCGGCTACGTGCGGCGTACCCGCCGCGAGGGCCCAGAATCGCAGCCTGGGACCGTCGAGGACGAGCCCGTGCGGCGCCCGCTTCGCCCCGCCACCGGCCCACTGCTCGGCAAGCAGCAGCAGGGCCGGGTCGAACGCGGTCCGGATGGACGACTCGCCGGACGGCGCCGGCGCCATGTCAGCCGCGAGCCCGGCCTCATTCAGCTCGCCGATGAGTGCCAGAGCCCGCCACGACGATGACACGAGCACGCTGACGCGCGCTGCGCCGTCCCTGCTGGTGATCTGGGCCGGGCCGCAGAGCATGCCTTCGACGTCCGCCGGCTGCGCTTGGCGCGCCGATGCGGAGAAAAAGGAGAGCTGCCGTCCAGCCATAGCGCAACTTTAGCGACGCCGATACAGCCAGCCGGGTGCAAGATCGCGCTCAGAAGAGCGAATATTTCGGACATGCGAGCACTACGTGGTCAATCGATCACATTCGGCGGTTGAACCCGGCTTTGCGGGGAACACTGGCGGATGGACGTCACTGGGTGTAAGCAGTTGATCTCCATGCGTTAGAACGGAGCAGGTGTGGCGCTGCAGACGGGACAGCGACGGGGAGGGCGGTCATGATGCCCTCGCCCGACCGCCCGGTTGCGCGGATCCTCGTCGTCGACGACGAACCGGCTAACCGCGATCTGCTCCAGGCGCTGCTCACGGCATCGGGCCATCAGGGTGTGCGCTGCGTCGCCGAGCCGCGCGACGTCGTACGGATCGCCAGGGAGTGGCGCGCCGACATCATCCTGCTCGACCTGAACATGCCGGTGTACGACGGCTATAGCGTGCTCGAGGAACTCAGGGGCAGTGCGCAACCGGACGAGTACCTGCCGGTGCTGGTCCTGACCGCGGACTCGCGCCCGGAGGCCAAACAGCGGGCGTTGCGACTCGGCGCGACGGACTTCCTCAGCAAGCCGTTCGATCCGGTCGAAGTGCTGCTGCGCATCGGAAACCTGCTCCAGACGCGCTCACTGCACATGACCCTCCAGCGCAACAACGCGCAGCTCGAGCGCCGGGTCGAACAGCGTACGGCGGAGCTGGAGGAGGCGCGGCTCGAGATCCTGCACCGCCTCGCGGCCGCGGCGGAGTTCCGCGACGACCAGACCCACCAGCACACCCGCCGGGTCGGCGACGTGGCGGCGATGATCGGCCTTGAGCTCGGCTTGTCCAACGCGGAGGCGGAGGTGATCCGGCAGGCCGCTCCGCTGCACGACCTGGGCAAGATCGGTATCGCCGACGAGATCCTGCTCAAGCCCGGCAGTTTGACCATCGAGGAGTTCGCCGAGATCCAACGGCACACCGAGATCGGGGCTCGAATCCTCGCGGGTAGCCACTTCGCGATCCTGCAGATGGGCGAGGTGATCGCGCGGACCCATCACGAGCGCTGGGACGGCAGCGGTTACCTTGGCATCCAAGGGGAGTCGATCCCGCTGCCATCGCGCATCGTTGCCGTCGCCGACGTGTTCGACGCGCTGCTGCACGAGCGCCCGTACAAGCGGGCCTGGCCCCGTGCAGACGCGCTGCGCTACATCCGCGACGGAGCCGCGACGCAGTTCGACGCGATGGTCGTCAGGGTCTTCCTCGACCTTGACGCGGCCGGCCGGCTGACCCAGGTCGAGCCGGCGATCGTGCTGCAGGAGCGAACCGAGATGGCCGTCGCCTCTCGGGCGGCGTCGGCCGGCACGTCGACACTTACTACTTGAAGCCGACCGGGTCGCTGGGAGAGAGCGCGACCTCCGTCGCCGACGCGACCGTGCGCCGCTTCGAGTAGACGACCGAACCCGCGATCAGCCCGGCGCACCCGAGGGCGACGCCGACGCGGAGCGCGTTGTTGCGATCTCCGCCGACGGTGTAGCGGACCACGGTCGGCGCGATGAGTACGGCGACGAGGTTCATCACCTTGATCAGCGGGTTGAGCGCGGGGCCCGCGGTGTCCTTGAAGGGGTCGCCGACTGTGTCGCCGATGACGGTCGCCTTGTGCGCGTCGGAACCCTTGCCGCCGTACACGCCCTCTTCGACCAGCTTCTTCGCGTTGTCCCACGCGCCGCCGGCATTCGACAGGAACACCGCCATCAGCTGCCCGGCCGCGATCGCGCCGCCGAGGTAGGCGCCCAGGGAGCCGTAGCCGAACGCGAACCCGACCGCGATCGGCGACAGCACGGCGAGCAGCCCGGGGGTGGTCAGCTCACGCAACGAGTCGCGCGTGCAGATGTCGACCACAGCGGCGTAGTCCGGCTTCTCGGTGTAGTCCATGATCCCGGGGTGCTCGTGGAACTGCCGGCGCACTTCGTAGACGACCCGGCCGGCGGCCCGGCTGACGGCCGCGATCGCCAGTGACGAGAAGAGGAAGACGACAGACGCGCCGATCACCAGGCCGACGAGGATCTCCGGCTGGTCGATCGACAGGCTGAACGTGTCGGCGCTGATGCCGGCCTTCTCGAGTGCGGCCTGCACCGACTCACGGAACGAGCCGAACAGCGACGTCGCCGCGAGTACGGCGGTCGCGATCGCCATGCCCTTGGTGATGGCCTTGGTCGTGTTGCCGACCGCGTCGAGGCCGGCCATGATCTCGTCGGCCTCGCCGCCGAGGCCACCTGCCATCTCGGCGATCCCGTGCGCGTTGTCGGCGACCGGGCCGTAGGTGTCCATCGAGACGATGACACCGACAGTCGTGAGCATTCCCATGCCGGTGAGGGCGATCGAGTACAACGCGATCTTCTCGTTGCCCTGCCCCAGCAGGTAGGACCCGTAGATGGCGCTGCTGAGGACGAGCGCCGAGTAGACCGCGCTCTCGAGGCCGACCGAGATGCCCGACAGGATCGTCGTCGCCGGCCCGGTGAGTGACGACTTGGCGATGTCCTGGACGGGCTTGCGCTCGGTCGCCGTGAAGTACTCGGTGAGCACCTGGATCACCGCGGCAAGGACCAGGCCGATGATCGTCGCGACGGTGGCGATGAGCGCCGGGTTGCCGTCGAGGCCGCGGATGGCCACGGGCACGCCATCGAGCTCGGCGAAGGAGGTAGGCAGGAACGCGAACGCGACGCCGGCGACCAGCACGGCGGAGGCGAGGGCAGAGGCGAAGAAGCCGCGGTTGATCGCCTTCATGCCGTTGGTGTCGCTGTCGCGCGGCGACACCATGAAGATGCCGAAGATCGAGGTGATGACGCCGATGCCGCGCACGAGCATCGGGAAGATGACGCCCTCGATGCCGAACGCCGCGTTGCCGAGGATCAGCGCGGCGACGAGCGTGACTTCGTAGGACTCGAACAGGTCGGCCGCCATACCGGCGCAGTCACCGACGTTGTCGCCTACGTTGTCGGCGATCGTCGCGGCGTTGCGCGGGTCGTCCTCGGGGATGCCCTGCTCGACCTTGCCGACCAGGTCGGCCCCGACGTCTGCCGCCTTGGTGAAGATGCCGCCGCCCACCCGCATGAACATTGCGAGCAGGGCGCCGCCGAAGCCGAAGCCGACGAGCACGTTCGGGGCCTGCTCGTTGTAGACGAGTAGCACGATGGTCGCGCCGAGAAGTCCGAGGCCGACGGTGAACATGCCGGCGACGCCGCCGGTGCGGAACGCGATACGCAGCGCCCGCTTGAGGCCGGCTTCCTGCGCTGCCGCGGCGACCCGGACGTTGCCGCGGACCGCGAGTCCCATGCCGACGTACCCGGTCACGGCCGACAGCGCGGCGCCGATGACGAAGAACAGTGATCGGCCGATCTTGATGTCCATGCTGTCGGCGGGAAGCGCGAAGAGCACGACGAAGACCAGGGCGACGAACATGATGACGGTGCGGAATTGGCGGGCGAGGTATGCCGACGCGCCCTCCTGGATCGCGAGCGCGATCTCCTGCATCTTGGCGGTGCCTTGGCTCGCGGCCAGCACCTCCCGCACGAAGTAGTAGGCCACCGCCAGCGCGAGCAGCGATGTCGCGAGAACGACCAGCAGGAGCGCGAAGTTGCCACCCTCGATCCGAGGGATGGTCCCGCCTTCCGCGGCGACGTTCAGGGGCATCGGTGTCCTCCTAGAGGCTCCAAGCGCGCGTACGCACGACGGCACATCGCTGTGCCCCCGGAGGTTGCCGCGAACGCGCGGGTGCGAGCTTGCTGGTGTGACCTGCGCCACACTCGGGCGGGAGTGTAGTGGACCCCGACCGGCTAGCCGCAACCTTGGGCCGGGTGTCAGCCCAGAAGGTTCTGGTCGAGAAGCGTCCAGCGCATGCGGACGACCGTGCGGTCGCCCTCGCGCTCGATCGTCAGCTCGTCGACGAGCGCGGCGATCAGGGCCAAGCGCAGGGGAGCGGCGACCGGCTCGCCGTCCTCACCGGAAGGGACCCCGATCGACGAGGCGACTAGGGCAGGGATGTCGGCATCACGGGGGTCGGGGACGTCGTACGACGGCTCAGCCGGACCGCAGTCACTAACCGCGGCGACGAACTCCTTGGCGCCCTCGTGCAGCTTCACGATGACCTGCTCGGGACGCCGGTGCGTCTCGTGAAGGGACATTGCCCGAGAGCAGGCTTCGCCGATCGCGAGCTTGACCTCGTCGATCAGCGCATCATCGACACCGGTGCGACGCGCAACAGCGGCGGCGACGAGCCTGGCTGTGCGCACATGTGCGGGGACCGCCCCGAAACGCAACTCGACGGTGGCCATGGAGTCAGGCCCGTCAATCCGTGGCCGCGACGGCCTCTTCGACGCTCGCGTGAATCGGGAAGACCTTGGTCAGCCCGGTGATCCGGAAGATCTTCAAGATCCGTTCCTGGGTACAGACGAGGCGCAGCGAACCCTCGTGCGCGCGCACCCGCTTCAACCCGCCGACCAGGACGCCCAGGCCCGTGGAGTCGAGGAAATCGACGTTCTCCATGTCGACGATCAGCTGGTAATTGCCGCTGGACACCAGATCGATGAGCTGCTCACGCAGCTTGGGGGCGGTGTAGACGTCGATCTCACCGCCGACGACCACGATTGTGCGGTCGCCCTCCGTACGGGTCGACAGGGACAGGTCCACAGGCTCCTCCTGCAACGGCTAACGAGAGTGCGACACGCCAACGACGATAGCCGGGACCCGATCATGCGGGCCACAGTCGTCGCGTGCCTACCCCGGCGCCGCCGATCTAACCACGGGTGATCAACTGCGCACGCCCCCGGCATGGCGTGTCGGCCGGCTGTGCCAGGATCGTGATGGTCATGGCGGATCCCGCTGCGCTCCTTGCTGCCCTCTCCCAGGGCCCCCGGTACGCCGGAGCGCTGACCCACGTCGAGACTGTTCCCGCGCGGGTGGCGAGGCACGTGCCGTGGCCCGATTGGGCGGCGCCGCTGCTGGTGCAGCGGCTGGTCGACTCAGGGATCGACCGCCCGTACGAGCATCAGGTCGTCGCCGCCGAGCTCGCGCACTCCGGCACCCACGTGGTGGTTGCCACCGGCACGGCGTCCGGCAAGTCGCTGGCCTACTTCCTGCCGATGCTGACCGCGGCGCTCGAGGATCCCGACGCGACCGCGCTGTACATCTCTCCGACCAAGGCGCTGGCCACGGACCAGCTGCGATCGCTGCGGTCGTTCGCGCTCATGGCCGTGCGAGCTGCGACGTACGACGGCGACACGCCGACCGACGAACGCGACTGGGTCAGGTCCTACGCGAATGTCGTGCTGACCAACCCCGACATGTTGCACCGCGGCGTGCTGCCGCAACACACGCGGTGGGCGCGGTTCCTTCGCGGCCTGCGTTACGTCGTCATCGACGAGTGCCACGGCTATCGAGGCGTCTTCGGGTCGCACGTCGCGCACATCCTGCGGCGACTGCGGCGCGTCTGTGAGCGGTACGGCGCGTCGCCCGTTTTCGTGCTCGCATCGGCCACGGCGTCCGAGCCCGACGTCACCGCGACGCGACTGACCGGCGTACCGGTAACAGCCGTGACCGACGACGCCTCGCCGCGCGGAGCGACCCACTTCGGCCTGTGGGAGCCGCCGCTGCTGGACGCCGGCGCACCGGCCGGGAGATCGGCCCGGCGGTCGGCCCTCGCGGAGTCGGCCGACCTGCTGACCGATCTGGTCATCGAAGGCGTGCGCACGATTGCGTTCGTCCGCTCGCGCCGTGGCGCCGAGATCGTGGCGCAGAACGTGCGCAGGCATTTGGCGGACGTCGACGAAGACCTCGCCAAGCGGGTCGCGGCCTACCGGGCGGGCTACCTGCCCGAGGAACGCCGGGAGATCGAACACGACCTGCAGTCGGGGCGGCTGTTGGCCGTCGCCGCGACCAACGCCTTGGAGCTCGGCGTCGACATCACCGGACTCGACGCCGTTCTGCTCGCCGGCTTTCCTGGCACGGTCGCCTCGATGTGGCAGCAGACCGGGCGGGCCGGCCGGCGGGGGCAGGGCGCACTGGCGCTTTTCGTCGCCCGGGACGACCCACTCGACAGCTACCTGGTGCACCACCCTGAGGCATTGTTCGGCCGGCCGGTCGAGGCGACCGTCCTCGACCCGGACAACCCCTACGTGCTCGGCCCGCACCTGTGTGCCGCGGCCGCCGAGATCCCGATCACCGATGAGGACGTTGAGATCTTCGGACCCGTGGCACCGCAGGTGCTCGCCGACCTGGTCCGCACCGGCATGCTCAGGCACCGCGCGACCGGCTGGTACTGGACCCGACGTGAGCGCGCAACCGACCTTGCCGACATCCGCGGCACGGGTGGGCCCGCCGTGCGCATCGTCGAATCGGGCACGGGTCGGATGCTCGGCACGGTCGACTCCGCCGCCGCGCATTCGCAGGTGCACGCGGGCGCCGTCTACCTGCATCAGGGCGAGAGTTTCGTCGTCGACGCACTCGACCTCGGCGACGCCGTCGCGTTCGTGCACGCCGAGGAACCCGACTACACGACGACCGCGCGAGACCTGACCGACATCCGGATCGTCGAGACGTTGCGCACCGTCGACTGGGGGGCGGCCAGCCTGCACTTCGGCGTCGTCGATGTGACCAACCAGGTGATCGGGTTCCTGCGCAAGCGCGTCTTCAGCGGCGAGGTGCTCGGCGAGGAACCGCTCGACCTGCCTCCCCGGGATCTGCGCACCCGAGCCGTCTGGTACACGATGAGCCTTGACCTGCTGGAGCGCTACGACGTCGCCTGGGCCGACGTGCCCGGTGCCGCACACGCGGCGGAGCACGCCGGCATCGGTCTGCTCCCACTGTTCGCGACCTGCGACCGCTGGGACATCGGCGGCGTGTCGACCGCGATGCACGAGGACACCGGCCGGCCGACGGTGTTCATCTACGACGGGCACCCTGGCGGCGCCGGGTTCGCCGAGCGCGGCTACACGGCCGGTCTCGAGCACCTGCGCGCCACCCGCGAAGCCATCGACGGGTGCGGCTGCGAGAGCGGCTGTCCGTCCTGCGTGCAGTCTCCCAAGTGCGGCAACGGCAACAACCCGCTGGACAAGGCGGGGGCCGTGCGGCTGCTCGACGCGGTTCTCGACACCGCATCGCGGGTAGATCCCCCTGGACACGGTCCAGCGTTGCGGAGGTAAAGCCATGGTGGTGCTAGGGCTGCTGCTGCTGGCAGCAAGCGTCGGGATCGGCGGATACATCGCCGCGATCAACACCGACAGCCTGACATTCGAAGCGTTCGGGCAGACGTACGCGTCGTCCATGTACGAGTTCTTCCTCTGCGGTGCCGTCCTCGGCGCCCTCGCCGTGCTCGGCCTGTGGATGGTGGCCGCGGGGCTGCGCCACTCCCGCCGCCGTCATGTCGAGGACAAGGAAGTCGTCATCCAGACTCGCTCGCGGGTCGACGAGTTGGAGGACGAGAACGCGCAGCTGCGCGACGAACTCGGCCGCCAACGCGACGTGACTGACACGGCGGCCATGCGCACACCCGTCGTCCAAACGGGTGTCCTGCAGACCGCAGAGCGCGACGGTGTCGCCGAAAACACCGTCTACCCTGAGGACCCGCAGTACGGCGACCGCGAGGCGCCGGTAGCGACACCGGCGTACGAGGAAACCGCACGCGGTGGCCGGTACAAGAACTTGTTCGGCAGGTCGCGCGAGCGCTGACTCAGCGCGGCACCGGGCCGCGACACAGAGCCGACAGGGACGCACCCCCGGACGGGGGAGTGCGTCCCTGTCGTATGTGCGGCTAGTCTGCGCGGCAGCAACTCCGGCTCCTCTTGCAGGACGGTTGGTGGATGGCTGCTCGAGCCAGGGTCGACCTGCCCAAGCACCCGGCCGTACCTGCGGGCGTTCATGAGCGCGTCGAGCAGCGGCGGCGGCACAGCCCGCACGCGGCGAAAGAAGCGCTTGGCCGCCTCATTCCCAAACTCCACAGCGCGCACCTGGCAGGTCAGGAGCGGGTGAGCAATCAACTGGGCGCCGACGAGTTTCAGCGGCTCTTCGCCGGGCGGCCTACTGCCTCACGCACGGCCCGCGGTTCGGACAACCGGGCTGCCGCGTCCGCGACTGCAGCCGGCCTGGAGCGGCTGCGAGACATTCGCGTCGGCGAGTCGAGGGCCTTCCTCGGGCAGCTCGGGCTCAGACCAGACCACGTCAAGGGCGTGCTGGCCGATGCCAATCGGGATCTCATCGACGTGGTAGCGGAGGTTACGTTCGACCGGCAACCTGACTTGCTGGACACCGTCGACATCCCCGAGCCTCTGGACATCCGCCGACCCCCGTATCCGGGTTTCAGCACCGACGAAGCCGCGATCAACAACGGCGGCTACTTCCACATTTTTCGACCGTGGTCCTGGCGAAACGTCGGCGGACATTTCGAGGTAGAGACGATCATGCGGATCGACCCGCCCTCCGGGTCGGTGGAGTCAACCATCAACGCACGGGACCCGCGGGCAGCCGACTGGGACGATCTCGTCGCCCTCGCCCAAGCGTTCGTCGGGTTCTGGTACCAGATGCCCACGGCCGGTCGGGTCGAGGTGATCGTCGAGGCGGTGCCCGACCCGGGCAGCTACCACTCACTGTCACTGACGAACGAACTGGGCTGGTCGACGTCTTCCGTGACCCAGCAGAACGGCATCGCGTTGAGGTGCACCGGTCCCGATTCCGAATTCTTCACGGCGACCCTGCTGACCGAGTTCGTCAAGGACGGAGAAACCGAGGGTTCCTGGTTCGTGAGCCCCTTCGGAGCGGACGACACGCGCTGGCTCCGGATGTCGAGTACGACGAGTTTTCCGGCCGGGTCGTTCGTCTTCATCGAGGTGGGCAACGACACCCTCCAGACCGCGGCCGCGAACGACGTGTCGGTGGTCAGCGTCAGCGCTTTCACGTGGACCTTCAACTCGATCCGCGTGAGCGTACGGGCCTAGGCCGAGCGACATCCCGTCGCTTGTCCAGCTCATCGAGCCACCGGCCCCGCGCGGGCTGCTGCGCGCGCCGCGGGCAAGGCGAACCGGCCGGCCGTCGCGCGTACCACCGTCTCGACGTTGACCACCTCGCCGTGGCGCTCGCAGCCGCTGAGCTCTGCCCCGTTGGCCCGCGCAATGCGTGCGGCAGCGGGGCACGCGGAGTCAGGTGCACCGCGTTGCACCGCGGCGGCGGCGGCGAGTGCCGCAAGGTCGGCGGCTCCGACAGCGCGTGCGTGCCGCGCGAGCGCGCCCGCGAGCAGTAGCCCCGCCAAGGCCACCGACGTGAGGATCAGCAGTAGGCAGAGCACCCACACGGTGCCCGAACCGGAGTCCGTTCGGCATCTGATGGTCATCGCGGCGCCGCCGTGGGTTCGATCTCGGCCACGGAGTGCGCGGTCAGGGTGCGCGCAGGCAGCAACCCGAGGGCCGCCGTGCGTGCGGTCAGGGTGATCCGCACTTCACGGCCATTGCGAACCGCAACGAAGGATGCGCTCGCTCCCCCGAGCCGGCGCACCCGCGCCGCGACGGCCTGCTCGGTCTCGCCCCGGGCGATCGCAAGTGCTGCGGATCGCGCGGCGCTTTCGCACCGCGCCTGCGTCGTCGCGACACCGATGCCCCAGATGAGGGCGCCGGCGAAGACGACCAGCGCAGGGAGCGCGATGGCGGTTTCGGCAGTCGCCGAGCCCGCCTGCGGTCGCGTTCTCGATGCGCGCCGACTCGCGGCTGTGCGAAACACTGCACCCGGAGGAACGCCCACATGCCAGGAACGCCGAACACAGAAACCGCCGCCGTAGCCCCTGGAGGGGCGCCTCATCGCGGGGACGCTGCCGCTGCACCGCGGCGTTGGTGGCGCCATCTCGGGGTCATCCTGGCGCTCGCCGCGCTCGCCCGGCTCGGCCTCGGCTTCGCCGGTCTCGTTGCGATGATGCTGCTCTTCACCGACCAGCGAAGGCACCCATACACCCGGCTCGGCGGGACGTTGCTCATCGGTTGGTGGACCTATACGTGGGCCCGAGCCGGAGTACCGCCGCTTCTCGGGTTGGGTCTGCTCGCCGCTGCGGGCGGGTGCTTCGCGGTCGCAGCGGTGCAGCAGCAGACGCCGGCCGCCAGGATCCGCAATGCAGCCCTGGCTGTGCTCGCAGCGCTTCTCGGCCTGCTCAACGTCATCCCGTACGGCACGCGTGCGGCGGCCTTCGACGAAGCGGGAGCGTTGTCCCGTGCGCTGCGGGCGACCAAACGCGAAGTACGACCAACGCACTCGCAGGTGACGAAGACGCGCGAGCGGTTCGTGCAACGCCCGCTCTATCTCGTCCTGCTCTTCGAGCCGAACGAGAAGACCGCGAAGACCGCCGATGGCGAGCCGTGTTTTCGGCGAGCCGAGGTGCATGTCGTCGACGGTCTCGACGGAAGCGTCGACCGAACCGACCTCGTCGACCGACTGATGCTCGTGCCGGGAAGTTACTCGGTGGCAGAGGCACGTGAACGCGACGGCTTCTGCCTTCCGCTGCCTCGCGGCAGCCGCAACGACATCGCGCCCATCGCGGGCTCCTGACCCGAGCCGTCGGGGCGAGCGCGCCGGCATGGTCAGAACGCCGTCTGCAGCGCCCGGCCGATCGTCTGGGACAACCAGCTGGCGACCTGTGTGCTGGTGACGACCTTGTAGAGCACCGCACCGAATCCACACGCGGCGACGGTGCCCACCGCGTATTCCGCCGTCGTCATGCCTGTGTCGTCATGCTTGCCGCGCAACGCCCTGAGCCTGCTCATCCGTGAAGCCTCCTGACAACGCGTCCGGGTGACGCGGTGCCACTGTCTCCGCTTGCGGGCCGGGTGCGGCTGGGTCCGGCCGGATCTGTGGATGCAGGGCTGAAAATGTTCTGGACAACAGAAAAGGACCGGGGCCCGAATGGGCGGATTCAAGGCGTCGTTGCAACACCGGCGGATTTTCTAGGTCGTGAGTAGATCACGTAGACGCTCGGCTGGGGTTTCCCAGCCGAGCGTTTTGCGTGGGCGGCCGTTGAGTTCTTGCGCGACGTGTTCGAGGTCTTCGGGTCCGTAGACACTGAGGTCGGTGCCTTTCGGGAAGTACTGGCGCAGCAGCCCGTTGGTGTTCTCGTTTGTGCCGCGTTGCCAGGGGCTGGCTGGGTCGCAGAAGTAGACGGCCATGTCAGCGGCGAGGGTGAATTGCTTGTGCCGGGCCAGCTCGCAGCCCTGGTCCCAGGTCAGCGAGCCACGTAAGTGCACCGGCAACGTCGAGATCGTTTTGATCAGCTCGTCGCGGACCTGGTCGGCGTCGTGCCCGTCGGGCAGGTGTAGCAGCATGGTGTAGCGGGTGGTCCGCTCGACCAGCGTGCCGATCGCGCTCTTGTTGAGCTCGCCCATGATCAGGTCGCCTTCCCAATGTCCGGGGACCGCGCGGTCTTCGACCTCGGCGGGGCGGTCGGCGATCATCACCATGTCGTCGACGAACCGATGGGTGCGTTGCCCGGGTTGGCGTTGCGGTTTGCGCCGGGTCCGACCAGTCCGTAGTGCCTGCTGCACCTCGCGTTTGAGGCCGCCGCGCGCTTGGAAGTAGAGCGCCTGGTAAATGGTCTCGTGGCTCACGCGCATGCTCTCGTCGTCGGGGAAGTCCGTGACGAGCCTGTTGGAGATCTGCTCCGGCGACAACTTGCGCTGCAGTCGCTGTTCGACCTGTTCACGCAGCGCGGTGTTCGCGACGAGTTTCGACGTTTTCGGCCGTGCCCGCGCGTGGGCGGCCTTCCGGTGTGCCTGATGTGGCAGGTAATACCCCTCGACGCTGCGCCCGGCGATCTCACGAGAGACGGTGGACTTGTGCTTGCCGATCGTCGCCGCGATCTCGGTGACGCTGCGCCCGACGATCAGGCCGTCAGCGATCGCCAACCGGTCCTCCAGCGACAAGTACCGGTCATTGATCACGGTCTGGGGCGTCGATGTCATGGACATGATGTAGCGGGTCCCGCTGCCCGAGTCCACGACCGTGCCATCCGGGTAGATCCGCCGGCCGCCGGACTTGCGTATCGCGCCGCGCCAGTCCTCGGCCGTCCGCGGATGCACACCCACCTCACGAGCAGCGCGGGCCGTGGACCAGCCCCGCTCGACCAACCCCAGGAACCGCCGCTTGGCCGCTGGCTTGCCCCCTGGCAACCGCGAAGCCTGCACCCGCCCGGCGGCGACCAAGATCCCGCGAGCGGCGCCGTGGCTGAGCCCCGCCGCTTGTGCTGACCGCTTGACGCTGCCGAACTCGGCGAACACCGTGATTACACGAGCGCGGTGCTCCTGGGTAATAACGGTCTTGGCTCGACTAGACCCCCAGCCGCAGGCACGCAAGATTTCATACGCCCGCCCCCGCGAAAGCCCTAGCGCAGCCGCAGCCGACGCCACCGGCACGCCCGCGTCGACAAGCCCCCGCAGAGCGTCACGATGCAATTCACAGTCATCGGAAAACGCCATGGTCGCCGCAACTCCTCAATCGAGGTGTTGCGACGACCATGTGAACCCGCCATGGGCGGACCCCGGTCTTTTCCGTGCAATCAGCTAGAAGACTCTGATCTGTAGCGCCTTGCTGCGGGCCGGCGCGAACGTGGCGTTGCCGGCGAAAACGAGGCGGTAGGTCGTCGTAGCGCCCGGTCGTACCCGCAGCGTCACGATGCCGTTCGCCGGCGACACGACCGTGCTCAGGCTCACCCACTGCTTGCCGTTCCAGCGCTGGAACGTCACACGCAGACCTCGAGTTCGCACGTTCTTGCCGCCGCGGAACGTCGTGATCGTGCCGACCACGGCTCCCGCGTTACCGCGCCTGAGCTGCCTGGTCGCGATCGGCGCGATGCTCGCGCCGATCAATGGCTTGGGC
>JBKJZO010000163.1:0-19880 GCA_046715235.1 Mycobacteriales bacterium
CATCTGGACTCGACGTCCGAGGCCGCCGTACAAGCTGCACTGGGTACTGCTCTCGCAGGCCGTACGGCGTTGGTCATCGCCCACCGCCTGTCCACGATCCGGGACGCCGACGCCATACTCGTCGTCGAGGACGGCGAGATCGTCGAGCGGGGGTCGCACAGCGAGTTGCTGGCCGCCGGCGGCCGGTACGCCCAGCTCTACCAGACCCAGTTCGAGGACGACTCCGTGCCCGAACCCGTCGCGTGACCAACCGCGAGAGGCGAGTCGAATGACGTACGAAGCTGATGGTCGGCGCTACGACTCGATGACCTACCGTCGTTGCGGGCGCAGCGGCCTCGACCTGCCGGCCGTGTCGTTCGGCTTGTGGCACAACTTCGGCGACGACAAGCCCATCGACACGCAGCGCGCGACCCTGCGCCGCGCCTTCGATCTCGGGGTCACGCATTTCGACCTGGCCAACAACTACGGGCCGCCGTACGGCTCCGCCGAGCGCAACTTCGGCACGATCTTCAAGCAGGACTTCGCGCGCTATCGCGACGAGCTCATCATCTCGTCGAAGGCCGGCTGGGACATGTGGCCCGGGCCGTACGGCGACCACGGCTCCCGCAAGTACCTCACCGCGAGCCTCGACCAGAGCCTGCAGCGGATGGGCATCGAGTACGTCGACATCTTCTACTCGCACCGGTTCGACCCCGACACGCCGCTCGAAGAGACGATGGGCGCGCTCGACAACGCGGTGCGACAGGGCAAGGCGCTGTACGCCGGCATCTCGTCGTACTCGCCGGAGCGCACCGAGGAGGCCGCGCAGATCCTGAGGCGCCTCGGTACGCCACTGCTGCTCCACCAGCCGTCGTACTCGATGCTCAACCGCTGGATCGAAAGTGGCCTGCTCGACGTACTCGAGGATGAAGGGGTCGGCTGCATCGCGTTCTCGCCGCTGGCGCAAGGGATGCTCACCGACCGCTACCTGAACGGGATCCCCGAGGACTCGCGGGCGGCGCAGCACAAGTCGCTCGACCCCAACATGATCAAGCCGGAGGCGCTCGAGCACATGCGGGCGCTCAACAACATCGCCAAGGGACGCGGGCAGAGCCTCGCGCAGCTCGCGCTGGCCTGGGCGCTCCGTGACAGCCGGGTCACTTCGGTGCTGATCGGGGCAAGCAGCGTCCGGCAACTCGAGCAGAACATCGGCGCGCTCGACAATCTGACGTTCACCGACGACGAGCTGACCGAGATCGACAAGCACGCCGTCGACGGTGGCGTGGACCTGTGGGCGGAATCGAGCAGCGGCTGACCCACGGCGAGGTCGCTTGATTTGTCGGAGGGCCGTGCTTGAATGACACGGATGTCATTCGCGCCCCGTAAGGAGCAAAGCATGGACGCGGCACCGATCCTGCAGCCGGTATTCACCGGCGGCGAGCTCACCGAGCGCGAGCGCGAGATCTTGTCCTTCGAGCGTCAGTGGTGGAAGTACGCCGGCGCCAAGGAGCAGGCTGTCCGCGAGTTGTTCGACATGTCGGCGACGCGCTACTACCAGCTCCTCAACGCCCTGATCGACCGTCCCGAGGCGCTCGTGCACGATCCGATGCTGGTCAAGCGGCTGCGCCGGCTCCGGTCGAGCCGCCAGCGAGCGCGGTCCGCCCGCCGCCTCGGTCTCGAAGGGTAAACCGACGAGCGAGTACGAACCGGAGGCCGGCCAGCAGACCGACGACCCGTGGCAGACGGTTCCGCGCTACAGCCCGGCGCCACCCCCACCTCCCCCTCCCCCGGCTGTCGTCACCCCGCCTTGGCCTTACCAGACCCCGCGGGTCGATCTGTTGCCTCCCGACGACGGCGGCCGACGTGCCGCCGGCCCGAGCCATCGATCCGGTGACACATCGCTGATGTTCTCGAGCCTGGGCCGGTCCGTTGCCGGCGGGCTTGTCGCCATCGCGGTGATCGTCGCGGGCATTGTCGCGGTCAACTCCTTCCAGAACGACGAACCAAAGGCGCCGGTCGCATCGCCCAAGCCGGCGGCGTCGATCGCCGCGAGTGCGACCCACAGCGCAGAAGAGTCCGAAGCGAGTGACGTCGAGCCGGAGCCGACATCGCCCGGGTCCACCGCGCCGGCCGCGGCACCCACCGCCGCCGCGCCCGACAGCCCGGAGGCGGCCGCCTTACGCGTGCCTCTGCTGGTTTTGAACAGCTCTCGCATTCGGGGTCTCGCCGCTTCCGCCAAGGCCGACTTCGAGAAGGCCGGCTGGACGGTTCACAAACCAGACAACACCCGCTACCGCGCCGCGGTCACGACCGTCTATTACCTGCCGGGGCAGGAAGGCGCCGCACGCCAGCTCATGCGCGACGTGCCCGCCGTACAACGCATGCTGCTGCGGCCCCTCGCCCTGCCGGGCACCGGCCTGACGGTGGTCGTGACCCGGGAATACGCCGGCTGAGCCGACTGCCGTTACGGTGGGGGGACTATCCGACCTAGGGGGCGCAGGTGCGTATCGCACTCGTTGCGCCGCCGTGGATCCCGGTGCCGCCACTGGGCTACGGCGGCATCGAGTGGGTGGTGCACCTGCTGGCCGAGCGCCTCGTCGCGACTGGCCACGAGGTGACTCTCTACGCGAGAGGTGACTCGCGTACGTCGGCCGAGCTGGTCGCGTTCGTGCCCAAGGCCGAGCCAAGGCGCATGCACGATCAAAGTCTCGACGCCCACCACATGGGGCAGGTCTTCAGGGACATCCGCGCTCGCGCCGACCGCGGCGATGGGCCGGACGTCGTGCACGACCACAGCGAATGGCTGGGTGCGGCGTTCGCCCACACACTGCCGATGCCGGTCGTGTTCACGCACCACAACCCGCTGACCCCCGACCGCCGGCGCGTCTATGACGCGTTCTTCGACGACGTGACACACGTCTGTCTCTCGCAGCACCAGCGCTCGACGTGGTCACGGCTGGCCGACGCCCCGGTGGTCGCCAACGCGATCGACGTGTCGGCGTACGACGTCCGGTCCGGCAGGGACGATTTCCTGCTGTGCCTCTCGCGGATTCATCCCGACAAGGGCAACCACCTCGCGCTGGAGGCTGGCCGGCGCACCGGGCGCGACGTCGTCCTCGTCGGGAAGATCGATGCCGGTGAGGGCGGGCGCTACTTCGCCGAGCAGGTCGAGCCGCTGCTCGGCCCGCGCGCTCGTTACCTGGGAGAGGTCAGCGATGACACCAAGCACGAGCTGCTGGGCAGTGCCGCGGGAACGCTGTTCCCGATCCGATGGGACGAGCCCTTCGGGCTCGTGATGGCCGAGTCGATGGCCGCCGGAACTCCGTGCATCGCGTTCGCCCGTGGGGCTGCGCCCGAAGTGATCGTCGACGGCGTGACCGGATTCCTGGTCGACGACCTCGACGGGTTGGTCACCGCGGTCGGGCGTCTCGACGAGATCGACCCGGTGGCCTGCCGGGTGCACGTAGAGCGGCATTTCTCGCCCGAGTCGATGGCCTCGGCGTACGTCCAGGTCTACGACGGCGCGCTCGCCGGCAGGTCGGTCCACGCATGAACGACCCCACTGCGACCGCGTCCGCGACGGGTCCGGGGTGGGTCGACGAGGTTTTCGCGGCGGTTGTGGCGCGCCCCGAGCAGGCGATGGTGGCGCTCGACTACGACGGCACACTGGCACCCATCGTGGCCCGGCCGGAAGACGCGATTCCTGCGCCGGGGGGCATCGACGCCGTACGCCGGCTCGCGGCGCGGGTCGGCACGCTCGCCTTCGTGACCGGTCGGCCGCTCCATGAGCTGCTGTCGTTGTCCGGGCTGGACGCCGCGTGGGATGGCGGCCGCGCGCCCGAATCGTTGGTGCTGCGCGGCCACTACGGCCTCGAACGATGGGACCGCTCGTCCGGCCGAGTGATCCACCCGCCGGCCGCAGCCGGTGTGGAGGAGGCGCGGGCGGTCCTGCCGATGCTGCTCGAGTTGTGCCCGCGTGGCGTGCGGGTCGAGGACAAGAGACTCTCGCTCGCTGTGCACACCAGGGAGGCCGACGACCCCTGGACCGCACTGAAAGCGTTGCTTCCCGCGCTGGCCGAGCTCGCCGAGGAGACCGCGCTCGAGCTCGCGCTGGGTCGGTTCGTCATCGAGCTTCGGCCGAGGGGCGTCGACAAGGGCGCGACACTGCTAGAGCTGATCCGCGAGCGCCGGCCCGAGTCCCTTGTATTCCTAGGCGACGACGTGGGTGACGAGCCGGCGTTTGAGGTGGTCGACCAGGCCCGCGCGGAGGGCGTGCTCGCGGTCGCCGTTCTCTCCGACAGCGACGAGGCCGCTCCGCGGATGCGGGCGCGGGCGCACAAGATCGTGCCGGGCCCGGAGGGTGTCGTCCGGCTGCTCAACGACCTTGCGGACCGGATCGGGTGAACGAGCTCGAGGCGCACCGGCGCAACCGGGAGCAATACGCCGCCGTTGCCGCCAACTACGCGACGAGTGAGAGCCATGCCTGCGGCGAAGACCTCGAGTGGTTCGCGTCACGCGCCGGCACGGTGATGCCGGGCGTGGCGATCGACGTCGCGTGCGGCGGCGGCTTCTCGACGGCCGCCCTCACTGCGGCGGGTCATCGGGTTCTCGCCCTCGACCTCACCTACGAGTCGCTGGTCGCCGCTAGCGCGGTCGCCGGCAGCGCTCGCACGACGTGGGCCTGCGCCGCCGCCGAGCACCTGCCGATCGCCACCGGGGCCGTCGCACTCATCGGGTGCCGCATCGCTGCACACCACTTCGCCGACGCGGCTCGATTCGTCGACGAGGTATGCCGGGTTCTCGCCCCGGCCGGCGTGCTGCTGCTCGTCGATTCGACCGTGCCAGAGGACGACGAGCTGGCGCAGTGGCTCAACGGGGTAGAGCTGCATCGCGATCCTTCACACCAGAGTTCCTGGCCGGCGAGCAGGTGGCGGGCCGTGCTGACCGGCGCCAGGCTCCGGGTCGACGAGACCCGCACGGTTCGCAAGCGGCACGAGTTGGCCCCGTGGCTCACCCGTGCGGGCTGCGTCGGCGAGCGCGCCGAGGTGGTCCTCGACCGTTTCCGCTCTGCCAGCGTCACCGTGCGGTCGGCGTACGAGATCGAGTACGACGGCGGCGAGGCGGTCGCGTTCACCGACACCAAGGTCTGCCTGCGGGCGTCAAAACCGGCGGGCTGACGCCGCGAAAAAAAGGCCGGGCATTCACGGAACCCCACCCCTGCTGCCGGACATAGTGCGGTGTGAGCCAGGAATCGGCCGGAGCGGCCACCGACGCTGAGCTGTGGGCTCGGGTCGGCAAGCACGATTCCGCCGCTTTCCGCGTGCTGTACGAGCGGCATTCCACCGCGGTCTACAACCACTGCTTCCGCCGTACGGCGTCGTGGTCGTCGGCGCAGGACCTCACGTCCGTGGTGTTCCTCGAGGCGTGGCGTCGGCGACGCGAGGTGCGGCTCAGCAGCGATTCGATCCTGCCGTGGCTGCTCGCCGTCGCCAACAACGCGACCCGTAACCAGGAGCGCTCACTGCGCCGGCACCGCCGGCTGCTCGCCAAGCTGCCTGACGTCGTACTCACGCCTGACCCGGCCGACGACGTCGCGGCTCGCCTCGACGATGAACACCGCATGCGCCGGGTGCTCGCCGGCTGGTCTCGGCTGACCCAGGGCGAGCGCGACGTCCTCGCGCTCTGTGTCTGGGCCGAGTTGTCGTACGCCGACGCTGCGGTCGCACTCGGCGTACCCGTGGGCACGGTTCGCTCGCGCCTTTCGCGCGCTCGTGAGCACCTGCGCCAGATCGCGGACGAGCCGGTCGTCGTGACCACGTCCGCACCTGTCCGTACCGCACACCGGATGTCGCTAGAGCCGGAGGGGGATCCGTCATGAGCGACTTGTTGTACGTACCACCTCAGCGCGCGATGCCACCAGAGCTTCGACGCCTGCACGCAGACCTGCTGGAGAGCGTGATACGACGCCCACCGCCGTGGCGCTCGAAGTTCTCGCTGCTGGCGCTCGCCGGAACGTTGGTCGTCGGCACGGGTGTGGCGACGGCGGTTGTCCGCCGGGGCGAGGTCACTGACACCTCCGTCGCCCGCTGCTACAGCCAGGCGATTCGGGACGACGGGAAAGATTTCCCGGGCGGGAGCGTCGTCATGGTCGATCCATTCGACCCGAAGCGACCGGAGAACCGTCCGGGCCCATCCGGTGCCGCCGAGGCGATCGGGCTGTGCTCGGCCTGGTGGCGCGACGGGCTCGACAAGCGCGTCCCGGGCCAGCCGTTTGTGCTCCCGACCGAGCCACAACCAGTCCCGGCGCTGGTCGTCTGCGTGCTACCCAACGGGCAGGCAGCCGTGTACCCGGGCGATTCCCAGACCTGTGCGCAACTCGAGCTCGACGAGGTGCGCACCTAGGCCCGCCGGGAGGGCCCGTCGGGTCCGGCTACCGCAGGGGAGTAGCTGGCACCGATTGGCCCTCCCGGCACGGGGGAGCTACCAGATCGTCACGAGAACAGGATCGACGACGTGCGGTTGTCCATCGCTCCCATCGACGAGCAGGTGCAGTCGACGAACGAGCCGCCGTAACCGGTCGCGTCGTAGTGCCTGCCGTCGCAACCGTTGAAGCCTTGTGCCGACGAGATGACGTTGTTCCAGCCCCCTGGCAGGGAGGAGAACCCGTACGTTACGCCGCCGTAGCAGCCGGATCCGCTCGATCCGTAGAGCGCCAAACTGCTCCCGCCGTAGCCGCTCGACGAGTACTCGATGCCGACCAGGACGCTGGACAGAGCCATCGAGGCGAATGCCTTCGCCACGGTGTCGAAGCAGCTGATCGTGATGGGTTTGATCTCGGTGCTGCCCGGAGCTGAAGCATCGACGGAAGCGACACACGCGCGCGGCGCTCCTGATGCGGCGGCGGCGAGCGGGATGCCGGTGAGTGAGAGGGCGAGCGTGAGTACGCATGCCAAACCGGCCCGTTTTGCTCTATTCATTTGTGTCCCCTTAACCAGTTCCCCCGTGGACTGATCCGAGCGTTTCGCGCTCCCCCTCCTGCTACCGACCCCTGCTACTGACCCCACCCGGACGCGCGTGACGTTAGGAACCTGCTGAGAAACGGTCAAGGGAGGTCACTGGGGACATATCGCTGCGATACGGTCCAGAAAGGCCGTGCCGGCGGTTACCCCCCCATACTGTCGGCACGGCTCTTTGCCGCTGTTGCGCGCGGCTACTCCGCCTTGTGCCGGGCGGCGAACTCAGCGAGCCGGGCCACCTGTTCGGGTCGCAAACTTGGCCGTACGACGGCGCGCGCCGCGGCGAAATGCGCGGCGGTTACTGCCGGCGAGGCGATGTTCTCGCGCATCGCGGTGATCGCGGCTTCGCGCGCGAGTGCCTCGAGGTCGGCGGCCGAGAACCGATCACAGTCGGCCGCGATGCCGGCCAGGTCGACGCCGTCCGCGATCGGCATCCGCCGCGCGGTGGCCTTGAGGATCGCCGCGCGCGCCTCGGCGTCCGGCGGCGGCACGTAGATGAGGCTGTCGAGCCGGCCGGGGCGTAGCAGCGCCGGATCGATCAACTCGGGGCGGTTGGTGGCGGCCAGCACGAAGACGTCGCGCAGCTCTTCGACGCCGTCGAGTTCGGTCAGCAGCTGCGCGACGACGCGGTCGGTCGTCGCGTTCTCGTCCGAGCCGCGAACGGGCGCCAGGGCGTCGATCTCGTCGAAGAACACGATGCACGGCGCGGCGCTGCGCGCGCGGCGGAACAACTCGCGCACTCCCCGCTCTGATTCGCCGACCCACTTGTTGAGCAACTCCGCGCCGCGGATGGAGACGAAGTTGGCGGCTGCCTCGGCGGCTAGGGCCTTAACGAGAAAGGTCTTGCCGCAACCCGGCGGTCCGTAGAGCAGCGCCCCGTGCGGCGGCTGCACCCCGAGTCGCTCGAACGTCTCGGGGTACATCAGCGGCCACATCACCGACTCGGTGAGCAGCCGCTTCGTCTCCGCCATGTCGCCGACGTCGTCGAGGGTGATGCCACCGAACTCGACCTGGCGTTCGATCGCGCTCGCACGCACGACTCCCAGTGCGGCTTCGAAGTCGGCGTGGGAGACCGCGGCTGACTGGTCTGCCGCCGTACCCGTCGCGATGCGCTGTGCCGCACGCAATGCCGCTTCGTGACACAGCGCCTTCAGGTCGGCGGCGACGAAGCCGGGTGTCCGGCCCGCGACCTGGTCGAGGTCGACGTCCGGCGCAAGGGGCAGCGGGCGGGTGTGCACGTCGAGGATGCGTTTGCGGTCGTTGCGATGCGGCAGCGTGACGGTGATCTCGTGGTCGAGCAGCCCGGGGAGACGCAGCTCCGGGGTCGTCGCCTCCGGCTTGTCAGTGGTGCAGACAATGGCGATCTTTCCGGCAGCGACGGCCTTCTTGACGTATTCGAGGACCACGCTGGTCAGCGGGCCGGGATCGTCGCGCGGCGCGATCTCGTGGACCTGTTCGATCAGCAGTACGCCGGGCGCCGCGGCTTCGGCGCCGCGCAGTGCTTCGCCCAGCTGCCGCACAGCCTCGGCCGGCTCGATCCGTCCGAGCGCCGGGCCCCACACGCGCACGATCCGCGCGCCGACCGCGGCGGCCGCGGCCTCGACCAGCGACCTCTTGCCGGAGCCGGGCGGACCCGTCACGAGCACGCCCATGGTCGGTCTGGTCCCCAGGCGCGCGAGCAGCGGCCCGTGGTGGAAGCCGAGATCGAGCCACTCGCGCAGTTCGGCGATCTGCTTTTCCAGTCCGGGCAGCTGCGGATCCCGGGCCGGCACGGGCCGGGGTACGGGAACGGCAGTGCCGGGTGCCGTAGCGCCGGGTGCGGCCGTGGGTGTTCGGACCGGCGGTGGCGCGGCCGGAATCGCGAGCGGGTCGTACGCCGGGGTGGCGGCACTCTCGATGCCCGCATCGCTGGGCGAGCACAGGATCGACGTCGACATCGTGACGCGCACCAGCGGATCGGGCGGGTCGACGTACGTCACCGTCAGCACGTCCTGTTGCCAGTCGGAGCCGAAGGCGGCGGCGAGCTGGCCGAGCACGTTGAGATGCGTCGCCGGCGGCAGCGACGTGCCGGTGAAGTCCTGTGGCAGCAACCCGACCTTGTCGCCCTGGGAGAGCACTTTGCCGAGCAAGGCGAAGCTCAGCGAGGTGTCCGGCGGAGTGCCTTCGAGTCGTGCCTGCAGACCGATCGTGCGCGCGGCCGATGGCGATGTGAGTGACACCATGACCGTGTCGCCGGGAGCAACACCCGCGTTGGCCATGGTGAGGTCGTCGAGCCAGATGACGTCAGGCTCGGATGTCGGCGAGGAGAACGCGGCGATGCCTCCCGTCGTACGGGTGCCACGCACCTGGACGACGTCCCAGGCGCGGGCACCGAGGCTTTCGAGCACCTGGTAGTGCAGGCGCATCACGCCGCGTCGCGAGTCGAGTGACGACTGCGAGAGCGCGACTCGCAGCGGGATCTCCGCGGGCGTTTTGCTCATCGGTGCAAGGCGTCGGCGCTGGGCATGCGCAGACAGTACCGAGCCACGTCAGGGCGCGGGCGCGTGGGCTACTGCATAGCGGATCGCGTCGGACCAGCCGACGCCGACGGGGTCTCTGGTGATGACCACGTTGTCCGGCAGCGGGCCGCTGCGCACGCCGTTCGCGACCAAGAAGAACGTGCCGACGTACGGCGCCATCGCCAGATCGCTGACCGAGTCGCCGATCGCGATGGCGTTCTCCGGCAACAGGCCGCGGCGCTCGAGGTCGGCGCGGACCGCGATGTCCTTGGTGATGCCGTCAGGGATGAGGTGGAAGTAGTGGATCCGCTCGACGTCGAGGCCGGTATAGGTAAGGCCTGGCGGGCTGAATCCGTTGTCGTGCAGGCGAATCCAGCCCCATCCGTTTTCCGCGAGTAGGGCGTTGGCCGCATCGACCGGGACGTTGCCGCGAAGCAGCAGGTCGACCTGGTGGTCTTCGTGCCACGGGTCGTGCAGCTGCAGCTGTCCGGGCCATCGATCGGTGAGCAGTTCGAGCACGCGGCCGGCCCGCATCGCCTCGGCAGGGGTGCCCTCGAGTTCGTCGGGCATCGCGCCGCGCATGACCTCGACCGACCTGCCGCGCCCGCGCCCGATGATGCCGCCAAGCTCGCCGATGAAGCCGTCGGCGCCGAAGATGTCGGCCGCCTCGCGCATCGAGCTGTAGCTGCGACCGCTGACCAGGACCAGCGGTACGGCGGCGACGTGCAGCTCTACCAACGCGGCGGCGGGTTGGAGCGTGGGGTCACCTTCCGCGGTCCGGAAGAAGTTGCCACCGGGCCCGACCATCGTGCCGTCGAGGTCGGAGTAGACGACCATGACCTCAGCGGTCTCGGGACCGGCCTCAGCGGGCATCGGCCGCCATCCCCGCCCGGATGGTGGCCATGGGTGGCCGCTCCGAGAGGTCGGCCTCGAAGTGGCTCGCGACGTACCGGCCGTCCTCCATGCCGAACTGCATAAGCACCGTCGCGACCCGGTCGCTCAGGATGATTCGCCCGGCCCGCTGAAGCCGGCCCAGCGCCGTGTGCTGCAGCGTGAACGCCATCCGGCCGAGCGCATGGTGGTCCTGGTGAGCGTGGACGCGGCGGTCGAGGTCGACCTGCGCCATGCCCTCGAGCCCGACCAGCTCGAGCAGGTCGACGAGAAGTCCCAGCTCGACGCCATACCCGGACACGAACGGGACCTGTTCGAGCACCTGGCGGCGGCCGGCGTACTCGCCGGACAGCGGCTGCACGAAACCGGACAGGCTCGGCCAGTAGGCGTTGATCAGGGGCCGGGCGACCAGCTCGGTGACGCGGCCGCCACCGGTGAGGTGGACCTGCGCGTGTTCGGTGAGCGGCCGCTCGTAGAACGCCTTCACGTACTGGATCTCTGGGTCGGCGAGCAGCGGGCCGACGAGGCCGGTGACGAATTCAGAGCGGAAGTCCTCGATGTCGGCGTCGAGCCAGCAGACGATGTCGCCCGACGTCGCGTACAGCGATTTCCAGAGCGCCTCGCCCTTGCCCGAGACCCTGCCGAGCTCGGGCAGCACATCGGCCTCCCGTACGACGACCGCCCCGGCGTCGCGCGCGACCGCCACCGTCGCGTCGCTGCTGCCCGGGTCGATGACGACGAGCTCGTCAATCAGCGGGACCCGTTCCATGAGCTCGGTGCGCAGCGCCCTGACCATGGGGCCGATCGTGCGTTCTTCGTCGAGTGCCGGCAGCACGACGCTGACCGTCGTGCGCCCCTTCCGCACGACCAGCGCGGCCGCGTCGAAGTCGGAGTGGTGGAACGTGCGCCGCCCGAACCACTCCCACGCGTCGAGCAACGGCACGGCGCGTCCCCTTTGCCCTCGATGCCGGCAACCAAGTTGACCTGAGGCCGTTCGATATTCAGACTTCCACATCACAACTTCATACCGCTCATCCAGAGGGGCAGAGGGAACGGCCCGACGAAGCCCCGGCAACCATCACGACACACTCGTATGCGCGGCCCCAAGCCGCCCCGTCGAGGCCGACGTGACAGGTGCTAACTCCGGCCCGCAGCGAACACGCTGCAGGGAAAGATGAGGAGAAAGGCCTCGAACTGCTGTGACCTCACTACTTGATCAACCCTCCTCCACGGCGTCCGCCGTGCGTGGCCTGCGATGTCGTGAGTGCGGCCGCGAGTACGCCATCGCGCCGATCCACGTCTGTGAGTTCTGCTTCGGCCCGCTCGAGGTCGACTACGACGTCGAGGTGTGGCGCCGCCGCGTCACCCGCGAGTCGATCGCCGCCGGCCCCTCGACGATCTGGCGGTACGCCGACCTGCTGCCCTCGGGCGCGGATCCCTCGGCCCGCGTCGACCTCGGGGCCGGCCTGACGCAGCTGGTGCGGGCGCGCAACCTCGGCCGGGCACTCGGCGTAGACACGCTCTGGGTCAAGGACGACTCCGGCAACCCGACGCACTCGTTCAAGGACCGCGTCGTCTCGGTGGCGCTGACGAAGGCGCGCGAGTTCGGCTTCACAACGGTCGGCTGCGCCTCGACGGGCAACCTCGCCAACTCCGTCGCGGCGCACGCTGCTCGCTCCGGCCTGCGGGCGATCGTGATCATCCCGTCGGACCTCGAGGACGGGAAGGTCATCACCACCGCGGTCTACGGCCAGACTTTGATCGCGGTCAACGGCAACTACGACCAGGTCAACCGGCTGTGCGCCGAGATTGCCGGCGAGCAGGACTGGGGCTTCGTCAACGTCAACGTTCGGCCCTACTACGCCGAAGGCTCGAAGACGCTCGCGTACGAGATCGCCGAGCAGCTCGGCTGGCGGCTGCCGCAGCAGGTCGTCGTACCGATCGCCTCGGGGTCGCTGCTCACCAAGATCGAGAAGGGTTTCAAGGAGCTCGTCGCAATCGGCCTGGTAGAGGACACCCCGTTCAAGATCTATGGCGCGCAGGCCGAGGGCTGCAACCCGGTCGCGACGGCGTTCAAGAACGGCTGGGAGATCGTCAAGCCGGTCAAGCCGTCGACGATCGCCAAGTCGCTCGCGATCGGCAACCCCGCTGACGGTCCGTACGCGCTCGAGACCTGCCGGCGTACCGGTGGCGCCATCGAGGAAGTCAACGACGACCAGGTGGTCGAGGGCATCCGGCTGCTTGCTGAGACTGAGGGCATCTTCGGCGAGACCGCCGGCGGCGTGACCATCGGGGCGCTACGAAAGCTCATCGCGACGGGCCAGCTCGACCCGACGCTCGAGACCGTCGTACTCAACACCGGGGACGGCCTGAAGACTCTCGACGCCGTAGCTGGCATCGTGGGTCCTTCGCACACCATTTCGCCGTCGCTGGACGACTTCCGCGCGACCGGCCTGCTGAACCGGGAGGCCTGACCCGTGGCTGTGTCGATCCGCATCCCGACGCCGATGCGCAACCTAACCGGCGGCGCGTCGCAGGTGACGGTCGAGGCCACGACGCTGGCTGAAGCGCTCAAGGCGCTCGACGCCGCTCACCCAGGCGTCGCCGAGCGCGTGCTCGACGAGAAGGGTGCGCTGCGGCGCTTCGTCAACGTGTATGTCGGCGCCGAGGACGTGCGCTTCCTCGACGGCCTCGAGACCGCGCTCGGCGACGGCGCCTCGGTCTCGATCATCCCGGCCGTAGCCGGCGGCTGACCCCGCGTCACGCCACGGCGCTGCGGTCCATGATCGCGAGTGTGCGAAATTCTCCCTGTAGGGCGGAGAACTTCTCGCAAACGGGAGACTTTCTCGCATTGGTTGCCCGAGAACTCGGAATAACCAGGCGACCGGGCAGTCGTTACTACCTACCGTGGCTGACATGAAGAGCGTCATCGTCCTGACCGAGTACGCCGGACCGCCCAGCCGCCTGCTGGCCGGCTACGCCGCCATGTACCGCCACGCCGCGACCCGTGGGGCGGTCGCCGGCCTGGCCCATCACGTCGTCGGCACGACCGACAGCGGCATCGTCGCCGTCGATATCTGGGACAACGAGGCGTCGTACCGGCGGTACGCCGACGCACCCGACGTGCGTCGCGCCGTCGCCGCGAGCGGCCTGCCCGACGCCAACGTCCGGGTGCTCCCGGTCTTCGGCCCGAGCACCTTGCTCGCCGAACTCGCGCGCGCGTCCTGATCCCACCTACGCCGACCACCGCGCTCAACGCGCACGGATGACGCGGCCTTCGTCCCATACCGGCTCGGGCGCCTCGTACACCAGGCCGTCGGCGCCGAAGATCAGGAACCGGTCGAAACCACGCGCTAACCACCGGTCGTGCGTGACCGCGAGCACGGTCCCGTCGAAGGCCTCGAGTCCCGTCTCCAACGCTTCCGCGGAAGCGAGGTCGAGGTTATCGGTCGGCTCGTCCAGCAACAGCAGCGTTGCGCCGCCAAGCTCGAGGAGCAGCACCTGAAACCTCGCCTGCTGCCCGCCGGACAACGAGTCGAACTGCTGGTCCGCCTGCTCGTTCAGCTCGTAGCGCCGAAGCGCGGAGATCGCCTGACCACGGTCCTTGCCGCCACGCCGGCCGTCGCCGCGGTGCAGGAAGTCGACGAGCGACTTCCCGTGTAGCTCGAGTTGGTCGTGCGTCTGCGCGAACCAGCCCGGCACCACGCGAGCGCCGAGCCGCGCGACACCGGTGTGCCGGACGTCCTGGCCCGCGAGCAGCCTCAGGAAGTGCGACTTGCCAGAGCCGTTCGAGCCCAGCACCGCCACCCGCTCGCCGTAGAACACCTCGAGGCCGAACGGCTTCATCAGTCCGGTCAGCTCGAGCTTCTCGGCGGTGACCGCTCGTACGCCGGTGCGACCGCCGCGCAGGCGCATCGTCACCTTCTGGTCGACGACCTGCTCGGGCGGCGGCCCCGCCTCGACGTACTTGTCGAACCGGGTCTGCATCGCCCGGTAGCGCGAGGCCATGTCTGGGCTGATCTTCGCTTGCTGTCGCAGTGTGATCACGAGCTGGCGCAGCCGCTCGTGCTCCTCGTCCCAGCGCTTGTGCAGCTCCTCGAGCCGCTCCCGTCTGGCGGCGCGCGATGCGTGATAGGTCGAGAAGCCGGCACCGTGAACCCACGCACCGTGCGCCTCGATCGTCACGACGCGGCTGGCGACGTTGCTGAGCAACTCGCGATCGTGGCTGACGAACAGCACGGTCTTGGTCGACTCGGCGAGCGCCGCCTCGAGCCAGCGTTTCCCGGGAACGTCGAGATAGTTGTCCGGCTCGTCGAGCAGCAGCACTTCGTCAGGGCCGCGCAGCAGCGCCTCGAGCGCCAACCGTTTCTGCTCTCCGCCTGAGAGCGTGTGCAGCTTGCGGTACATGCACTTCTCGTAGGGCATGCCGAGCGCGGCCGTCGTACAGACATCCCACTGCACCTCGGCGTCGTACCCGTGCGCATCACCCCAATCCGACAGCGCCTGCGCGTAGCGCATCTGCGTCTTCTCGTCGTCCTGCTCCATCATCGCGAGCTCGGCGTGCTCGAGAGCACGACCGGCTTCGCGTACGGCGGGCGGCGCGAGATCGAGCAGCAGGTCACGCACTTCCGAGTCGTCTCGGATCGAGCCAATGAACTGGCGCATCACGCCGAGCCCACCGTCTCTCGCGACGGCACCCGAGCTCGGCTGCACGTCGCCGGCGATGATGCGCAGCAGTGTCGTCTTGCCGGTGCCGTTGGCGCCCACGAGCGCCGTCTTCGAGCCGTCGCCGACCCGGAAGCTGGCATCGGCGAAGAGCACACGACCGTCCGGCAGGACATAACTCAGCGACTGGCAGTCGACGTACCCCATCGCCCCATCGTTGGGCACAGCTCGCCCAGCGGCGAGTTATTTGCGCGCGAAACGGGATCTAGCCGGGTCCTTTTCTGTTCGGTAGCCTGATTTTCGGTCAGGTTCCAAGTACGTGCACGACACGCCCGCGGAACATGTTCGCGGGCCTTTGCTTCTCACCGAAGGCCCGGGCAGACCCGCCGCTCGGCCACGCCCGACCGGACGGCGAACCGCTCGCCTGCAAGGAGAAGCACGTGGCACAAGGCACTGTGAAGTGGTTCAACGCGGAGAAGGGCTACGGGTTCATTTCCGTAGACGGCGGAGCGGACGTATTCGTCCACTACTCGGCGATCCAGGCCGACGGTTACCGCAGCCTCGAGGAAGGTCAGCGCGTCGAGTTCGAGGTGACCCAGGGTCAGAAGGGCCCGCAGGCCGACGCGGTTCGCATGGCCTGAGTTCACAACCGCACCCACCCGAGCCCGGGGGGCACGCCGCGTCCGGGCTGCTGTTGCTGATTTCTTGGCTTTCCTCTAGCCAGCGGCGGGGGTGAGCCGCTCCGCGAGGTACTTCAGGCCGATCGGGTATCTGTAGTCGATCGCTGAGTGCGTCGCATTGAAGAGCTCGAAGAAGACATCGGTGACGCCGATCTTCTCCAGCTCCCCCACGAACGCTGTCGCGCCCAGGTCGAGGAACCAGTCGTCACGGGTGCCGGCATCGACGTAGATCGCGGTGAGCCCGCGCAACGCGTCGGCGTACGCCGGCACCATGCGCACCGGGTCCCACGCGAGCCATCGCTCCCACACGTCCGGCACGAAGGCGCCAGTCGCCGGGTCGAAGGGCAGCCGCACCGTGCCATCGTCATCGGCTGAGAAAGCGGCGGCGCATCCGTAGACGATTGTCAGCGTGCCGTCAGACTCCTTGCTGAACGCCGGGCGGCTGCCGAAGTCGGCCCAGAACTTGTCGTAGGACCCCTCGTAGTCATCGCGCAGCGCCCGCGCCGCCTTGCCGAATTCCGTTGTGAAGCAGTGCTCGTAGAGCGCATCGCCAGCGTGGCTGGCCAGTCCGCCGAACAGGTCGGGCCGTAGCATCGGCGTGATCATCGCGCCGAAGCCGCCGCTCGACTTGCCGCTGACGCCGCGATGCGCGGCCCCGTCGAGCGTGCGATAGCGCGCGTCGACGAAGGGCACGACTTCGTCGCACAGGTAGGAGTGGTAGCGCCCGGTGCCGGGGGAGTCGACGAACTGGCTGCCGCCGTACGCCGTCCACGCGTCGACGTAGACGACGATGCACGGCGGCGCGTCGCCCGAGGCGAAGAGCGCGTCGGCGGTCTCGGGGAACGGCTGGCGGAACGCCGTGCGGTTGTCCCACATCGCCAGGTGCCCGGTGTAGCCCTGCAGCACGTAGACCGACGGGTAGCGCTGGTCTGAGTCGTCGTAGCCGGGCGGGGTGTAGACGCGCAGCGGCCGCTGGTGCGGGTCGCCGAGCGGGTTGCCGCGCAGCAGCTCGCTGGTGATCACGTGCTCGTCGATGCGACCGGCGAGGTCGGCCTTCCATGGAAGTGTCATGGTTCCGGTCTATCAGACGCAGGTGACGCGCTACCCGGCGTCCACAGGCAGGAGCTCCTCCACAGATGTCGTCACGACCGGCGTGCGCAACTCGTCGATGCGCACCAGCGTGACGCCCGCGACGATCAGTACGCCGCCCGCGAGCTGGATCGCGGCCGGCAGCTCGTCGAGCAGCAACCACGCGATGAGCACGCCGAAGATCACCTCGGTCAGCCCGACGAATGACGCCACTTTCGCTCCGAGCAGTCGCGCGGCTCCGATCCCGGCGACGTACGCGATCGCCGCAGCGACCAGCGAGAGGCCGACGACAGGTACCAGCCAGCTCGTCTGCTGGCCGGCGAACTCGACGTCGCCGAAAGTCGCATGCATCGGCAGTACGCCGACCGCGCCCAGTGCGAGCAGCACTAGCGCGCCGATGGTCAACCCGGCACCGGCCATCGCCACCGGTGGGAGTTCGCTGTCGCCTTGTGCGGACAGCACGAAGAACGTCGCAAGCCCGACCGCGGCGCCCAGAGCCCACAGGACGCCGACGGCGTCCAGCCGTGTGTCGCCGACGAGATCGAGCAGCAGCGCCAGCCCGGCCAGGGAGATCGCGGCGCCGCCGAGAGTCATCCGCCGCGGCCGGTGGCCGTGCCGAATCCAGAGCCATCCGACGACCAGCACGGTGCCGACGTACTCGAGCAGGAGTGCAACTCCGACGGGCAGTGTCTGGATCGCGTTGAAGAAACCGACCTGTGCACCGGCCACTGCGCCGACGCCGTAGATGCTGACGGTGGAGGCGTTGCGACGCAGCACCGACCAGCGCCCCCGCAGCGCGAACACCGCGGGAATTGCCAGGATCAGGGCCGCGACACCGATGCGCACCGTCACGGCCGAGCCTGGCGACCAGCCGGCTTCGGTCAGCGAGCGTGCGAACGATCCTGAGGTGCCGAAGCTCGCGGCCGACAACAGCGCCAGGCCGAGGCCAGCGCTTGCCTGCCGCTCCTTCATCATGTCTCCCCGTGTCACTCGGTGGTGTAATAAGTCATATGTCGTTATGCTGATGACGCTACCGAGTGCGCATGTCAGGAGTCAAGTTGATTTTTGCTTATGACACCGAAGTAGGCTTGGCCGCGGCAGCTGCGTTGGTCAACACCTCGGATGGCGACGACGACCACCTTCCCGACGTCGCCGCGCTCGACGAGTTTGTGCGCATGTGGGGCTGGACGGGCGAGCGCAAGCGCGATGAGGCCGAGCTGCGCGCCGTGAAGGCACTCCGGCCGAGACTGCGCCAGTTCTGGGAGCTCGGCGACGAACGGGTGGTCGCGCTCGCGAACGAACTGCTCCGCGAGGCGAAGGCGTTGCCGCAGCTGGTCAAACACGACGTCTGGGACTACCACCTGCATGCGACGCCGCCGGACGCCCCCCTCGCGACGCGCATGGCGGTCGAGGCTGCGATGGCCATCGTCGACGTCGTACGCACCAAGGAGCTCAGCCGGCTGCGCATCTGCGACTTCCCGGGTTGCGACAACGTCGTCGTCGACCTGTCGAAGAACCGCTCGAAGCGCTTCTGCGAGGCCGGGTGCGGCAACAGAGCCGCGGTCGCGGCCTACCGCGCCCGGAAAGCTGGCACTGCGACTACAACGTCACGATCAACTCGGGCGCGGCAGCGCTGACCGACCCGTCGTACGCCGACCGCGCGGCTTTCACCGCGTCGTCGAGATCCCTGTCGAAGAAGACATGCGTGAGGAGCAAGGATTTCGCGCCGGCCCCAGGTCCACGGCCAGGCCCGCACCTTGCACTCGCCATGCCAGAGTGCTAAACCTGAACTAGCACTCACGTGTGTCGAGTGCCAATCCTGGTCGACGATGTTCGGCTCCCCGCGGGGCGCCGGGCGGCCGTCGCGGGCGTCAGCCGGGATCGGCGCCGTACCGAGAAAACGTCCTGGAGGACAAACCCATGGCCAAGTTGATCGCGTTCAACGAGGAAGCGCGGCGCGGCCTCGAGCGAGGCATGAACCAGCTCGCCGACGCTGTGAAGGTGACGCTCGGCCCGAAGGGCCGCAACGTCGTCCTCGAGAAGAAGTGGGGCGCGCCCACCATCACCAACGATGGTGTGTCGATCGCCAAGGAGATCGAGCTCGAGGAGCCGTACGAGAAGATCGGCGCCGAGCTCGTCAAGGAAGTCGCGAAGAAGACTGACGACGTCGCCGGTGACGGTACGACGACCGCCACGGTCCTCGCGCAGGCGATGGTCCGCGAGGGCTTGCGCAACGTCGCTGCCGGCGCCAACCCGATTGCCCTCAAGAAGGGCATCGAGGCGGCCGTCGAGGCTGTCGTCGAGAAGCTGACGCAGGCCGCGCAGGACGTCACGACCAAGGAGCAGATCGCCTCGACCGCGTCGATCTCCGCCGCTGACACCACCGTCGGCGACATCATCGCCGAGGCGATGGACAAGGTCGGCAAGGAAGGCGTCATCACCGTCGAGGAGAGCAACACCTTCGGCCTCGAACTCGAGCTCACCGAGGGCATGCGCTTCGACAAGGGCTACATCTCACCGTACTTCGTCACTGACACCGACCGGATGGAATCGGTCCTCGACGACCCCTACATCCTGCTCGTCAACGGCAAGATCAGCGCCGTCAAGGACCTGTTGCCGCTGCTGGAGAAGGTCATGCAGGGCGGCAAGCCGCTCCTGATCATCTCCGAGGACGTCGAGGGTGAAGCCCTCGCGACCCTGGTGGTCAACAAGATCCGTGGCACGTTCCGCTCCGTCGCCGTCAAGGCGCCGGGCTTCGGTGACCGCCGCAAGGCGATGCTGCAGGACATGGCGATCCTCACCGGTGGCCAGGTCATCAGCGAGGAAGTCGGCCTCAAGCTCGACACCACGACGATCGATCTCCTCGGCCGCGCGCGCAAGGTGGTCGTCACCAAGGACGAGACGACCATCGTCGAGGGTTCGGGTGACACCGAGCAGATCGCTGGTCGGGTCAACCAGATCCGTGCCGAGATCGACAAGAGCGACTCCGACTACGACCGTGAGAAGCTCCAGGAGCGGCTCGCCAAGCTTGCCGGCGGCGTTGCCGTCATTAAGGCTGGTGC
>JBKJZO010000164.1:0-26564 GCA_046715235.1 Mycobacteriales bacterium
GCGCATGCGGGCCAGAACTGGGCGCAGCCACCGCTGCGACCGGATCGCCTGCGGGAAACGGGCTACGCGGCGTTCCGCGACATGTTGCGGGCGTCCTTCCGGCACGCCGGGGGCATCAGGATCGACCATGTGCATGGCCTGTTCCGGCTGTTCTGGATACCGGAGGGATGCCCGGCGTCCGAGGGCACGTACGTTCACTATCCGTTCGACGAGATGCTCGGAGTGCTCGTACTCGAGGCGACCCGTGCCGGCGCCATCGTGGTCGGCGAAGACCTCGGGACCGTGCCCGAGGGGCTGCGCGAGGCGTTGCGCGCGAACGGCGTACTGCGGTCGGCCGTCTTGTACTTCCAGCGCACTGACGATTGGTCCAGGCCGCTCGCGCCGGAGGAGTGGGACGACATGGCGCTGGCCACCGTCAACACGCACGATCTCCCGACAGCGGCGGGCTTTCTCACCGGACAGCGCGTCTCGCTCTACCATCAGCTCGGGCTGCTCGACGACGATGCAGCCGCGCGGGAGCGCGCTCGCGAGGACCACGAACGCGGCCAGCTGCTCGATCTGATGCGGCGGTACGACGTCCTGCCCGACTCGCCGGGCCCAGCCGAGATGGTCGAGGGCATGCACTCGCTGTTGGCCCAGTCGCCCTGCCGGCTCGTGCTCGCCGCTCTTTGGGACGGCGTCTGCGACTCGCGGCAGCCCAACGTCCCCGGCACCGGCGATGCCGACTACCCCAACTGGTGCCTGCCGCTCGCGGTTGACGAAGGAACCGGATCCCGGCCGATCACGTTGGAGGGGCTGCGGGAACACGACGGGGTACGTCGTGTCGCACAGGCCTTGCGGGGTAGGAAACCGCACGACCCGGCACGCTGACCTGGAGGATCTCCGACGTGACGACGACCAGCTCGTTCCCGCAGACAACGGCGCCCCGCAGCCTGCCCAAGTGGGCGATCCCCGCCGGCATCGCGGCCGCCGCACTGCTGCTGCTCGTGCTGCCGGCAATCACCGCGCGCAACGGGCTGGTGAGCAAGGAAGAAGCCGTCAACACCCAGTTCAGTCAGGTCGAGGTGGCCCAGCAGCGCAGGTTCGACCTCATCCCCAACCTGTCCGAGGCCGTGAAGGCGGTTCTCAAGCAGGAGCAGACGATTTTCATCGAGATCGCGAACGCTCGCGCGCGCTACGGCAGCGCGGCGTCGACCGATGAGAAGGTCGAGGCCAGTAACCAGCTGGAGAGCGCGCTCAGCCGGCTGCTCGTCATCGTCGAGAACAACCCGACGCTGCAGAGCAACAAGACCGTCAGCGACTTCATGGTTCAGCTCGAGGGCAGCGAGAACCGGATTGCTCAAGAACGCCGCCGCTACAACGAGATGGTTCAGGGATACAACGTTGCCGTACGCCGGTTCCCCGGCAGTATCGCGGCAGCGCTCTTCGGCTTCGACCGTAAGCCGTTGTTCGTCGGTACGCCGGGCAGCAGCGAAGTGCCCAAAGTCGACCTGAACGTCAATCCGACGCCGTCCCCCTCGGCGGGCTAGTGCGTCTCCTGCGCCGCGGTCTGCTCGGCGCACTTGCCTGTTCGACTCTGCTCCTCATGTCCGCCGGGGGTGCGCAGGCCGCGCCGCGCTACCCGGCGGTGGACGGCTGGATCGTCGACGAGGCGGAGCAAGTGCCGGACGACGTCGAGGCCCGGATCGAGGCGGAACTGCAGGCGTTCCACGACCGCGCTGACGACGAGGTGGCGATCGCCGTCGTACCGAACATGGGCGGCGCATCGGTCGAGGACTACGCGAACGACCTGTTCAACAAATGGGGAGTCGGCGACAAGAAGCGCGACGTCGGCGTACTCCTGCTCGTGGCGATGGAGGAGCGCAAGCTTCGCATCGAGACCGGGTATGGCGCCGAGGAATTCATCACTGACATCGAGGCCAAGCAAATCATCGACAACTACGTCACCCCGCAGATGCGAGCAGGCGACGTCGGCGCAGCCGTGGACGACGGCCAGCGCGCGATCCGCGCCGCACTGGGTGATACGTCGTCGGGAGTGGCCCTGCCTGTTCGTGACGGACCCCCGCCCGAGAAGCACTCGACACCCGCCTCAGTGTTCTTCTCGGTGTTGCCCTTTGTCCTCGGGGCCATCGCGTTCTCGGCCGTCTTCGGTGGGCGGCGCCGGCGCAGGGGGGGCGGGATCTGGGACTTTCCGATCTTTATCGGGGGCGGCCACCACCACGGCAACTACGGTGGCTTCGGTGGTGGTTTCGGAGGTGGCGGCGGAGGCGGTGATTCAGGTGGTGGAGGCAGCTTCGGCGGCTTCGGCGGAGGGAGCTCCGGTGGCGGCGGTGCCAGCGGCAGCTGGTGACACGCCGCACGATCCGCTGAGCCCTCGCCAGCACCGCCGGATCGCACGTGCCGTCGACCAGGCCGAGAACGACACTGGACTTCAGTTCGCCGTCTACCTCGGGCCCGCGGCCGACGACTCGCGGGCGCAGGCGGAGGCGATGTTCGCCGCGCTGGGCTTCGAAACGCTCCCCGCCGTCCTGCTGCTCATCGCTCCCGATCAGCGGCGCCTCGAGATCGTGACGTCGGCCGCCGCGAAGGAGCGCATCTCTGATCGGAACGCCGCGCTCGTCGCCACGTCGATGACGGCGAGCTTTGCGGTCGGCGACATCGTCGGCGGCATCTGCCTCGGGCTCGCGATGCTGGCCCAATACGCAGGCCCCGCAGGCGAGGGTGAGGTCAGCGAGGACGTAGAGCTGCCCGACCTACTCAGTGGCTATCCGGAGACGGAGTAGGCGGTCCCTACTCGGATCCGGCGGCGATGTCCTTGGCTCTTGCTCTCATCGCCCGTGCAACGCCGTCGCGCGACTCGATGAGAAGGCGTCGAAGCGGTGCCGGCGGCGACGCCGTACGCAGGTAGTCGTCGGTGAGGTCGAGAGTCTGCTGGTCGACGAACACGCCGGGGTACATGCCGAGCACGATGTCCTGCGCCAGCTCGCCGCTGCGTGATGACCAGATGTCGGTCACACGCTCGAAATACCTTTTGCGGTAGGGCTCGAGCAGCTGCAGCTGGTCGTGGTGCAGGAAGCCGCTGATCCAGGCGCTGAGCATCGCGTTGGGCAGATCAGGCTGATCCATGATGTTGCGCCACGCCTCGGCCTTGGCCTCGCCGGTCGGTCTGAGAGCGCGCGTCGTGGCTGCCTGCCGCTGACCCGCGGCCGTCGGGTCGCGCTCCAGCTCGGCTTCGATGTCGGCGTCGGTAAGCCGGCCCAACGCGGCCAGTGCCCGGACCAGCGACCACCGCAAATCGATGTCGATGGTGAGCCCGGGAAGGGAGTACTCGCCGCTGCGCAGCGCGGTCACGACCGCAACGTGGTCGTCGTCGTGCGCAGCACCGACGAACGCGCGGGTCCACGCAAGCTGGTGGTCGCTGCCCGGCTCCGCGGCATGCATCGCCTCGTGCGCTGCCTCAGCGACGGAGCGCAGAGGAGCCTCGCGATGAGTGGGGTCGGCGAAGTTGTTGATTGCGCTCATCGCCTGGCCGAGGAGCCCCTGTACGACGCCGACCTCGCTTTCGCTGCCGATGTTGCCCAGCACCAGCCGGGTGAACTGACGAGCCGGCAGCTCGGCGTCACGGGTCATGTCCCAACTCGCCGCCCAACACAGCGCTCGCTGCAGCGACCCTGGTAGCTCGCCGAGGCGGTTGGTCACCGTTGCGGCTGACCGAGGGTCGAGGCGGATCTTGGTGTAGGTGAGGTCGTCGTCGTTGATCAGGACGAGATCGGGCTGGCGTTCGCCGATCAGTTGCGGCACCTCGGTCTCTGCCCCGATGACGTCGAGCTCGATACGGCGGCGCCGTTCGAGGCCGTCGCCACTGACGTCGTAGAGCCCGATCGCCACGCGGTGGGATCGCAGCGTCGGCCAGTCGGCCGGTGCCTCCTGCAGCACGTGGAAAGCGATGAAGTTGCCGTCATCGTCGACCGAGAAAGACGGCCGCAGCGTGTTGACCCCGGCAGTTTCGAGCCATTCCTTCGACCACGCGGACAGGTCGCGTCCCGACGCCGCTTCGAGCGCCCGCAGGAGGTCGCGCAACTCGGTGTTGGCGTACTCGTGCTGGCGGAAGTAGCCGCGCAGGCCATCACGGAATGCGTCGCGCCCGACCCATGCGACCAGTTGCTTGAGCACCGAAGCGCCCTTGGCGTAGGTGATGCCGTCGAAGTTGACCTCGACCGCGGCGATGTCGAGGATCTCGGCGACGATCGGGTGGGTGGATGGCAGCTGATCCTGCCGATAGGCCCAGGTCTTCTCGACGTTCGCGAAGGTCGTCCAGGCGTGGGGAAAGCGCGTCGCTTCGCTCTGTGCGAGCACCGACGCGTACGTCGCGAACGACTCGTTGAGCCACAGGTCGTCCCACCAGCGCATCGTCACGAGGTCGCCGAACCACATGTGCGCCATCTCGTGCAGGATCGTCTCGGCGCGCCGCTCGTACGCGAAGTTGGTCACCTTCGACCGGAAGACGTAGTCCTCGAGGAAGGTGACCGCTCCGGCGTTCTCCATCGCTCCTGCGTTGAACTCGGGGACGAACAGCTGGTCGTACTTGCCGAAGGCGTAGGGGTAGTCGAAGGTTTCGTTGAAGTAGTCGAAGCCCTGTTTGGTGACGGTCAGGATCTCGTCGGGGTCGAGGTGCTGCGCGAGCGACTTGCGGCAGAACAGGCCGAGGTCGATGTCGCCGTGTTTGTCGCGGACCACGTGATAGGGGCCGGCGACCACCGCGGTGTAGTACGTCGACATCCGCGGTGAGGTCGCGAAGGTCCAGTGCCGCTTTCCTTCCGACACCGACGGCTCGGGTGCTGCCATGTTGCTGACGACCTGCCAGTGCGCCGGCGCGACGACGTCGAACGTGAAGACCGACTTGAGATCGGGCTGGTCGAAGCAGGCGTAGACACGGTGCGCGTCGTAGGTCTCGAACTGCGAGTACAGATAGACCTCGCTGTCGACCGGGTCGACGAAGCGGTGCAGACCCTCGCCGGTGTTGACATAGGGGCAGTCGGCAACGACGCGCAGCTCGTTGTCAGCTCCGAGCGAGGGGAGCGCGATGCGCCCGCCGTCGAAGGCACCGGCCGGCAGCACCTCGCCGTTGAGCTCCATGGAGAAGACGGAGGAGGCGATGAGCTCGACGAACGTCGTCGCTCCCGGCTCGGAACACCGGAACGTGACGGTCGTCGCTGAGCGGAAGGTGCGGTCACCCGTAGTCAGGTCGAGCGACACCCGGTAGCTGTCGACGCGAAGGAGGTGGGCGCGACGTTGCGCCTCGTCTCGTGTCAGGTTGTTGTCGAGCACGTTCCGCCGATTCGGAGAGTGTCGTGATAAGTCGGTCCATCCTCGCACAAAGCGACCAGACGGCCACGCAGGGCAGAAGATCGTCCCGCCCAGGTTAAGCGCATAGGAGGCCGACCCGATGCCTATGGGGAGGCTAAGGGGGCGGCGATGGCTAAGACGGCAATTGCAAGGTACGACGTCGCGACGCACTGGCTTCCGGCCATCTGCCCCAAACACGGCCTGCCTGCAGACCGCAGAGTCACGCGCAGATACAGCAGCGAACTCCCGATGTGGATGAACGTGGTCCTCGGGGTGTCGTTCCTTCTCTTCCTTTATGCCTTCGGGGTCTTTTTGATCGTCGCAGCCATCTGCGCACTCATCCACCTGTCGACTCGCACGACCGACGAGGTGACCCTGCCTGCATGTGGCAGCTGTGATCGACGGCGACGACTCGTGCTGCACATTCGAATCGGCAGCGGCGTGTCAGCCCTCGTGCTCCTAGTGGCCGCAGCGGGGCTCTCGAGCGGCGGCCTCATGGTGTTGGCCGTAGTGGTCGCCATCGTCTGGCTGTTTTTGATGACATCGCTACTACACCCGGTGCACATGGCTACCGGCTACATCGATCAGCAGTGGCTGTGGCTGCGCAACGTCCACCCGGAGTTCGCGCGCTCCCTCCGCCCGAACCCGGCCTGGCAGTCTCCGCAGTGGACGCCGCCGGCGCACGGTGCCTATCAGCCCCAGTACGCAGCGCCGCCGACGGGTCGGACGCCGCCGGCGCAGCCTGGCCGCTAGCCGCTCTCGGCGTTTCGTCTCCCACGATGGTCATGTTGTCGAAGTCGGTGCCGGCACGCACGCTCTGTTGATCTTCGCGATCTCGACAAGTTGATCACCTTTGCGTGAGTCCGAGGCGTGGAACCGTAGACGCGCTCATTGCCGCGAAATCCCGAAATTCCCGGGATTCCGAGCCATTGATCATGTGTCGACGCAGCCGAGAACGGTCGGGACCGTCACCAATCACGGGGAGCGGGATCGGGGATGGGTACGGTATCGATGGCGGTTCCGGCCGCGTCAACCGCGACAGCCCTAGTCGCCATGCGCTTCGCGGGTACGACCACCAGCGCGTAGCCAGGGGTCGTGACCACTACTACTCGCTGAGTTCCGTCGTCGATCGTGACGACGAGTTTTTGTGTTCCCCGTGGGACGTGGAACCCCCACATGCTGAAGTCCGTATCCGCCATCGCCCTGTAGTCGTCGTCCATTGGGGTCCGCCCGATGGTCGGTCCCAACGGAGAGTCAGGGCTCCGCTGGGGCGTGTTCGCGGCGGTACAGGCAGAGCCGTTCGCTCGCCAGGACCCTCCCGGTCGGCGGAAGAGCAGCAGTTCACATCGCGCCGGTGCGTGCTTGGCGCTCACGCCGACCCAGTACTGGACTTCTGTGCCGTCTGCTGCGGTGTCCGCCGCGACGAGCGTCTGGTTCGCGACCGGGATGTCCCACTCGGGATTCCAGAGGTTCGCCTCGGCGAACTTTTCGTTCGCCACGTCCCGTGCTCCGCCAGTTGCGATCGCCACTCCGCCGGCAGCGACAGCGACCACGGGTATGGCGAACCATGCGAGCCGCCGCCTGACGGCTCGGCGCATCGGCGTTGGATTGGCGGCCCGGTCGCGGATTCGCTGGACCGGCGGTGGTACGGCGTCGGTGGCGGCCGCGTATGAGTGGAGTCCCGCGCGGACTCGCTCTTGTAGGTCACTCGTCATCCAGACGCTCCCTCATCGATGCCAAACCGCGTGACACGAGAGACTTCGCGGTTCCGGGCCGGCAACCGAGTACCTCAGCCACCTGCGACTCACTGAGGTCCTCGTAGTAGCGCAGCACTACCGCAGCTCGTTGCCGCTGTGTCAGCGCTCGAAGGGCGTCACGCACGACGAGAGCCGTGTCGTTGCCGGTCGCGTGATCCGGTGTGACGTCTCGATCAGCCCGTTCGGCATGGCGCCTCTCGATCGCTCTCCGCCGGCCCCATGACCGTGCACGGTGCACGACCGCGACGCGCAGGTAGGCAGCGGGCTGTTCGACGCGCGCCCATGCGCGGAACAACTCGACGAATGCGTCCTGAGCGATCTCCTCGGCCACGCCGAGCGAGTCGACGAGGAGCCTCGCGAGTCGCACCGCACCCGTGTAGTGCGCGAGGTAGAACTCGTCGAACTCCGGAGCCGCGTTGGCGGCCGCCTCGGCTCCGTCATCAATTGCTGAGCCCACTTGCTCGCCTGTCGCTGATGCCATCCTCGTCGTCACAACAGAGAAGGCGCACAAGTGCGCCGATCGGTTCCCTGGAAGCCCTTGACGATCAACTCGTCACGATCGGCGGCTGAACTGAGCACGAATCCACGGTGGAATCGTGACAGGTTGATCCACTTACACGCTTCCCGGCCGTCGGTTGCCTTTCACGCTCGAGGGATCGAGGCCTCGGGGTAGCGGGTGACCGCCGTTAGTCCACGTATGGGCCGTTGAGGACGGGCGCCTCGCCGTACGGCTGCCCTGCCATGAGCAGGTACCGAGTGCCTGGGGCAGCGTCCGCGAAGCCCTGGAACTCCGGCGGCACCGCGGTCGTGGTCTGCCCGCCGTCGGGCAGGTCGATGTCGAGGATCACCGCCGGCGTCCCGAGTTGTACGGGGGAGCCCTCGCCGACCAGGACTCGAACAATCGCGTCGCCCTCCCGCCGCACCGGGATCTGCTCGGGCCGCACGACCAGCGCGCTCGGTTCAGCGTGCTTTGTCCTTCCGGGCCAGGTTGACCCAGAACAGCACGCCGCGGAACTCAGTGTCCGCAAGGCCCTGCTCGACCTCGCCCTGCCCGACCGCCTCGGCATGCCACACGCCTCGCCCCGCTCGCAGCGCGAGGAGCGGCCTGCGGTCAGCTGCGCCGCTCCATGGATCCGCCTGGCCCGGTGCTGTGACCGGTGCTGGCCACGCCTTCGAGCAGGTACCAGAGGTTGTCGAATACTCGGTGCGGATGCTTGGTGTCCTTGCCCGACATCTGCGAGAGCCGGAACCGTGCTTCGTGCACAAGGAGGAAGGGGGTCCACCCGCTCGTACGGCGTGCTGCGAGAAGGAAGCGCTTCGATGACCGGCATCCCCATCATCCGGATCACGGTTGTCCCCGCGCTCGACCGGGAACTCGTAAGCGCCCACGGCCTGAGCCTCAACCAGTTCGAGGTTCTGACCTGGTTACGCCGCGCTGGTGACGGCGGCCTGCGGATGTCGGATCTGGCATCGAGAGTCGTCCTCTCGCCCAGCGGCGTGACCCGGGCGGTCGATCAGCTCGAGCGCAGAGCCCTGGTAGAGCGTTGCGTCTTCGAAGGCGACAAGCGGGGCTCCCTCGCCACCCTCACCGCGGACGGCCGGGCCGCCTTGGCGAAATCCACGAAAGTTCATCTGCAAGGGCTGCGGGAGCATTTCCTGAACCACCTGAGCCGCACCGACCTCGAGGCTTTGGACAACGCAATGGAGGCGGTTCTCACGGGTGAGGGAGCGCCGCCGCCTCCGCTGACCGAGTCATGACTGATCAGGACATGATCGACGAGACATAGCACAGCAGTTGCTCTCGAACGGCTGTCGGTCTGTACTGCGGGAGTGCCAGCCGATCTCGTTCTGACCAGCGCTCCGCCGGCTGCCGCCGACGTGGTGTCGGTCGCCCGAGACGACCGGCAGGTGCGGCTCGGCGACGAGGCACTCTCGGCAATCAGCGCATCCCGGGCGCACGTCGACGCAATGGCCGCATCCGGTGAGCCGGTGTACGGCGTCTCGACCGGCTTCGGGGCACTGGCGACGCGGTACATCCCGGCCGAGTCGCGAACGCAGTTGCAGCGGTCGTTGGTGCGCTCGCACGCCGCAGGAGCGGGGCCGGAAGTCGAGCGCGACGTCGTACGCGCATTGATGCTCCTGCGACTGCGGACGATGGCGAGCGGGCGCACCGGTGTACGGCCGGAAACGGCGCAGGCGTACGTCACCCTCCTCAACGCCGGCATCACTCCTGTGGTGCATGAGTGGGGATCGCTCGGTTGCTCCGGCGACCTTGCTCCACTGGCGCACTGCGCGCTGGTCGTGATGGGCGAGGGCGAGGCGCGCGACGCGGCCGGCACGCTGATGCCCGCCGCGGAAGCGCTCAGGCGGGCGGGCCTGTCGGCGGTTGAGCTGACGGCCAAAGAAGGGCTCGCCCTCATCAACGGCACAGACGGCATGCTCGGCATGTTGCTGCTGGCGCTGCACGATCTGCGGCGACTGGCGACGACGGCCGACCTGGCAGCGGCGATGAGTGTCGAGGCGTTGCTCGGGACCGACCGGACGTTCGCCGAGGACCTGCTGGCGCTGCGGCCGCATCCGGGGCAGGCCGCCGCCGCCGCGAACATGCGGCGGCTGCTGGCCGACTCCGCGATCATGGAAAGCCACCGGGGCCCGGACTGCGACATCGTGCAGGACGCCTACTCCCTGCGCTGCGCCCCGCAGGTCGCGGGCGCGGTGCGCGACACCATCGACCACGCAGCCACGGTTGCCGACCGGGAGCTGGCGAGCGCGATCGACAACCCGGTTGTGCTTCCTGACGGCCGGGTCGAGTCGAACGGCAACTTCCACGGCGCGCCCGTCGGCTACGCGCTGGACTTCCTGGCCATTGCGGTAGCCGATCTCGCGTCGATCTCGGAACGCCGGACCGACCGGTTGCTGGACGCGAAGCGCTCGAACGGCTTGCCGCCGTTCCTCGCCGACGACCCCGGCGTCGACTCCGGGCTGATGATCGCGCAGTACACCTCAGCCTCGTTGGTGAGCGATCTCAAGCGGCTCGCCGCCCCGGCGAGCGTCGACTCGATCCCGTCGTCGGCGATGCAGGAGGACCACGTGTCGATGGGGTGGGCCGCGGGCCGAAAGCTCCTACGCGCCATCGACTGCCTCACCTACGTCGTCGCGATCGAGATCCTGTCGGCCGCTCGCGCACTCGACCTGCGAGCGCCGCTGACGCCTGCGCCCGCGACCGCGGCTGCCGTCACTGCGCTGCGCCGCGTGGTGCCTGCTGCCGGCCCTGACCGCTGGCTTTCGCCCGAGATCGAAGCTGCCGCGGCCGCCGTACGCGACGGGTCGCTGCTCGCCGCCGCCAGAGCAGTCACTGGAGATCTCGCGTAAGTCGCTCGCAGGGAGGTAGACCGTCGACATGGCTGTTGGACATCGACCGGTTCGCGCCCCGCGGGGCAACACGCTTTCCTGTCGCGGCTGGCCGCAGGAAGCGGCCATGCGGATGCTGATGAACAACCTCGATCCCGAGGTCGCTGAGCGACCGGACGACCTCGTCGTGTACGGCGGCACCGGCAAGGCGGCGCGCGACTGGCCGTCGTACGACGCGATCATCCGGACCCTGCAGGGACTGGCGGACGACGAGACGCTGCTGGTGCAGTCGGGCCGCCCGGTCGGGGTGATGCGGACGCACGAGTGGGCGCCGCGGGTGCTGATCGCCAACTCCAATCTGGTCGGCGAATGGGCAACCTGGCCGGAGTTCCGCCGGCTCGAACAGCTCGGCCTGACGATGTACGGGCAGATGACCGCCGGCTCGTGGATCTACATCGGCACGCAGGGGATCCTGCAGGGCACCTACGAGACGTTTGCCGCTATCGCCGACAAACGATTTGGCGGGACGCTGGCCGGCACACTCACGCTGACCGCCGGCGCGGGCGGGATGGGCGGCGCGCAACCTCTCGCCGTCACGATGAACGACGGCGTCTGCCTGCTGGTCGAGGTCGACCCCGCCCGACTGCAACGGCGCGTGGACCACCGCTACCTCGACGAGTGGACCGACGACATCGATACGGCGGTCGCTCGGGTGGAAGCCGCGAAACGTGACCGGGTCGCCCTCTCCGTCGGGCTGCTCGGCAACGCCGCGACCGTTGTACCGGAGCTGCTCCGCCGCGGCGCGGCGGTCGACGTCGTGACCGACCAGACGTCGGCGCACGATCCGCTGTCCTACTTGCCCGAGGGCATCGACCTGGATGACTGGCATACGTACGCCGAGACCAAGCCCGACGAGTTCACCGACCGGGCGCGGGCAAGCATGGCCAAACACGTCGAGGCGATGGTCGGCTTCATGGATGCGGGCGCCGAGGTTTTCGACTACGGCAACTCCATTCGCGCGGAGGCCCAGCTCGGCGGTTGTCAACGCGCTTTCGACTTCCCCGGCTTCGTGCCGGCGTACATCCGGCCGCTGTTCTGTGAAGGCAAGGGACCCTTCCGGTGGGCCGCGCTGTCCGGCGACCCACGCGACATCGCCACTACCGACGCCGCGGTGCTCGAGCTGTTCCCCGACAACGACCGGCTGGGTCGGTGGATTTGCGCCGCGCAGGAGCGGGTGGCCTTCCAGGGACTGCCCGCGCGCATCTGCTGGCTCGGGTACGGCGAGCGTGACGCTGCCGGCGTGCGGTTCAACGAGCTGGTCGCTGATGGCGTCATCAGCGCGCCGATCGTCATCGGTCGTGATCACCTCGACTGCGGCTCGGTCGCGAGCCCCTACCGCGAGACCGAGGCGATGGCCGACGGTTCCGACGCGATCGCTGACTGGCCGTTGCTCAACGCATTGGTCTACACCGCGTCCGGCGCGACCTGGGTGGCGATCCATCACGGCGGGGGAGTCGGCATCGGCCGGTCGATCCACGCCGGGCAGGTCACCGTCGCGGACGGCACGCCGTTGGCGGCAGCCAAACTCGAGCGCGTGCTGACCAACGATCCGGGCATGGGAGTCATCCGCCATGTGGACGCGGGCTACGACATCGCCACAGACGTCGCGGCGGAGCGGGGCGTGCGCGTCCCGATGAAGGAGTGAGCGCTGACGCATTCAGGGCGTTGTTCGACGGCCTCGCACCGATAGGCACGAGATCTGCTGGCGGCTACGAGAGATCGGCGTGGACCGATGCCGACCTGCAATGCCGGTCCTGGTTCGCCGACGAGGCGCAGCGGCGCGGATTGACTGTCGACACCGACCGCAACGGCAACCTGTGGGCCTGGTGGCTGCCGCATGGCGGCGCAGCCGAGCCGCGCGACGCGTTCGTCACCGGGTCGCACCTCGACTCGGTCACCGGAGGCGGTGCGTTCGACGGGCCGCTCGGAATCATCAGCGCGCTCGCTGCAATCGACGACCTGACAAGCCGCGGCGTGAGGCCACGAAAGCCGGTCGCCGTCGTCGCGTTCAGCGACGAGGAGGGGTCCCGGTTCGGCCGCGCATGTGTGGGCAGCAGCCTGCTCACCGGCCGGCTCGACCCGGCGCAGGCGCGCGCCTTGCGCGGCGCCGACGGCGTATCGCTCGCGGATGCGATGCGTCACGCCGGCCGGGATCCCGAAGCGCTCGGCCGCGACGACGAGAGCCTGCGTCGCATCGGGATGTTCGTCGAGTTGCACATTGAGCAGGGTCGCGCGCTTGTTGACGTCGATGCGCCAGTCGGGTTGGCGTCGTCGATCTGGCCGCACGGTCGCTGGGAGGTGCGTATAGACGGCGAAGGCAACCACGCCGGCACGACCCGGCTGCGCGACCGGCACGACCCGATGGTCACGCTCGCGGCGATCGTGCTCGCAGCGCGGGAGCAGGCCGAACGCCATCAGTCATTGGCGACCATCGGCCGGGTGATCGTCGAGCCCAACACGTCGAACGCCGTACCCAGCAGCGTGTCCGCGTGGCTCGACGCACGAAGCGAGGACGATGAGTCACTGCAATCGCTCGTGGCCGCCGTACGCCAGGTGGCCACGGAGGAGGCCGTCCGGGAAGGCACGCCGATCGCGATCTCGAGTGTGTCGCTCACTGCCGGCGTCGAGTTCTCGCCCGACGTGCGCGACGACCTGCTGCGGATCCTGGGTAGCGTTCCGGTCATCGCGACCGGCGCTGGACATGACGCCGGCGTACTCGCGCCGCACGTCCCGACAGCGATGATCTTCGTCCGCAACCCGACGGGCGTCTCACACTCTCCGGCCGAGTTCGCCGAGGAGAGCGACTGCTTGGCCGGTGTCGCGGCGCTCGCCCGCACGATGGAGAGCTGGGTGGTGTGAGCATCTGGTGGTGTGAGCATCTCTGGCCGGGCGAGGGCGACGTGCGCGACGGCGTACTCGTCGAGAGCGATGACGGCATCTTCACCAAAGTCGAAGCCGGTACGGCGACCGCTCCCGAAGGTGCGCAGCGGCTGTTCGGGCTGACGATCCCGGGGTTCGCCAACACGCATTCGCACGCGTTCCACCGGGCGCTGCGTGCGCGAACCCAAAGCGGCCGCGGGACCTTTTGGACCTGGCGCGAGCAGATGTATGCAGTGGCCGAGCGGCTCGAACCCGAGAGGTACTTCGCTCTCGCGCGCGCGACGTTCGGCGAGATGGTGCTGGCCGGCATCACCTCGGTCGGCGAGTTCCACTACCTGCACCACCAGCGGGACGGCGCGCGGTACGACGACGCGAACGAGATGGGACTTGCTCTTGTTTCGGCTGCTGCCGCGGCGGGCCTGCGCATCACCGTGCTCGACACCTGCTATCTCGAAAGTGCTCCCGGCCAGCCACTGCAGGGACCGCAGCGGCGATTCGGCGACACCACCGCGCAACAGTGGGCCGCGCGCGTCGACGACCTTGCGCGCACGTGTGCAGACTCGCCCGGGGTCGTCGTCGGCGCTGCGGTGCACTCGGTGCGCGCCGTGCCGCCGCCGTCGATCAGCACGGTCGCGAAGTGGGCCCGGGGTGCTGACGCGCCGCTGCACGCCCACCTGTCCGAGCAGGTCGCGGAGAACGACGCGTGCCTCGCGGCGTACGGGACCACGCCGACGGGCGTCCTCGACGAGGAAGGCGCTCTCGGGCCAGGCACGACAGTTGTCCACGCGACGCACCTCACCGCGGGCGACGTGCGCGCACTCGGCAGCAGCGGCACCGGCGCGTGCTTCTGCCCGACGACCGAACGCGACCTCGCCGACGGGATCGGGCGCGCGGCCGACCAGTCCTTCGCCGGCTCGCCGTTGTCCCTCGGCACCGACAGTCACGCGGTCATCGACATGTTCGAGGAGGCCCGCGCACTCGAGCTCGACGAGCGGTTGCGCACCCAGGCGAGGGGGCATTTCCGCGCGGCCGCTCTGCTGGCGATGGCGACCCGCAACGGCCATCGCGCGCTCGGCTGGGCCGCCGGGCGCATTGAGGCGGGGCAACGGGCCGACCTCGTCACGGTTCGGCTCACCTCGCCGCGTACCAGCGGTGCCGGCGCGACCGCGGAAACCGCCGTGTTCGCAGCGTCGGCCGCCGACATCGAGCAGGTCGTCGTCGACGGCACGGTCGTCGTACGCGAAGGGCAGCATGTGCGGATCCCCGATGTGGGAGCCGACCTTGATGCCGCGATCCGTGCGGTGCTGTCGTGAGTCTGCTCATCGACGACATTGGCCAGCTCGTCACCAATGCCGACCCCGCGGCCAACGGAGTGCGAGGTGCACTCGGCATCCGACTCGACGCAGCCATGGCCGTCGACGAAGGCCGGGTCGCGTGGGTGGGAGCGCGCGAAGCGGCACCGCCGTGCGACGAGCGCATCAGCGTCGAGGGGCGCACGGTGCTGCCGGGGTTCGTCGACAGTCACACCCACCTCGTGTTCGCCGGCGACCGCGTGGAGGAGTTCGCCGCGCGGATGGTCGGCCGCCCCTACGCTGCCGGCGGCATAGCGAGCACCGTCGCGGCCACCCGCGCGGCCAGCGACGCCGAGCTGCTGGCCAACGCGCGACGTCTTGCGACAGAAGCGGCGTACTCCGGTACGACGACACTCGAGACCAAGAGCGGCTACGGCCTGACGGTGGCCGACGAGGCGCGCTCAGTCGCGGTTGCGAGGCGAGTTACTGACGAGACCACGTTCCTCGGGGCGCACGTCGTGCCGGCGGAGTTCGCCGATCGGCGCGATCACTACGTCGAGCTCGTGTGCGGCCCGATGCTCACCGCGGCCGTCGACGCGGGCGCGCGGTGGATCGACGTGTTCTGCGACGAAGGCGCTTTCAATCCGGACGAGACGCGGGCGGTGCTCGCGGCCGGGAAGCAGGCTGGGCTCGTGCCCCGGCTGCACGGCAACCAGCTCGCGTACGGCGCCGGCGTTTCCATCGCGGTCGAGTCCGGTGCCGCGTCGGTCGACCACTGCACCTACTTGTCGGACGCCGATGTCGAGGGACTCGCGACCTCCGACACCGTCGCGACGTTGCTGCCAGCCGCGGAGTTCTCGACGCGGTCGACGTATCCCGACGCGCGACGGTTGCTCGATGCGGGCTGCACTGTCGCGATCGCGACCGACTGCAATCCCGGCAGCTCCTATACGACCAGCATGCCTTTGTGTATCGCGCTCGCCGTACGCGAGATGCACCTGTCGTGTGACGAGGCACTCTGGGCGGCGACCGCCGGGGGAGCGCGGGCCTTGCGCCGCGACGACATCGGTCATCTCGGCGTCGGCGCGCGCGCCGACTTCATCGAGCTCGACGCGCCGTCGTACGAATACCTCGCCTACCGGCCTGGGGTGCAGCTCGTCCGCCGCGTCTGGAAGGGCGGGCGGGCCTGGCCCTACGGCCTCGAGGAATTCCCCACCGAGTCCATCCAGCTCTGACCCGCACGTGCCCACGACGGGCGCGCACTCGTGATTCGATGATCGCTGTGCGCGTTTACCTCGGTTCCGATCACGCCGGCTTCGAGCTCAAAGCCACGCTCGTGGAGTGGCTTGCCGAGAGCGGTCACGAACCGATCGACTGCGGGCCGATCCACTACGACCCTGACGACGACTACCCGGCGTTCTGCATCACCGCGGCGCAGCGCACAGTGGCCGATGCCGGCAGCATGGGCGTGGTCCTTGGCGGGTCCGGTAACGGTGAGCAGATCGCCGCGAACAAGGTCACGGGCGCGCGTGCGACGTTGTGCTGGTCGCCCGAGATCGCCAAGCTCGCGCGCGAGCACAACAACGCCAACGTGTGCAGCATCCCGGCTCGATTCGTCTCCGCAGCCGAGGTCGTCGAGATCCTGCGAACGTTCATCGAGACGCCGTTCAGCGGCGACGCGAGGCACGTGCGGCGGCTGGCTCAGATCGTGGCCTACGAGTCCACCGGTGCCGTCGAGCTGCCAGCCGACCCATCGGGATGAGGAGGGGTCGGTCGGCCGGGTGGCGCTTCAACTGGTTGAGCGCCAGGCGCCGCGACCGGTTGCGCCAAGGGTTGACGTTCCCATTTCTCGTCGCGGTGATCGTGTTCATCGCAATCGCAAGCCCCGAGATCGGTCCCGACTGGCTCCCCCCCAGCCTCGTGATCGTGCCGTTGCTCATGGGTGGCGTCCTGTTGGGGCAACGAGCGATGCGATGGCTCATAGCGCTCGCGGCAATAGCGCTGCTGTACGTCGGGCTGCGCGTCGGCTGGCGCGAGCTGCGGCCGGGTTTCCTGCCGGTTCTCCTCGTTGCTGCGCTGGTCACTGATGAGTTCGCCCGCCGGCGCGAGGAGCTCGGCGTACCGGCGATGCGCGGCGAGGGAATGCTGCTCGAGCTGCGTGAACGGCTTGCGCAGCAAGGCGAGTTGCCCGTCCTACCGGACGGCTGGCGGGCGGAGTTTGCGCTCGAGACAGCCGGTCACGCGGGCTTCTCCGGTGACTTCCTCGTCTCGTGCACCCGCGACGGCTCGCGCCGGCTCGAGCTCGCGCTCGTCGATGTGTCGGGCAAGGGCTTCGACGTGGGCACGAGGTCGCTCATGCTGTCCGGAGCAATGGGCAGCCTGCTCGGAGCAGTGCCACCAGGAGAGTTCCTCGGCGCGGCGAACGACTACCTCCTCCGGCTCGACTGGGGCGAGGGGTTCGCGACCGCGGTGCACATAGCGGTAAACCTCCGGACCGGTGACTACCTCGTCGAGTCGGCAGGGCATCCCCCTGCCGCCCACTACGAGGCCGGGACGGGCAGGTGGGCGTTGTCGAGCGCCTCGGGAATGGCATTGGGCATGTTTGCCCGTGCGGACTGGTCGTCCGAGCGCGGCCGGCTCCGCGAGGGCGACGCCTTGCTGCTGTACACGGATGGAGTAGTCGAGATCCCCGGGCGTGACTTGGGGCACGGCATCGACCGTCTGCTTGGGGAGGCAAATGCCCTGGTTTTGACCGGCTTCGAGGGCGCTGCCGAGCGGCTGATCGATGCGGTCGGGACCGACAGCAAAGACGACCGGGCTGTGGTCATGCTCTGGAGGTGCTGACGAGCGCGGTGCCCGCGTGAAAATTCCCACGCGGCCGCACGGTCCCCAACCGTTATGATGGAGAACTGCGCACGGGCCACAGTCGTCCCGACCGCCGGCTCTGGATGCAAGATCCTCTGCTCACGGGATGATGAATGTCCGACCTGCCCGGCCGTCAAGGCCTGTACGACCCACGTTTCGAGCACGACTCGTGTGGCGTCGCGTTCGTAGTCGACGTTCGCGGTCGCGCTAGTCACCGCATGATCGAGTTGGGCCTGCGCTCCCTGTGCAACCTCGACCACCGGGGCGCCACCGGGGCCGAAGAAAACGTCGGTGACGGCGCCGGCATCCTGATCCAGGTACCCGACGCGTTCCTGCGCGCGGTCGTTGATTTCGAATTGCCAGCCGCGGGTGAGTACGCCGTCGGCTGTGCCTTCCTGCCGCGCGACTCCGACATCACCGCCACCGTCGGCCAGGTCGAGAAACTGATCGCGAGCGAGGGCCTGCAGGTGCTGGGCTGGCGCGACGTGCCGGTCGACAACAGCTCGCTCGGCAAAGAGGCCCGCGACGTCGAGCCGGTCATGCGACAGATCTTCGTCGCCGGGGCCGAGGCCACGCTGGCCGGGCTCGAGCTCGAACGCCGCGCGTTCGTCGTACGCAAGCGCATCGAACACGAGCTCGGCGCCGACGCGGTCTACTTCCCGAGCCTTTCCTGCCGGACGCTGGTCTACAAAGGAATGCTGCGGAGCCGGCAGCTGCAGGACTTCTACCCCGACCTGCTAGATGAGCGGATGCAGAGCGCGCTGGCGCTCGTGCACTCGCGTTTCTCCACCAACACTTTCCCGTCCTGGCCGCTCGCGCATCCCTACCGGTTCGTCGCGCACAACGGCGAGATCAACACTGTGCAGGGCAACCAGAACTGGATGCGTGCGCGCGAGGCGCTGCTCAGCAGCGAGTTCATTCCGGGCGACATCGAGCGCATCTTCCCCATCTGCACGCCGGGGGCCAGCGACACCGCGCGCTTCGACGAGGTGCTCGAGCTGCTGCATCTGGGTGGCCGGTCGCTGCCGCACGCCGTACTCATGATGATTCCCGAGGCGTGGGAAAACCATGAGTCGATGCCCGAGTGGAAGCGAGCGTTCTACCAGTACCACTCGTCGCTCATGGAGCCCTGGGATGGGCCCGCGTCGATCGCGTTCACCGACGGCAGGCTGATCGGTGCGGTCCTCGACCGCAACGGGCTGCGGCCGTCGCGCTACTGGGTGACCCAGGAAGGTCTCGTCGTCATGGCCTCCGAGGTCGGCGTGCTCGGCATCGAGCCGAGCGAGATCGTGCAGAGGGGCCGTCTCGAGCCGGGCAAGATGTTCCTTGTCGACACCGCGCAGGCGCGGATCGTCGGCGACGAGGAGATCAAGCGGGAGCTGGCCGACCAGCACCCGTACGGCGAGTGGCTGCACGCGGGTCTCGCGCATCTTGACGACCTGCCGCCGCGCGACTTCCTCATCCCGCGCCAGTCGTCGGTCGTGCAGCAGCAGCGGATCTTCGGCTACACCAGCGAAGAGCTCAAGATCCTGCTGACGCCGATGGCGAAGAACGGCTACGAGGCGCTCGGCTCGATGGGCACCGACACCCCGATCGCCGTCCTCTCCGAGCGGCCGCGGCTGCTGTTCGACTACTTCTCGCAGCTGTTCGCGCAGGTCACCAACCCGCCGCTCGACGCGATCCGCGAGGAGCTCGTCACGTCGATGTCGGCGACGCTCGGGCCTGAGGGCAATGTGCTCGAGCCGACTGCCGCGTCGTGCCGGCAGATCGTGCTCAACGCGCCGATCATCAGCAACGACGACCTCGCCAAGATCCTCTACATCAACGACGACAACGACATGCCGGGCTTCAAGTCGTACGCCGTCGACGGGCTCTACCCGGTGGCCGAGGGCGGCGCCGGCTTGCGCACCGCGATCGAGCAGGTCTGCCTGAAGGTCACCGCCGCGATCGCCGACGGCGCCAAACTCATCATCCTGTCCGACCGTTACAGCTCGGCCGACCTGGCACCGATCCCGTCGCTGTTGCTGACCGCCGCCGTACACCACCACCTCATCCGTGAGAAGACGCGCACCAAGGTCGGTCTCATCGTCGAGACAGGTGAGGCGCGCGAGGTGCACCACATGGCGCTGCTCATCGGCTACGGCGCCGCAGCCATCAACCCCTACCTTGCGTTCGAGTCGATCGAGGACCTCATCGCCCGCGGGCTGTTGACGGGTGTGACGCCGCGACAGGCGGTGCGCAACTACATCAAGGCGTGCAGCAAGGGCGTGCTGAAGGTGATGTCGAAGATGGGCATCTCCACGGTCGCCTCCTACACGGGCGCGCAGGTCTTCGAGGCCATCGGGCTCGGCCAGCAGATCGTCGACGACTACTTCACCGGCACGGTGAGCCGCATCGGCGGGCTCGGGCTCGACCAGCTCGCCCAGGAGGCCGCTGCTCGTCACCAATTCGCCTACCTCGAACGCCCCGAGGAGGTCGCGCACCGCGACCTGTGGGCCGGCGGCGAGTATCAGTGGCGCCGTGAGGGCGAACTGCATCTGTTCAACCCGGAGACGGTGTTCCGCCTCCAGCACGCGACGCGGGCCAAGCGCTACGACGTGTTCAAGCAGTACACCGGCGCGGTCGACGAGCAGTCGAAGCGGCTGATGACGCTGCGCGGGCTGTTCCGTTTCAAGGAAGGCGAGCGGCCGCCCGTACCGATCGACGAGGTCGAGCCCGTCAGCGAGATCGTGAAGCGCTTCTCGACCGGTGCGATGTCGTACGGCTCCATCTCCAAGGAGGCGCACGAGACGCTCGCGATCGCCATGAACCGCATCGGCGGGAAATCCAACACCGGTGAGGGCGGCGAGGACGCCGACCGCTACGTGCCCGATCCCGACGGCGACCTGCGCCGGTCGGCAGTCAAGCAGGTCGCATCCGGCCGCTTCGGCGTGACCAGTGAGTACCTCACCAACGCCGACGACCTGCAGATCAAGATGGCGCAGGGCGCGAAGCCGGGTGAAGGCGGCCAGCTGCCAGGCAGCAAGGTCTATCCGTGGATCGCGCGCACGCGGCATTCGACGCCGGGTGTCGGACTCATCTCACCGCCGCCGCACCACGACATCTACTCGATCGAAGACCTCAAGCAGCTCATCCACGACCTCAAGAACAGCAACCCCGAGGCGCGGGTGCACGTGAAGCTGGTCGCTGAGGTCGGTGTCGGCACCGTCGCCGCCGGCGTGTCCAAGGCGAAGGCCGACGTCGTACTCATCTCGGGTCACGACGGCGGCACCGGAGCATCGCCGCTGACGTCGCTCAAGCACGCCGGGGCGCCCTGGGAGTTGGGGCTCGCGGAGACCCAGCAAACCCTGCTGCTCAACGGATTGCGCGACCGGATCGTCGTGCAGACCGACGGTCAGCTCAAGACCGGTCGCGATGTCATCGTGGCCGCGCTGCTGGGCGCAGAAGAGTTCGGCTTCGCGACCGCGCCCCTGGTAGTGAGCGGCTGCATCATGATGCGCGTCTGCCACCTCGACACCTGCCCCGTGGGCGTCGCGACGCAAAACCCCGAGCTGCGCAAGCGTTTCACCGGCCGCCCCGAGTTCGTCGTCACGTTCTTCGAGTACATCGCCGAGGAAGTGCGCGAGCTGCTGGCGGAGCTGGGCTTCCGCACGATGGCCGAGGCCATCGGGCACGTCGAGATGCTCGACGCCGCCGAGGCGATCGGGCACTGGAAGGCGAGCGGCATCGACCTGTCGCCGATCCTGCACCAGCCCGAAACCCGGTGGGAGCAGGACCTTTACTGCACCAAGTCGCAGGACCATGGCCTGGAGGACGCCCTCGACAACGAGCTGATCGCGCTTGCCGAGCCTGCGTTGGAGCGGGCCGAAATGGTGACGATCGAACTGCCGATCCGCAACGTCAACCGCACGGTCGGCACGATGCTCGGTCACGAGCTGACCAAACGGTACGGCGGCGCGGGGCTTCCCGACGACACGATCCAGATCCGGTTCACCGGATCGGCGGGGCAGAGCTTCGGCGCGTTTGTCCCGGCCGGCATCACGCTGCGGCTCGAAGGCGACGCCAACGACTACTTCGGCAAGGGTCTGTCCGGTGGTCGGCTGGTGCTCCGTCCGTCGCGCGACGCGCACCCCGACTTCATCCCCGAGCGCAACATCATCGCGGGCAACGTCATCCTTTACGGCGCGACCGGCGGCGAGGTCTACATCCGCGGCCTGGTGGGCGAGCGGTTCGCCGTACGCAACTCCGGCGCCACCGCTGTCGTCGAAGGAGTCGGCGACCACGGTTGCGAGTACATGACAGGCGGGCGCGTCGTCGTACTCGGTCGGACCGGCCGTAACTTCGGTGCCGGCATGTCCGGTGGAATCGCCTACGTCTACGACCGCGACGACACGTTCCCCAATCGCCTCAACCTCGAGATGGTCGACCTCGATGCTCTCGACGACGACGACTTCGAGTGGCTGCGCGACGCGATCAGGATGCATCGCAGGGAAACGGGTTCGCAGGTGGCCGACCGGCTGCTCGATCGCTGGCACGAAGAGATGCGACGGTTCAAGAAAGTGATGCCCAAGGACTACAAGCGCGTGCTCGAGGCCGCGCGCAACGCCGAAGAGCGTGGCCTCGACGTCGACGAAGCGATCATGGCGGTGGCTCGTGGGTGACCCGACCGGTTTCTTGAAGCACGGGCGGACCACCCCGACGCGGCGCCCGGTGCCCTTGCGCTTGCTGGACTGGAAGGAGGTCTACGAGGACTTCCCGGCCAAGGACCTGCGCACGCAGGCGGCGCGGTGCATGGACTGCGGGATTCCCTTCTGCAACAACGGCTGTCCGCTCGGAAACCTGATCCCCGACTGGAACGACCTGGTCTACCGCGACCAGTGGCGCGAGGCGATCGACCGGTTGCACGCCACCAATAACTTCCCCGAGTTCACCGGGCGGTTGTGCCCTGCGCCCTGCGAAGCGGCGTGCGTGCTCGGCATCAACCAGGATCCGGTCACGATCAAGCAGGTTGAGGTCGAGATCATCGACCGCGCATGGGACGAAGGCTGGGTGCCCCCGGTCCAGCCGTCGGTCAGCACCGGCAAGAAAATCGCCGTCGTCGGCTCAGGCCCGGCGGGCCTCGCGGCTGCACAGCAGTTGACGCGGGCGGGGCACGACGTCGTCGTACTCGAGCGCGCTGATCGCATCGGCGGCCTGCTGCGCTACGGCATCCCCGAGTTCAAGATGGAGAAGCGGCACCTCGACCGCCGGCTCGACCAGATGCGTCTCGAAGGCACGCAGTTCCAAACCGGAGTGTCGGTCGGCACCGACGTCACGGCCGATCAGCTGCGCGCCGACTACGACGCCGTCGTACTCGCGGGCGGCGCGACCGCGGCACGCGACCTGCCGATCCCCGGCCGCGAGTTCTCCGGCATCCACCAGGCAATGGACTTCCTTCCCCTGGCCAACAAGGTCCAGGAGGGAGACATCGAAGCGGCGCCGCTCACCGCGAAGGACAAGCGCGTCGTCATCATCGGCGGCGGCGACACCGGTGCTGACTGCCTCGGCACTTCGCTGCGTCAGGGCGCGGCGTCGGTCCACCAGTTCGAGATCCTGCCGCGCCCGCCGCAGAGCCGCCCCGACGCCAACCCCTGGCCCACCTGGCCGATGATCTTCCGGGTGTCCTCGGCGCACGAGGAAGGCTGCGAGCGCGTCTTCTCGGTCAACACTGAGTGCTTCCTCGGCGACGAGTCGGGCGGGGTGCGGGCACTGCGCGCGCACGAGGTCGAGTTCGTCGACGGCAAGTTCGCCAAGATCGAAGGCACTGACTTCGAGCTGGAGTGCGAACTTGTGCTCCTGGCGATGGGATTCGTCGGACCCGAGCGGCCCGGCCTCCTCGAGCAGCTTGGTGTCGAGCTCGACCAGCGCGGCAACGTCGCCCGCGACGAGACCTACGCGACGAGTGTCGACTCGGTGTTCGTCGCCGGCGACATGGGCCGCGGGCAGAGCCTGATCGTCTGGGCGATCGCCGAGGGGCGTGCGTGTGCCGCCGCCGTCGACGCGCACCTCATGGGGGAGACTGCCCTGCCGTCGCCGATCCCCCCGCACGCCCGCCCCTTGATGTAGCCAGGCCGGTGGATCCGGCTGTCGTGCTCGGTTGACGATCAGGTGTGTGTCGATCGTTGCCCTATCGGGGTACGCGCGCCGCACGCCTGATCAACTTCGCGCGACGCCGCGCGGCGGGTGGGGTTGGATCGGGGCATGGCACATCCGCGTATGTACTCCGACGACGATCCCTACCTGGCCGACCTGCGTGCGGTGTGTCTGGCCTTCCCCGAGGCCGCGGAGGTCGAAGCGTGGGGCCGGCCGACGTTCCGGGCCGGCAAGATCTTTGCCGTCTTCTCCGGCGTCGAAGATCGGCCTTACGGGGTCATCTTCAAGCCCGACTCTGATGACCGGCCCGGACTGCTTGCCGACGCGCGTTTCTACTCGCCGCCGTACTACGGGCCCAGTGGCTGGCTCGCGCTCGACTTCGACGCCAAGCCGGTCGACTGGGAGGAAGTGCGCGAGCTCATGGACGCGTCGTACCGGCAGGTCGCCCTCAAGCGCATGCTGAAGGCCCTCGACGCCTCGTAATGGTGGGCCTGCCTACCCGCCGATCAGTCCGACAATCCAGAGACCTGCGGCCGCCGCGCCGAGTCCGACCAGGAGACTTGCGCCGGCGTTCTGGAGGGCTTCGGTCAGGGCGCCTTCCTCCGCGAGGCGTACGGTCTCGAAGGTGAACGTGCTGAACGTCGTGTAGGCGCCCAGGCCGCCGGTGCCGACAACCGTTCGCGTTGTCTCGCCAAGTCCGTGATACAGACCAAGGCCCGTGAGTACGCCGAGCGCGAGGCACCCGGTGACGTTGACGACGAACGTGCCCCAGGGAAACGCCCCGCCCGTGCGATCCTGCACTGCACCGTCGAGCAGGTAGCGCGCAGGTGCACCGATCGCCGCGGCGACGAGGAAGCCGATCCAGCCGACTGCGCTCATGCCGGCGCACCCTGCGCGCCAGGCGCGGTGCGGCGCCCGGCGGCGATGCCGGCGTACGCCAGTGCGAAGCCGGCCAGCAGACTGCCGCAGCCGTAGAGAGCGGCGATCGTGAGGTGACCGTCGCGGATCAGCACTGCCGTCTCGACTTGGAAGCTCGACATCGTGGTGAAGGCGCCGAGAATGCCGGTCGCGAGGAAAGGCCGGAAGTGGCTAGCCCGCGGAAACCGCTCGAGCAGCAGCACGAGCAGCAGCCCGAGCAGGAAGCTGCCTGACACGTTGGTCCAGAACGTCGCCCACGGAAAGTGTCCGTCCGGCCTCGGCAGCCATTGCGCGACGCCGTACCGCGCGGATGCACCGAGCATGCTGCCGACTGCTATGGAGGCGAGTATGTCGGGCCGGGCGCGGCGTCGATGCGTGAGGGGATGGGGCCGGCCGACTGCCGGCTCGCCCGGGTCGCTCGGTTCGAGGTCGGGGTCGATCGGGATGATCGGTGGTTCGTGGTCGATCGCAGTGCTCCTCGGGTTACACCTGCGCGCTATGCGCTGCCGGCCCCGCGCTCGATGCGCGCAGCCAGCGGCTCGACATACCTAAACATGGAGCGGACCGACAGGAACTCTCGGTGCGGCTGCACGTGCTCGTCGCAGGCCGGCCAGACCTTCTCGCGGTCGGGTGTGTGCAGTTTCGGGTTGTTCCAGACGACCGCGTGTACGGCGGGTAGCTGGCAGCCGCGAGCCGAGCACTGTACGACGCTCGTCTCGTTGGTCATGCGCACATTCTGACGTGCGTTCGGACAGTGACAGACCGCGCGTTTCGGTGGAAAGTTGGGCCGGCTAGGCGAATCGAGGCAAACGGAGGATGCCATGGCGGATCCACAGGTGACATTGGCGCCGGACCTGACGATCGTGATCGAGGAGGACGACGACGGGCTCGAGCCGCAGTCGCTCGTCTACGAGGACGACGAGGTGGGCGAGGTCGGCGAGCCGATCGCGAAGCAGGAGGAGCCGGACGACCCCCAGGCCGACGTGCGGGCGACGATCGGGCCGCCCGAGGCCGGTCTCGACCCCGACGAGATCACGCTGACCGCCGGGAACATGCGATGACCTGGCGGAATGCGCAGGCGCTGCTCACGCTGCGCGCCGAGGTGGATCGCAAGTGGCCCGACCGTGATCGGACGTCCGACGGCGGGATTGGTGACGCGACGCACGCCCTGAAGGGCACCGGAAGTGACCACAACCCCTGGATCAAGGACAAGGACGACCGCGGGGTGGTCAGGGCCTTCGACATCGACGCCGGCCGGGGTTTGCTGCCGACTCGTGCCCAGGACGACGTCGGCGACACGGTGGCAGAGGTCGCAAGACTGGCGGGCAAAGCCGGGCACCCGGCGCTGATGGGCGGCGGCTACGTCATCTACGAAGGCAGGATCGCGAGCGCCGAGAGCAACCCCGCGTGGAGCTGGCGCAAACACAACGACGACCCACACGAGAGTCACCCGCACATATCCGTGGGACGCAAGCCCGAGCAGTACGACTCGAAGTCGCCGTGGGGGATCGTCGCGGCGCAGGTCATCACCAGTCCGCAAGGTGGCGCCACCCCGGCAGGTCCAGCCCCCGCAAGCTCGTTCCCGACGCTGAAGGTCGGCTCCACCGGCGACCGGGTCAAACTCGTGCAGCGGTTCCTGTGGGGCACAGCGAAGGCCAAGGCGTCGCCGCTCTACGGCACGTTCGAGGCGACGACCAAGAAGGCCGTGGAGGGCTACCAGCGGATGCGGGGGCTACCCATCAACGGCATCGTGGACACCGCAACGTGGGCGCCGATCCGCCAGGCGCTCTCGATCTGACGTCAACTCGCGCTGGGCACGCGGGTTGGCGACCGCTGGCCAAGTTTTCCTGGGCTCGCTGTATCAAGGCAGCCGCGGCGTGCTCTTCTGGGCGTAGTTGGGACTTCGGGCCGCACGGGGGAGTCCGGAGTACGGGGGGCCGATGCCCCCGAAGCCCCATAGGGG
>JBKJZO010000165.1:0-7331 GCA_046715235.1 Mycobacteriales bacterium
CCCATGCTCCGGCTGCGTCGCGCCGTACGTCCCGAGCCCCAGGACCATGCGGATGCTCGGCCTGGTCGACGCTGACATCAAGCACGCCAACCTGCTCCGCGGGCGTGGCTGCAACGACTGCGGCCAGACCGGCTACAAGGGCCGCGTCGGCATTTACGAAGTCCTGCCGGTTACGGCCGGAGTGCGTAGCGCCCTGATCCACAGCCCGACCGAGACTGACATCCTGGCGGCCGCGCAGGCGGCTGGGATGATCTCGCTGCGCGCGGCCGGATTGCTCAAGGCGCTCCGCGGCGAGACGACCCTTGAGGAGATCCTGCGCGTCACGCACGTCGACGTCGCGGATGGCAAGAGCTGCCCGGCCTGCGATCGCGGCCTGAACAACGACATGGTGTGCTGCCCTTGGTGCGGCACCGACGTCGGACGCGGCGACTGCGAGAAGTGCGCCAAGCCCCTCGACGCCGACTGGCGGGTCTGTCCTTACTGCAAGACCGAGGCCGCCCAGTTGCCGGTGGGACTGCGGCCGGTGCCGCTGCCCGAAGAGACCGGTGCCCGGCGCAGGGTGCTCGTCGTCGACGACGACCCCTCGGTATGCGGCTTCGTCGCCGCCGCGCTCGCCGGCGAATGCGAAGTTCTCACAGCGGGTACGGCGGAACTCGCCCTGCGCATCGCGGCCACCGAAGACATCGGCGGTGTCATCCTTGACCTGGTTCTGCCCGACCTGTCGGGAATCGAGTTGGCTCGCCTGCTTCGTGCCGACAACAGAACCGCCCTCTTGCCGCTGATGATGCTCACCGGAACCGACGACCGGCGAACCGAAACCGAAGCGTTGCTCGCCGGCGCCGACGACTACCTGACCAAGCCGATCGACCCGACGGTGCTCTCGGAGCGCCTTCTCGGGATGCTCGACAAGCACTCGAGGCACAGCGCCGGCCGGTAACAGCGGGCTGCGGGCCCGCCGCGCTAGTCGGCCAGCTAGTCGGCGGTGATGAGCGTCATCAGAGTGTTGAGGTGCTCGACGTCGACGAGGGCCAGCTTTCCCGTCACATGCGTGTGAACACCGCGCAGGAGAGTTCCCGTGCACTCTTTGAGTCGCGCATGACCAGGCTCAGTCAGCTGGGCGTAGGTCACGCGCAAGTCGGTTGCGCACGTCGCCCGCTCGATCAGCCCGTCGCTCTGCATCCGGTCGACGAGCCTGGTCATGCCGCTGCGCGACAGGAAGACGCCCTCCGCGAGATCGGACATGCGCAGCCGACGTTCTGGGGCTTCGAACAGCCGAACCAGAACGGTGTACTCCGGCAACGAGATCTGATGCTGCGCCAGCAACTCGCACTCGATCCGCCTGGTAGCGGTCGCATGCGCACGCATGAACTCCCGCCACGCGTCGATCTCCAGTTTCGTCACTCGCTGCGTAGCCATGAGGAAACCCTACCGCTGGAATGTAGTTGCGCGAGCAAGGGAATGTAGTTGCACGAGCAACAGTTGGAACGAGGGCAGTTGCATACACAACTAATCCCAGGGAGCAGCTATGACAACCACAACGGCGACGCAGCCACTCACCGGAACCTGGACGTTGGACCCGGCACACAGCCGGCTCGGGTTCTCGGCGAGGCATGCGATGGTGACCACCGTGCGTGGCAGCTTCACTGACGCGTCCGGCGTACTCAACCTCGATGCCGACAACCCCACACAGTCGTCGGCGCAGATCACCATCCAGGCAGCCAGCTTCGACAGCGGCTCGCCGGATCGGGACAAGCACGTGCGCGCGGGCGACTTCCTCGACGTCGAGAACTACCCGACGCTGACTTTCGCTTCGAAGAGCGTGCGACCCGTCGGTGACGACGAGTACGTGCTTGCGGGCGAGCTGACAATCAAGGACGTCACGAAGAACGTCGAGCTCGCCATCAGCCTGCTGGGCACCGAGACCGACCCGTTTGGTCACCTGCGCGCCGGCTTCAAGGGCTCAACCCAGATCAGCCGCAAGGACTTCGGTCTGACGTGGAACATGGCGCTCGAGAGCGGGGGCGTGCTGGTCAGCGACAAGGTGAAGATCACGCTCGACGTCTCGGCCATCAAGGCGTCCGACGAGGTCGGCGCGCGGATCACCCCGGCGGCCTGAGCCTCTTGCGCAGCGCCGCCAGGTCGAGAGCAGGCTGGGGGTACTGCGGGTCAAGTTCCCGCAGTGTCTCCGTCAGGAGGTGCGCAACCGCCCAGTCGCGGTACCACTTGTGGTCGGCAGGGATCACGTGCCAGGGCGCCGCATCGGTGCTGCATCGACGGATCGCGGTCTCGTACGCCGACATGTAGTCAGCCCACAAGGCTCGCTCGTCGAGGTCGCTCGGGTTGAACTTCCAATGTTTCGTCGGGTCCTCGAGGCGCGCGAGCAGCCGCTCGCGCTGCTCGTCGTACGAGATGTGCAGGAAGCACTTGATCATCGCGATGCCGCTCTCGGCGAGCTGCGCCTCGAACCGGTTGATTTCGCCGTACCTGCGCTCGATCACCTCGGGCGGCGCCCACCCGTGCACCCGCACGATGCCGACGTCCTCGTAGTGCGAGCGGTTGAAGACCCCGACGAAGCCTGTCGACGGCAGCGCTCGCCGGATACGCCAGAGGAATCCGTGCCGGCGCTCCTCGTCGGTGGGCGCCTTGAACGAGGTGACGCGGACCCCCGCGGGATCGAACGCGCCGACCACCTTCTTGACGGTGCCGTCCTTGCCGCAGGTGTCCATGCCCTGCAGCACGAGCAGTACGGCGCGCGTGCGCTCGGCGTACAGCCGCTCCTGGAGCTCGAACAGCGGCGGGGCCAACGCGTCGACCTGACTGCGGGCGAGCGCCTTCCCCGGGGCGCCGGGGGTCGACGCCGGATCGAGAGCCGCGAGCTCGAACGACTCGCCTGCCGCACGTAGCCGCTCGCGGATCGACGACTTCGCCATCTGGCCGCCCTTCGCCGGGAGGCGCCAGGGTAGCGCCACACGGCAGCGCGCACGGTCAGCAGCCCTCGTACGCCGACGTACACTCAACCTGCGCGACAGAACAGCCAGCGCAGCCCCCAACCCCGCTAGGACCTGTAGATGCCCACGCTCGAAACGGTCACGGCAGCGCTTGCGACTGTGCAGGACCCCGAGATCCACAAGCCGATCACCGAACTCGGCATGGTCAAGAGCGTCGATATCGGTGACGACGGCACCGTCAAGGTCGCGGTTTACCTCACCGTTTCGGGCTGCCCGATGCGTGACCGCATCACGGCCGACGTGACTGCCGCGGTCGCCAAGCTCGACGGCGTCACCGGGGTCGAGGTCGAGCTCGACGTGATGAGCGACGAGCAGCGCGGCGAGCTGCAGACCAAGCTCCGCGGCGGCGCTCCGTCGCGCGAGATCCCCTTCGCCCAGCCCGGATCACTGACCAGGGTGTACGCCGTCGCGTCCGGCAAGGGCGGCGTGGGCAAGTCGAGCGTCACGGTCAACCTCGCGGCCGCGATGGCGGCCAGCGGACTCAAAGTGGGCGTGGTCGACGCCGACATCTACGGCTTCTCCATCCCGCGGATGCTCGGCGCCGAGGGCAAGCCGACCCAGGTCGAGTCGATGATCATGCCGGTGTCGGCGCATGGCGTGAAGGTGATCTCGATCGGCATGTTCGTCGCCGACAAGCAGCCCGTCGTCTGGCGCGGGCCGATGCTGCACCGGGCGTTGCAGCAGTTCCTCGCCGACGTCTACTGGGGCGATCTCGACGTCCTGCTCCTCGACCTGCCGCCCGGCACCGGCGACATCGCCATCTCCGTCGCGCAGCTGATCCCGTCGGCCGAGATCCTCGTCGTCACGACACCGCAGCTCGCCGCCAGCGAGGTTGCCGAGCGCGCCGGCTCGATCGCCCTGCAGACCCACCAGCAGGTCGTCGGCGTTGTCGAGAACATGGCCGGACTCGCCTGCACCCACTGCGGCGAGCACGTCGACGTGTTCGGTTCCGGTGGCGGCCAGGCGGTGGCCGAAGGGCTGAGCCGCTCCATCGGCGCCAACGTGCCGCTGCTCGGCCAGGTGCCGATCGACGTCCGGCTGCGTGAGGGCGGCGACGTCGGCGTACCGCTGGTGCTCAGCGACCCCGACGCGCCGGCCGCGAAGGAGCTGCGGGCGATCGCGGATCGGCTGTCCTCGCGTGCTCGCGGCCTGTCGGGGCGCTCGCTCGGCCTCTCCCCCGCGGGCCGCTGACCCTCAGAGCGGCTTAGGTCGCGTCGGGGTCGAAGACCGGCGCGGGAGCATCCTGCGGCGCGACCGCTTCTTGCGCCGGTACGGCGACAGCTTGCTTTGCGCCGATCGGCCCGTCGTCAGCCGGCTCGTCGCCGAGCACATGCTTCTCGATGAACTTGCGCGGGTTGAGTGACGCGAGGTCGACGTCCTCGAAGCCCGGGCCGAGCTCCTCGCGCAGATCCGCGGATACGTCGGATGCCATCGACCTCAGCGTGCGGATCATGCGGCCCAGGTCAGCTGCGATCTTGGGCAGCTGGTCGGGCCCGAAGATGAGCAGCCCGAGAAGCAGCAGCATCACCAGCTCTGGCCAGCCGAGGTTGTTTAGCACGTCGCCTTCCGCCCGCAGGGCCTGCCCGCAGTGGGCTCGGCGGCAAGGCTACCCGGCGCCTGTCATTCGCGCGGCCTGGCCTGCAGGACGAGTTCGGCAGTGGCGGTCTTGCCTTGGCGGCTGTACGTCACCGTGACCTTGTCGCCGACCTTGTGCGCGCGGATCTGCGTCACGAGGTCCTCGCCACCCGAGACCGGCTTGCCGTCCACGTGGGTGATCACGTCGTCGACTCTCAGCCCACCCACCGCCGCCGGGCCGCCGGGCGTGACAACGATAATGAGGGCTCCCGGAGTGGTGGACGCCTCTCGGGCGGCAGCTTCGTTGATCGTGTCGATGTTGACGCCGATGTACGGGTGTACGACCTTGCCCGTCTTGATGAGCTGGTTCGCCACGTCGCTGGCCAGGTCTATCGGGATGGCAAAACCGAGGCCGATCGACCCACCCTGGCCACCGAACTGACCCAGTGTCGCAATCGCGGAGTTGATGCCGATGACCTTGCCACTGGCGTCGAGCAGGGCGCCGCCGGAGTTGCCCGGATTGATCGCGGCGTCGGTCTGGATCATCCCGTAGAGCGACTCGGTGGCCGATATATCGACCTTGCGCAGGAGCGCGCTGACGATGCCCGTCGTGACCGTGCCGGCCAGGCCGAGAGGCGAGCCGATGGCGATGACCGGGTCGCCAACTTGGACCGTCTCGGACGTTCCGAGGGGGGCCGGTTTCAGCGGCGTCGTGGACTGCACCTTGATGACCGCGAGGTCGGTCAAGGGGTCGGTGCCGACGATCGCCGCGTCCGCCTTGCCTTTGACGAGTCGTACCTTGATCTCGGTGGCGTCCGCAACCACGTGGTTGTTGGTGAGGACGTAGCCGTCGGCGCTGATGACCACACCCGATCCGCTGCCGTCGCCCCGCGGTGTCTTGACGGCGATCTCGACGACGCTGGGGATGAGAACCTTGGCGATGTCGGCGATCGAACCCGGCGCCGGTTGCGTCTTGACGGGCGCGTTGGTCGCTCCGCCGCTCGCGGGCACTGTGGTCTCGCGCGCCGCAGCCGTTGTCGTCGCGGGTGGGTCGTCGTCGGTCACCGCGAGCGTGACCGCAGTGCCCACGCCGCCGCCGATGAGACCCGCGATCAGTGCCGCGACCAGCATCGGCACGCCGAGGGCCCCGCGGCGCGGCTCCTTCGCGAGCGGTACGGCGTACCCCTGCGATGAGTACGACGTCCACCCGGGCCCCTCGTACGACGACGCAGTGGTCGGCGCCGCGTCAACCGCCGGCAGGGGCTGTGTGGACTCAGTGCGCTCGTAGCCGGCGGGGTACTGCGTCGCCGGCCACGGTGCCGGTGCCGGTGACCCCGCCGGCTGTGACCACGGGTCCGCGGGCGGCCCGGCGGGTCGCTCCCACGGGCTGGAGGGCTGCGGGCTGGAGGGCTGCGGGCTGGTCGGCTCGGGCCCGGCGTCGGTCCGACGTTCGTCAGTCATTGCGCTTGTTCTCCACTCAGCGACTCGGGTTGACCCACGATCCAACCCGCTGCGCGCCGCGCACGACGCGACGGACGAACCCAGGGGAGGAATCCCCTCGCGGCAGCGAGCGAACCATCTGCTCGACGGATCGTGGCTCGCACTCTGTCACCACCGTGTAGACCCGGTCGCCACCGGACCAGACGACGCGCCGCGGATAGCCGCTGCTGGTCCACACGGTCACACCGGCGATCTCGGAGCGCCGCCACCCTCGCAGGCCGTCGGTGTCGAGCCTGCCGCGCTGCTCGAACAGCGAGAGGGTCGCGATGCCGTCGGTGTAGGACACGCGCAGGACCGCGTCGGTGCCGACGCCGCTGACCGTGCTGTCGAACGCGACCATGCCATCGGGTACGACGTTCGACGCGTGCCATCCCGCGCCCCGCAGGCCGGAGGCGTCGGCAACGGAAAAGCGCCCGCTCACCGGGGTCGACGCGACCTGAGTCGGCGCAACGAACTCGGGAGTCGTGTCGCTCAGTGTTACGTACGCGGTCTGGCGGGTTAGCGTGCCGGCGTCGTCGTAGAAGGCGCGGCGCACCGCGAGGCCGGACTTGCGGTCGATCCAGAGCCGCTGCACAGCGTTGCCGGACCGAGTGCGGATCAGGACGACATCCAGCCTGCGGCCCATGACGTCCTGAGCACCTTCGAGCCGCACGACATAGTTGCGACGGACCAGCGCGAGGGTCTGGGCACTGAGGCCGGAGACGGACGTGGCGTCATCAGGCTCGAACACCGTGCGGCCGGGAGCGTTGGCGGTCCGCTCGACATTGATCATCGAGCCCACTCCCGCACGGTGCGCGACCTGCACCGACGCGCTCAACTGGCGGTCGCCCATCCAGAGCATGACGATCTGCGTGCCCTGGAAGTCAGTGGTGCGAGCCGCTTCCGAAGCCGCAACGAGCAGGTCGAGAGCGCGCTGGTCGCTTTCCTGAGTGGGTGCGACGTCAGCGGCCGCCACGCCTGACAGGGTGAGCGTCAGCAGGACCCCTGCCGCGACGAGCGTCGCGCTCATCGAGCCAGCCGCTTCATCGACCCATCACCACGGATTCGACGAGTCCGGCGCGTGCGTCGCCGAACGGCAGCCGGGCAGTGGAGAAGGTGTGCTCCTGCAGGAAGCGGTCGACCGGCGGGGTCGTTGAAGGCCCGCTCGCAGCCGGTCCGCCGGCTGCGGCGAGACCGGCGGTGATGAGGAGTGCCGCTGCCGAGCCCGCGACTGCGCGGCGCAGCCGGCGGGGTGCCGCGCGCCCGGCC
>JBKJZO010000166.1:0-3259 GCA_046715235.1 Mycobacteriales bacterium
GGCCTCACCTGCGCGGCGCTCGTACGGAGGACTCGCCTGGGTGGTCGGCGCTCTGGTCCTAGCGGTGGCCTCCGCCGCTGCCGTTGCCGCTATCGCGGGAGGTGGCGCCGCGCGACATGAAGCGAACACCGTCGATCGTCTCACCGCCGCGCACGACGCGAGCATCCAGGCCGAGCTCATGCGAGTGGCCATGGAGCAGCATGCCTACTACGCGGAGAACGGCCAGTACGGCAGCGCGCAGGAAATCGGCAGTAGCGAGGTCCGCACCCGGTCCGTCACGCTTGTGACCGGGGTGTACGACGACGCCGGCTTCTGCCTGAAGGGCGTGAATGTCGGGACCAAGAACGTGTACTACTACAGCAGTGAGGGCGGCCTGCTCCCGCTCGGCCAGACCTGCTCGTAGAGTCGCCGGCAGCTGCGTCCGCCGTACGGCCGCGCTTGTCGAAGGGGTGTGGCTGTCATGGCTGCTGGTAGCGCAATGCGCCGCTACGTGAAGGGGCGCGCCGGCTGGCACAGCGCGCGCGTGCCGCTCGCCTTTGTTGCGGGCTACTGCTACCGGCAGGCGGTCCTGGACTTGGGCCGGCTGCCCTGGTTCCAGCGGCTGTGGCTCGAGGACGACCCACTTCTACGAGAACAGCAGGACAACGAATCGTCGGCCGAGGAACCGTGCGGCAAGCGTCGGCGTCCAAGTTGTATGAGGGTCCGCGCGTTGTTGGTTGCCCTGCTCGTGCTCGGTGGTGTGCACGTGGCCACCGCCGCTCCGGCCTCGGCATGCAGCTGCTCGAGCCTGAGCGACCAGGAGCACTTCGGGAACGCCGACGCGGTGTTCGTGGGCGACCTCACGAGCTACTCACCGCCTCCGAGAACCGCCCGGACTTCACTTGCTCCGGCGATCTGGCGTTTCGCGACGGTCTCGGTCTACAAGGGCACTGTGGTTGCCGACCAGGCGGTCGCGAGCGCCGGTTGGGGTGCGTCGTGCGGACTCGAGCTTCCAGACTCGGGCCGGTTCCTCGTCTTCGCCACCACGGACACCTTCGATCCGGAGACACGCGTGAAGGGCCCCGTCCTCTATGGCTCGCTCTGCGGAGGCACGCGCCTGGAATCGGAGCGGGGCATCCCAGCGAGTTTCGGTACGCCGGTCGCTCCCCATCCGGGGGCGACACAGATCATCGGACCGAGCCCGTGGCAACGCGCGACGAACGTGCATGAGTCGCTCGTCTTCACAGGCTTGCGGCTCTACTGGCTGGTCTACGAGACCATTGCTCGCACGCTGAACCTTCTGCGCGCCTAGCCAGCCGGTGTCGTCGGCGGCGCGGAGGTCGGCGGATCCTCGTCACCCCACGCGCTTCGCAGCTTCGCCTTGATCCTCGGGTCGTCGGCGTCGACCGCCTCTAGTGACTCGGCGAATGCGACGAGTTGGTCAGACGTCGCCGCCGCCTCGTTCGCCGAGAGACTGACGACGACTCCTGGCTGTTCCTCCCACACAAGGTGCACGACAGCGCTGTCCTTCACAAGCTCAAGGGCGCGGCGCCCGCGGATGGTGCGCAACCGCCACCTGGCGGGGTCACCTTGCGAGACGCCTGAGGTTATGGCGCCGCCACGCCGCTCCGTTCTGATCATGATGTAGTCGTTGTCGTCGTGGCCGTACGCAACGAACCACTCCGCGCGCTTCGCGGGATCGCCTGTCGCCTGGTCGAGCGACTCGACGGCGAACCCGGCTGCCTGACCTGCACGAACCAAGTTGTCGCGGGAATCAAGGCCGTTGATCAGGGTCACCAGCTCGTCCTTCCTCAACCCCGACGACGTCGCGTGCCAGTGCCGTTCAGGACCATCTGACCAAGTTGCGTAGAGCAGCTGCCCGTGTTGCTTGATCTGACCTCGCCCGCCGCGGATGTCCACGTCGACCGGAGCGCTCAAGAAGAATCCCGCCAGGTCGAAGGGTGTGCGCTGCGGCCCCCAGACCGTGACAGCACGCTCGATCAGGCCAGTCGAGTTCGAGTCGATCAGCACGAGTGCGGCTGGAGCCTGCACGCAGTCGCTGGTCATCTCCGCTGATTGGACCCACTTCAGCGGCAAGGTTGTGCCCCTGCTCAAGAGCCGCACCGGGACGTTTGCGGGAGGGATGTCACGCGGCGTCATTCCCATCGAACCGCCGCAGTCGGGTAGCTGAGTCGGAGGGACGGTCGACGGCGCTGTGCTCGCGGATGGCTTCCCTGCGGGCGACGCGGCGACCCCGTCAGGTGTGTCCGCGACAAGGAGGTCCGTTCGCCAGACCAGTCCGACGGCACCCAATGCTGCCCCGGCAGTCGCGGTGGAGACGGCTCGCCGGCGCCGCTGAATGCGCCGCGCCATCATCCGCGAGCCGGTCAGCAGCTCCTCGGCCGAAGGCGCGTCATGGGCAAGCTCGGTCAACAGTGTGGTGAGGTCGGCGGTCATGGTGCTCCTCCGTTGAGTGCATGGTCTTCGTGCGGCTGCGTAGCGCCGATCGCGACGGCCGCGCGTACCTTGTCAAGCCCTCGGGCGACCTGACTGCGAACTGTCCCGACCGAGCATCCGAGAATCACCGCGATCTGCTCGTCCGGCAGATCCTCGAAATAGCGCAGTACGACGGCGGCTCGCTGTTTGCGAGGTAGGCCCTTGAGCACGCCCAACAACGCCGCTCGGTCGTCTAGGCGTGCGAAAGCGCCCTCGTCGGCTAACTCGGGCGGGACCCCTGTCGCGACTTCGCGGCGTCCATACCCGCGCCAGCGCGACGTGCGCTCATTGACGATCGCGCGGCGTAAGTAGGAGTCCACGTCGTCTGACTCGAGAATCCGGTTCCAGCGCAGCAGCGCCTTGGCGAGAACCGACTGGACGAGGTCCTGCGCCGTGTGGCCATCGCCCGTCAGGAGGTACGCCACGCGCAAGAGCTGCGGTCCTCGGGCAGTCACGTAGGCAGCGAACGCCTCATCGTTGCGGTTGTTCAGCGTCCGCTCCTTCCCTCACAGGGGGAGACGTAGCCGGCGCCATATCCGTTGCACGCCGGCGGAAACTCAGATCGGGTCCCAGGGGATTGATTCGTAGAGCTCGTTCAGGGCCGCCATCTGGATGTCTGCGACGGCCAGCTTCTGCTCGTCGATCTGGCTGACCACGGCAAGACCGCGCGAGCTCGAGACGAAGGCGCCGTCGTACGCCGACGCGTCAGCCAGCTGCACGCGCTCATGCCGCGAGTGCGTCCCGCGCAGCGCAAGGTTCTGTTCCAGCAGCTGCATGGTGATCC
>JBKJZO010000167.1:0-47034 GCA_046715235.1 Mycobacteriales bacterium
AGCATCCATTTTTCCGGGGGTCGACCGGGCGATGACTGAGCCGCCCGAGTACGACGTCGCCGTCATCGGCACCGGACCGGCCGGCGCGACGGCCGCCCGAGTCGCGGCCGAAGCAGGGTGCCGCACCCTCCTGCTGGAGCGCTCCGCCGTACCGCGCTACAAGTGCTGCGGCGGCGGCATCGTGGGCCTGTCACGTGCCGCGCTGCCCGCTGGTCTGACGATTCCGGTCAGCGACCGGGTGCACCGCATCACCTTCACCAAGGACGGCAGGCAGCGCTACACCCGGTCGGCCCGTGGGGGTCCGGTTTTCGAGTTGGTGATGCGCGCCGAGTTCGACGCGGAGCTGGTGCGCGCCGCCTGCGCCGCCGGGGTGGAGCTGCGCACTGGCGTGACCGTGCGCGGCCTGGCTGAAGACGGCGGTGGCGTGATGCTGACCACTGGGGAGCAGCCGGTACGCGCGGCCGTGGTCGTCGGCGCCGACGGCACGGGCGGCCGCACCGGCAGCTACGTCGGCGTGCAGTGCACGCAGGTCGACGTCGGACTCGAAGGCGAGTTCCCGGTGCCAGCCGATCGAGCCGGTTACTGGTCGGGCCGGGTGCACATCGACTGGGGGCCGGTGCCCGGCGCCTACGCGTGGGTGTTTCCCAAGGGCGATCTGCTCAGCGTCGGAGTCATCGGCGACCGGTCGCATGGCGAACGCCTGCGCCGCTACTACGCCGACTTCGTCGCGTCGATGGGGCTCGGCGCGGCCACGCCGACGACGTTCTCCGGCCACCTGACTCGGTGCCGCACGCCCGATTCGCCGCTTCGCCGCGGGCGCGTGCTGGTCGCCGGCGACGCCGCCGGACTTCTCGAGCCGTGGACCCGTGAAGGGATCTCTTACGCGCTGCGCTCAGGGGCACTGGCCGGCGCGGCCGCGGCGAACGCGGCGCAATCGCCCGACGAGACTTCGGCGCAAACCGCACTGTCGGCGTACGGCGAGCAGGTGGCGGTTTCGCTCGAACCGGAGATGGCGGCCGGGCGGGTCTTCCTCCGGGCTTTCACCGCGAATCGCCAGGCATACCACGGGTTTCTGGCCAGCATCCCGGGGGGCTGGCAGCTGTTCACCCGGGTCGTCGCAGGGGAGACGACCCTGGCCGAGCAGCTGCGCCGGCCCGCCGTTCGCATGGCCGTCGCTGCAGTCACCGCGACCGGCGCGGTACGACGCCGGCCGGCGTAGCGTCCACTAGTCGCGCCAGATCGGGCAGCTCATGCAGCGCGGGCCGCCGCGGCCGCTGCCCAGCTCGCTTCCAGAGATCGCGATGACCTCGATCCCCTGCTCCTCGAGGCATTTGTTGGTCTCGACGTTGCGTTCGTAGGCCACCGCCAGCCGCGGCGCGATGGCCAGGGTGTTGTTGCCGTCGTCCCACTGCTCGCGCTCCGCCGTAACCGGGTCGAGTCCGGTGTCGATGACATTGAGCGCGTCGATGCGCATCGCGTCGGCGGCCGCGCGCAGGAACGGCGCGGGCCCGGCAACCGTGACGTCGTCGCCGTTGCCGCCAGGGGTAAGGGTGTACGCCGTCAACGATTCGGCGATGGGGGCGTACATCACGCACCGGTCGACGTCGACCATCGTAAAGATGGTGTCGAGGTGCATAGTCGCGCGGCGTTGCTCGATCGGAACCGCCAAGACGGTATGCGCGACGCCGGCGTCGAACGCGCGCAACGCGATCGCCTCGACCCCGGCGGCCCGGGTGCGTTCCCCCATTCCGATCGCGACGACGCCATCGCTGAGCAGCAGGCAGTCGCCGCCCTCGACCCACGCCGGCTCGTCCAGCCCGCCGTACAGCACATGCGTCCCGGCGAAACGCGGGTGGTGGCGGTAGATGGCGGCGGTGATCGACGCTTCGCGCTCTCGCGCCGACATCGACGGGTGGGTCACCGCCACCTGGTCGCGCAGCCACACCGAGGAGTCACGGGTGAAGAGCAGGTTCGGCAGCGGCGCGATGACGAACTCGTGCCGGCTCATCATCCGGTAGACCGCGCCGGTCCCTGAGGGCACCTCCTCATGCGCGAGCCCGGCGACGAGTACTTCGGCCAGTTGCTCCGACGGCATCTCGGCCAGCATCGATCTGACAGTGGTCTTGAGGATCGGGCCGGTGTGCCACGCCGGCAGTGCGTCCTCGATGACGCGGGCCCGTGCTTCGTCCTGTCCGAGCGCCTCGGCGAGCAGCTCTTGCATGTAGAGCACCTCGACCCCGCGACCGCGCAGCGCGTCGGCGAACTCGTCGTGCTCGTCCTGGGCGCGCCCGACCCAAGGGATGCCGTCGAAGAGCAGGTCGGCGTTGTTGCGCGGCGTCAGCCGCTTGAGCTCGTTGCCCGGCCGGTGCAGCAGCACGGTGCGCAGCCGCCCCACCTCGTTGGTGACCCGTGCGGGTGCGCGGCCCCCGGCAGCGGCAGCGTCCGTCATACGGTCACCCTAATCGCGGCCTGCGCGGTGCACGGGTCTGCCATATGACCGATCACCGTCACGTTGGGCACCTTGCTGAGCGTGGCCGTTTACGGTCAAAGGTCAATTGGCAAGGTGGTGGGTGGCGCGGGATCGTCTCCTCATGAGCACCCGGCCGAGCAAGCTCGCGAGCACTCTGCGGGTGCAGAACGCCGGCGGCTCGCTGGCGACGACCGCCGTACGCCGGATGAACGAGGAACTGTCGTGGTTCCGCGACCTGCCGCCGGACCAGCGTTCGGTCGTGGGCCTGGTCATGCAGGCGGGCATCACCGCATTCGTCGAGTGGATGACCTCGCCGCGGTATCGGCTCGAGTCGACCGGCACGATCTTTGGAGCTGCACCGCGGGAGTTCGCCCGCGTCATCACGTTGCAGCAGACCGTCGAGATGGTGCGACTGACCGTCGACGTCGTCGAGCAGGCTGTCCCCGAACTCGCCGCCCCCGGCGAGGAGATCGCGCTGCGCGAGGCGGTGCTCCGCTTCTCGCGCGAGGTCGCGTTCGCCGCCGCTGACGTCTACGCCAAGGCGGCTGAGGAGCGGGGCGCCTGGCATGCCCGGCTCAGAGCGCTGCTGGTCGACGCACTGCTGCGCGGTGACGCCGCCGAGTCCCTCCAGGGCAGGGCGGCAGCACTGGGCTGGGGTACGCCGAGCAGGGTGGCGGTAATCGCCGGGCTTGCACCGGAAGGCGACCCCGAGCCGGTCCTCGACGAGGCCGAACGCCGTGCCCGTCAAGTGGGCGTCGATGCGCTGGCCGGCCTGCAGGGCGACCGCATCGTGGTGGTGCTCGGCGGTGCCGACGACCGCCTGGAGGCTTGTGCTGCCGAGCTGGTGCCGGTGTTCGGCAAGGGCCCGATCGTGCTCGGTCCCCATGTCGCGTCCCTCAGCGAGGCGGGTACGTCGGCGCAGGCCGCACTGATCGGGCTTCGGGTCGCGGCGGGGTGGCCGGACGCCCCGCGTCCGGTCCTGGCCGGGGAGTTGCTGCCGGAGCGGGCCCTCGATGGCGACGTGATGGCGGCGGCCTCGCTGCTGGAAGATATCTACAACCCGCTGGCCGAATCGGGACCGGCGCTGCTCGAAACGGTCACGACATTCCTCGCTCATGGCGGCTCGATCGAGGGCACGGCTCGGGCGATGTATCTGCACCCCAACACGGTCCGTTACCGGCTTCGCCGCGCGATCGAGGTGTGCGGGGTCAGCGTTTTTGACCCGCGGGGCGCCTTCACGGTGCAGGTGGCGCTGACCCTGGGCCGGATCGCGGGCTGAGTGGCCGCCGCGACAACGCGGGCGGCTTTTGTCAGAATCCTACAAAGGACCGCGCGATAGTTCGTGTGCGTCGTTATTGGTCGAGCACCCTCAGGGCGGAGATGGTTGACGGCATGCTTGCAATCGTCGCGCCCGGCCAGGGCTCCCAGACGCCTGGCTTCCTGACGCCATGGCTTGAGGTACGGGGCGTCGCCGAGCGCCTTCGCTGGTACTCCGAGGTCGTCGGGCGCGACCTGGTAGCCCTCGGCACCACCGGCAGCGCTGACGAGATCCGCGACACCGCCGTCTGCCAGCCACTGCTGGTCGCGGCCGGCCTCGCTACGGCCGGCGCCCTGCTCGGAGGCGACGAGCGCCCCCGCTACTACGCGGGTCACAGCGTCGGCGAGCTGACGGCCGCCGCCCTGTCCGAGATGCTCAGTGACGAAGCCGCCCTGGTCGTCGCCCGTGAGCGCGGCAACGCCATGGCCGAGGCGGCCGCGCGTACGCCGACCGGCATGGCTGCCGTGTTGGGCGGTGACCCCGAAGAGGTCGTGCGCGTCATCGAGACCGTGGGTCTGACCGCGGCCAACCGAAACGGCTCGGGACAGATCGTCGCCGCGGGTTCACTCGAGGCTCTGGCAGCGCTTCCCGGCGCGCTCGACGGCGTCGCTCGCGTCATCCAACTCAAGGTCGCCGGGGCGTTCCACACCGAATACATGCGCCCGGCGCAGGAGCGCCTCGAAACCCTGGCCGCCGCCGTACCGTCGCGCGATGCCCACGTGCCGATGCTCACTAATGCCGACGGCTCGGTCGTCACGCACGGCGGCGACCTGCTCAAGTTGCTCGTCCAGCAGGTCACGTCACCAGTGCGCTGGGACATGTGCATGGAGACGCTCGTCCACGCCGGTGTCAGCGCGGTTGTCGAGCTTTCGCCGGCAGGCACCCTCGCTGGCCTGTTCAGCCGCGAGTACAAGGACGTCAAGGTTGTCGCGCTCAAGACGCCGGGCGACCTCGAGGCCGCTCGCGCGCTGATCGAGGAGGACAGGAGCAACCGCGCCGGTACGGCGACCGCGCCGCCGTGGCGGCTTATCCTCGCCCCCGCCGGCGGCACCTTCGAGGTCTCGATGCACGAGGAGGACGTCGACTTGGTTGCTGGCACGTGTTTGGGCATCGTCTCGAGCCGCCGCGGCAACGCCGAAGTCATCGCGCCGTACGGCGGCCGGCTAGTCGAGTGGCTCGCGCACGACGGCGACCGAGTCAAGCCCGGTCAGCCGCTTGCCCGGCTGCACCCGGCGGAGACGCTTTGATGAGCGGCCTCGCCGTACGCACGGGCTCTCCCGGCGCTCGCATCGTCGGTGTCGGTGACTACCGGCCCGCGCGGCTCATGACCAACGAGGAGATGTCGAAGATCGTCGACACGAGCGACGAGTGGATCGTCAGCCGCGTCGGGGTCTCGACCAGGCACATCGCAGCGGACGACGAATCGGTCGTGTCCATGGGCAGCGCCGCGGCGGCCAAGGCGGTGGCCGCGAGCGGCCTTGATCCCGAGCTCATCGACCTCGTGCTACTCGGCTCGTGCACGCAGCCGGTCCCGATGCCGGCGGGCGCGCCGCGAATCGCCAGCGATATCGGCGCGGTCAACGCAGCAGCACTCGACATCAACGCCGCGTGCGCGGGCTTCTGTTACGGCCTCGCGCAGGCCGCCGATGCGATCCGTGCCGGCTCGGCGCGGCACGTCGTCGTCGTCGGCTCCGAGCTGTTCTCGCGGCCGTTCATGGACTGGACCGACCGCACCATCTGCGTGATCTTCGGTGACGGGGCGGGCGCCGCGGTTGTCAGCGGCAGCGACGTCAACGGCATCGGACCGGTCATCTGGGGCGCCGACGGCTCGCGGTTCAACACGATCTCGATCCCGGAGGGCGACAAGTACATCCGCATGGAAGGCCAGGCCGTCTACCGCTGGGCGTCCAGCGAGCTCAAGCACATCGCCGGCGAGGCCTGCGAGGCCGCCGGAGTGCGCGTCGACGAGCTCGCGGCGTTCATTCCGCACCAAGCCAACGTGCGCATCATCGACGCGCTCGCCCGCTCGCTCGGCATCGATCCGGCCAAGGTGTCGCGCGACATCGTCGCCACCGGCAACACCTCGGCGGCGTCGATCCCGCTGGCGATGTCCCGGATGATCGACGAAGGCTTGCTGCCCTCCGGCGCGCCCGTGCTGTTCTTCGGTTTCGGCGCGGGGCTGACGTACGCCGCCCAGGTGGTGACCGCCCCATGACCGGCAAACCCGTTCTCGACGACCCGCGCTCCGACGCCGGCATCCGCCGTACCGTCCTGGTCACCGGCGCTTCCGGCTATCTGGGTCAGGCGATCGTGGCGGCGCTGGCCGAGCCGGGCACACACGTCGTGTGCCACTACCGCTCCGACCGCGCGGGAGCCGACAAGGCCGTTGCCTTGGCCGAGGAGAAGGGTGCGACGGCCAGTGCCGTCGCCGCCGATCTGCGCGACAAGGACGCGGCGGCTGAGCTGGTCAAGGGGTGCCCGACCGGTCCTGACGTCGTCGTGTGCAACGCCGGCATCACCCGCGACGGCATCTCGCTGATGATGAGCGACGAGGCGTTCGAAGACGTCATCGACGCCAACCTGGCCGCTGTTTTCCGTACGGCGCGCGCCGCGTTGCGCTCGATGCTGCGGCGCAAGGCGGGTCGGGTGATCTTCATCGGCTCCGTTACGGGTTTGCTCGGGAACGCCGGCCAGGCCAACTACGCTGCTGCGAAGGCCGGCCTCGGGGGGCTTGCACGGTCACTCGCGCGCGAAGTGGCTTCCAGGGGCATCACCGTCAACGTGGTGGCCCCGGGTGTGCTCGAGGGCGGGCTTGCCGGAGAAGGCGCCGCCGAGGGCCTGCTCGAGCTCGAGAAGTCGATCCCGGCCGGACGACGCGGCCGGGGCGAAGAAGTCGCGGCAGCGGTGGCGTTCCTCGCCAGCGATGCGGCGTCGTACATCACAGGAACCACGCTTGCCGTCGACGGCGGTCTGGCTATGGGCTGCTAACCGCAGCCCGAACCCCCACGAGAAGGAGAGTTACATGAGCGACGAGGACATCCTTACCGGCCTCGCCGAGATCATCAACGAGATCACGGGTCGTCCCACGACGGCGGTTGTACCGAGTGCGACGTTCACTGATGACCTCGACATCGACTCGCTGTCGATGGTCGAAGTTGCCGTGGCCGCCGAAGAGCGTTTCGGCGTGAAGATTCCTGACGAGGCACTGGCGAAGTTGAAGACGGTTCAGGACGCCATCGACTTCATCAAGTCGGCAGGTGTGCCCGCATGACATCCCGCCAGGACATTCGCGTCCTGGTGACCGGGGTCGGCGCGGTGACCCCGGTCGGGGACGACGCGCCTTCCTCGTGGGAGGCATTGCTTGCCGGTCGTTCGGGTGTCACCCGTCTCGACGACCGGTTCGAGTGGATGGGAGAGCTGACGGTCAAGATCGGCGCGATGGTGCCGACCGATCCGGCCGAGCGGCTCGACCGCATCGAGGCACGCAACATGGACCGGTGTGTGCGCCTCGGCGTTCTGGCGTTCCGTGAGGCGTGGGCCGATGCGGGAAAGCCCGAGGTTGCGCACGAGCGCCTGGCGACGGTGATCGGCACGGGCATTGGCGGGATCGTCACGCTGCTCGACCAGTACGACATCTTCAAGGAGAAGGGTGCGCGGCGCGTGTCGCCGTTCACGATCCCGATGATGATCCCCAACAGCCCGGCGGCAACCATCGCCCTCGAGATCGGCGCCCGCGCCGGCACGAGGACGCCGGTCAGTGCCTGCGCTTCCGGCTCCGAGGCCCTGTCCATGGCGCTCGACATGCTGCGCACCGGCCGGATCGACGTCATCGTCGCGGGGGCGACCGAGTCGATCTTCCATCCGCTCCCGATGGTCGGCTTTGCCAACATGCGCGCGCTCTCGACGCGCAACGACGAGCCGCAGCGTGCCAGCCGGCCGTGGGACGCCGACCGCGACGGTTTCGTCCTCGCCGAGGGCGCCGGCGTACTCATCCTCGAGACCGAAGAGCATGCCAAGGCGCGGGGCGCGAAGGTGTACGCCGAGCTTGCGGGCTCCGGTGTCACGTCCGACGGCTACCACATCACCGCGCCCGACCCCTCGGGCTCCGGTGCCGCCGCGGCGATGACGCTGGCGATGGCCGACGCGGAGCTCCAGCCCGAGGACATCAACTACATCAACGCCCACGGCACCTCGACACCGGTCGGCGACGTAGCCGAGATCGACGCCATCAAGGCGGCGTTCGGCACCCACGCGCGGTCGTTCCCTATTTCGTCGACGAAGTCGATGACCGGGCACTCGCTCGGCGGCGCCGGAGCGATCGAGGCGGTCGTCGTCTGCCAGTCGATCCGCGACAGCAAGGTCCACCCGACGATCAACCGCGACAAGCCCGACGAGACCTGCGACCTCGACGTCGTACCCGAGGGCGCGCGAGAGCATCCGATCAGCGCGGCGCTCTCCAACTCGTTCGGTTTCGGCGGCCACAACATCACGCTGGCGTTCCGCCGCTACGACGGCTGAGTCGCCGCACCCGATTCGGATTCGGAGCGTCCTCGTATGACGACCGTCGTCCAACCCGCCGGTTCGACCGGCACCGACAGTCTCTCCGTCGAATCCGCGGCGCCTGAGCGACCGGCAACGAGCCCGCACGTCCGCATCGCCAATCTGCTCGACGCGGGCACCTTCGTGCTCGCCGAGGAGGCCGGCGCGGTGGTGTGGGGTATGGGAACGATCGACAGTGCTCCAGCCGTCGTCTACGCGACCGATCCGGCCATCATGGGCGGCGCGCTCGGCGCCGAGGGGTGCCAGCTGATCTGCAACGCCATCACGACCGCGCTCAGCGAAGGCGTGCCGGTGGTGGGCATGTGGCACTCCGGTGGCGCCCGCCTGCAGGAAGGCGTCTGGGGACTCGACGGCGTCGGTAAGGTCTTCGCGGCGATGACGCACGCGTCGGGCAAGGTGCCGCAGATCTCGGTTGTGCTCGGCCCCTGCGCGGGTGGTGCCGCCTACGGCCCCGCGTTGACCGATGTCGTGATCATGGGCCCGGCCGCACGTGTATTCGTGACCGGCCCCGACGTCGTACGCAGTGTCACAGGCGAGTCGGTGACGGCCGAGATGCTCGGTGGTCCGGGACCGCACGGGCGCCGCAGCGGTGTCGTGCACATCGTGTCCGACACCGAAGCCGATGCGCTGCTGCGCACCCGCGAAGTCACCGCGCTGCTCGGCAACCCCGGGTCGTTCGGCGGTGACCTCGACACGCTCGACGAGACGATGCCGTCGATGCTGCCCGAGTCGAAGAAGCGCGCGTACGACGTGAAGCCAGTTGTCGAGGCGTTTCTCGACGACGGTACGGCGGCCGAGCTGCACGCGGGCTGGGCACCAAACCTGGTGACGACTCTCGGCCGGCTCGCCGGCCGCACCGTCGGCGTCGTCGCCAACAATCCGGTGCGTCTAGGCGGCTGCCTCGACTCAGCCAGCGCCGAGAAGGGCGCGCGGTTCGTGCGCATGTGCGACGCGTTCGGCATACCGCTCGTCGTCCTCGTCGACGTGCCCGGCTACCTGCCCGGTGTCGACCAGGAGTGGGACGGCGTCGTACGCCGCGGCGCGAAGCTGCTGCACGCGTTCGCCGAGACGATCGTGCCGCGGGTGACTGTGGTGACCCGCAAGGCTTTTGGTGGCGCTTACATCGCGATGAACTCACGGTCGCTCGGCGCGACCGCGGTCTTCGCGTGGGCCGACGCCGAGGTTGCGGTCATGGGTGCGGAGGCGGCGGTCGGGATCCTGCACCGCAGGCGCCTCGCCGCCGTACCCGACGAGGAACGCGCGGCCCTGATCCAGGAGCTCGCCGAGGAGCACAAGCAGATCGCTGGCGGCCTACCGCGTGCCGTCGAGCTAGGCCTGGTCGACGAGGTGATCGAGCCCGCGGCGACGCGCGCCAGGGTCATCGCCGCGATCGCCGACGCGCCTCAGGTCCGCGGCAACCACGGCAACATCCCCCTCTGACCCCCAACCCCTGTGGATCAGGGGGCTGGCGGCTGTTGAGGCGGACTTCTTCTGGTCGTGGGTACGGGCGCCCGGCACCCACCACAGGGCGGTAGCGCCGGCGATCAGCGCGACGATGCAGAGGGTCGCGGATACTCGGACGCGCCGGTTGAGTGACGACGGGTCGGTCGCCGTACGACGGCGGTCGCGGGCTTCGAGGAAGACGAACGCCGCGATGGCGGCGACCAGGTAGAGCCCGGAGCTCACACCGCCGGCCGGACCGGTGAATCCATGGGCGAGCGGCACGGTCCGAGGGTACCCGCGCGGTCGCGGTGGTCGTGCGGGAGGTGCCTCGACCCGGCGTCAGCCCTGGTGTGACACCGCCCCCGCGTCGAGATGCGACTGAGGTGTCACGCATGATCGTTGTGGTGGCGCGCGGTGAAGGGGGCGGGCTGTGGGTCAGGCGTTGCGGACGACGTTGCGCCCGTCCTTCTTCGCGGTATAGAGCGCCTCGTCCGTGCGTAGCAGCAACTCGCCGACGTTGGTGCCCTCAGCGATGCCGGCGCTGACCGTGACGTGTACGGTGCCGGCGCCGTCGATGACGACCTCGGCCCAGTCGATCATCGCCCGGATGCGTTCCGCGAAGGTGCGTGCGCCGGGGAGGTCGGTCATCGGCAGGAGCGCGAGGAACTGTTCGCCGCCCCACCGACCGACGACGTCCGACTCGCGGATGCTGGCGCGGATGCGACGCGCGATGGTGCGCAGTACTTCGTCGCCGCCTTCAGCGGTGTGAGCGTCGTTGATGTCCTTGAGGCGGTCAATGTCGAACATGACGACCGTGAACGGCTGCGCGTAGCGGCGGGCCTGGCTTGTCAGCTGGCGCAGTGCCTCTTCGAGGTGCCGCCGGTTGTAGAGCCCGGTAAGCACGTCGGTGCGCGACACCACGTCGAGCTCGTTGTTGCGTCGCCGCAGCTCGTCCATCAGCGACTTGCTGCGCAGAGCGGACTCGACGCGCGCGACCAACTCCGCGGTCTCGACCGGCTTCCGGACGAAATCGTGACCGCCCCGCTCGATCGCATCGACGACCCAGTCGACCGAGTTCTGCTCACTGAGCAGGATGACCGGTACGTCGGCGAGAGCGGTGCGCGCCTTCAATGCCGTCAGCACGCTGTAGCCGTCGAGCGCGGCGAGGTCGGAGTCGAGCAGGATCACATCCGGCGTGGTGCGCTCAGCCGTCTCCAGCGCCTGCGCGGCGTTCTCGGATTCGAGCATGTCGAACCCGCGGGCGAGCAGGCACTCTTTCACGAGTGCGCGCAGGCTCCGCGAGCCGTCGACGCAGAGGATCGTGGCGGGCGGCATGGAACTCCTCGGAGATGGTCGTCCCTCATACATCGACAGAAATGCCGGACACGTGAGCCGTCGAGGGCAACGGTCTAAGGTGCGCCCATGGGTCTTATGGACGGCAAGGTGGCAATCGTTACCGGGGCAGGCCGTGGCATCGGCCGGGCCGAGGCTGTCGCTTTGGCCGCCGAGGGCGCGGCAATCGTCGTCAACGAGCTGGATTCCGATGCGGGGCAGGCGGTCGCCGACGAGATCAGATCCGGCGGCGGACGAGTCCTGCTAGAGGGCGGTGACTGCGCCGACATGGGCGTCGCAGAGAGCCTTGTCGCCGCGGCGGTCCGCGAGTTCGGGCAGCTCGACGCGCTTGTCAACAACGCGGGTATCGTCCGCGACCGCACGGTCGTCAACATGACCGAAGCCGAATGGGACGACGTCATCAGGGTGCACCTCAAAGGTCACTTCGCCCCGACCCGATTCGCCTGCGCCTACTGGAAGTCGTCGGGACGGCCCGGACGTATCGTGTCTACGACGTCGACGTCCGGACTGCTCGGCAACTTCGGCCAGGCCAACTACGGTGCGGCCAAAGCCGGCATCGCGGCGTTCTCCGCGATCGTCGCGCAGGAGATGGCGCGCTACTCGGTGACCTGCAACGCGATCGCGCCCGCTGCGCGCACGCGGATGACCGAGGCCGCGTACGCCGACATCCCCGGCGGGCGTGAGGGGTTCGACTTCTGGGATCCGGCCAACGTGGGGCCGATGGTCGTCTACTTGTGCTCCGACGCTAGTGATCACATCAGCGGCAAGGTGTTCGGGGTCGAGGGCGACGTTGTGGAGATCTACCGCCCCTACACATCGGCCGCAGCCGTCGACAATGGCGGCAAGCCCTGGCAGCTCGATCACCTTGCGAATCGCATCGAGGATCTGTTCGCCGAGGCCGGGATGCACCACGGCGCCGAGAACATGATGGCGAAGCTGCGCTTCTCGATGACTCAGCGCACTCAGCACACTTAGTCAGGCGCACTCGTGCGGCGCGTTCCGAGAAGTCGCTCGATAGTGGCCGGCTGTCCCGGCCACGCCGACATCAGTACGTCGCGCGGGACTGCACGGGCGGCGTACCGCAGGCACAGAGCGACGACGACCGCGTCGTCGAGCGGGCCGACGATCGGCAGGAACTCCGGCACCAGGTCGATGGGCGAAAGCACCCAAAGCGCGGCAAATCCGAGCGCGACCTTTGCCCGCCGCGGCACCGCCTCGTGATGCCGCAGTCGCCGGATGAGCGCGACGGCGTTGGGGAGGAACCCGGCCAGCTCCTTGAGCGAGCCCGCGGGCAAGGTCGCGGCCAAGGCGATCAGCACGACCCAGCTGGCGCCCACGACGGCGAAGCCGACGACCAGTGCGCGGATCATCAGTTGATCGTATGGCGCTCGCTCGCTCTCAAGTCGGCCGTGAGAACGCCGAAAATAATGATCGACGGGGGGGACCGGAGGAACGCACGTGCGGCACTGGGTGGACGCGGCCATCGGCCGCCGCAATGTTGCGCGGTCTTTGCGACTGCTGGGGGAGCTCGGCTTCGAGGTCCGCGACATCCTCGCCGACAGTGATTCGGCGCAGCACTCCGACCGCCTGCTCATCGGCGCACAGGGCGTTTACGTCGTCGGCTTCCGGACGCCGCGCGGCAACACCTGGCGCGGTGCGCCGCCGCAGACACCAGCCGAAGCTCTGGCTGGCCACGCTTGGGCGACCCACCGGCTGGCAGTCGTCGTTGCGGCTGCCCTTCGAGAAGATCTCGCCGCGCTGCACGTCAGGGTGATCCCGCTCCTCACCGTCATCGGTCCCGAACCCGTTCCGGCGGCCGTGCTGGACGGCGTGCCCGTGGTCGGCCCGACCTCGCTCGTCGACCGGGTGCTCGCGCCCCGGCCGGTGCTCAGTGACCGGCAGGTGGCCGACCTCACCGGCCGCATCGACGACTGGCTCGCGCGGCGGAGCGCGAGTGGGCTTGCCGCGCGTACGGCGAGCTCCCGGCACGGTGGCCGGGGACGCCCGGGCTCGTAACTCGTTCGAGCACCGCGGGCAAGGGGCCGCGATCGGGCGTTACAGTTGGCGACAAACCAGCCGTGGGTACCGGTTTTTTCGCCTTTCCCGCGCGGAAAACGGGGAAATGCAGCACCATCATCAACGGGGGGCCTGACAAGGGGGTCGGCGCCTGCGGTTCTAGCTCTTCGGCGTCGTCGTTAGGTCATCCGTGCTGCGGCTCATATTGCCCGTCCGTCCGCTTGTTGACGTAGCTGCCGCAGACGTGGGCGAAGAGGCCCTCAGCCACTGGGTCAAGGTCGCGAGCGCGTCCCTCGACCCGTGCCTCGTGCTCGACGAGAAATTCTGTGTCGCGGGCGTCTCGTGGTCGGCCGCCCAGCTCATGGGCGAGCCCGTAGCCGGCATCGTCGGCCGCAATCTCGTCGACGAGGTGCTTCGCGTCGTCGACTTCACCGACGCCGCGGGCTCGGGTGAGATCTACTCGCGCGGCATCCCGCCGGTGGCCGCGTTGAGGGACAACCACCTGAGCCGCGGCTTGCTCCGGCTCCGGCGTCCCGCCGGCGACCGCATCACACTCGACGCCGTTGCGGCACCCATCCACGGACACAGCGACCGGGTCGTCGGCTCGATCACGTTCTTCGCCTCGCTCTAACCACGCGGGGCGGTTCTACCCTTGGTCGCGCGTCGTTGCTGCTGACCGACCTGCGGGAGTGTGTAGCCCTCGTCCGGAGCGTCCGGCGTCCGATTGACCGGCCGCCGTACGGCGACCGGCGCGTCGACACCGCGACGCGGGCCCGTCCACGGCGCAGGGGCGGCGTCGACGAGGTCGGCGAGCCGGTAGGCCAACGACTCGTAGTTGATCCGCCAGCCGCGGAAGTGCGGCCACGCCTCCTCGGGAGTGCGTTCGAGCGGGAACCCGACCGCGGTCATCCGGTCGATCCCCGCGAGGAAGTCGTCGTAGGTGAGTCGTAGCGGGTCCGTGGGTCGCGGGTCGGGGTCGTAGGCCATGCCGAGCGATCCGCCGATGTCGCGAAATGCGGTGAAGCCCATCCGCAGCACGAGCCGCGCCTCTGACGGGGCGGTCGACGGGCACAGCGCCAGGTAGAGCGCCGCGGAGTCGAGTACGGCGGTCAGCCCGACCACCCACGACCGCAGCGGATGCGGTGACCGGAACCAGATGAGCACGCGGTAGTTGCTATGGCTCTCCGCTACGTCGGCCGCCCAGGTCTCCCAGTCGTCGTACAACATGGCCAGGTTGTCGACGGTGCCGACGATCTGATGCCGCGCCAGGATCTCCGGTCCCCACGCGGGTTCGCCGGCCCGGCTCTGCAGTCGCGTGACCAGGGTTTCCCGGCGATTGAACGACGCGTAGAGGGTCGGCAGGTAGCCGATCTGGAGGGCAACAACGACGAGCCCGGTCGTCGCGGCGGCAAAGCTGACGAGGGTCATCGGCGCGTTGTCGGTCGTCGCGAAGCCGAGAGTCAGCAGCGACGAGCCGCTTTCGCGGAAGGCGTCGAAGAGCGTCGCCGGACCCAGCGGCCACATCAGAGCGCCGTAGCCGATCGAGAGCAGCACCAGCCAGACCAGCAGCTGCAACAGGATTGCCGTCGGCGCCTGCGTCGCGAGCAGCCGGTCGCGCGCGTCGTACGAGTCGGCGTGCCGTTTGCTCAGCCGCGCGTAGATCCACTTGACGCAGCGGGCGATCACGGAGGCCAGCCGCGACGTGAGTCCGCGCGGCACGACGAGGGTGCGGAAGACGCTGATGAGCGTGTAGCCGACGATGGCGAGGCCGCCGGCGGCGGTGAGCCAACGTACGGCTTCCACTATGTCCTCCTTCTGGATCGGCCCTACGTGATCGGGTGGTGCGCCTTACGCGACGGTCGGCGGTAGCTGGGTCGCGGCTGACGCCGCGTCGGCGAGTACCGACTTCACCGGACGCCCCAGCGCGGTCGCCGCGGCCACGACATCGTCGAACTCCGGTGCCGCATTGACCACGACGCCGTCGAGCCGGGCGACCTTCACTGCAACGCCCACGCCGTCCGCCAATTCCACGGTGACGACCTCACGGTCGAGCGCGCGCTTCGCGACGGCGTACTCGCGGACGCCGATCGTCGAGGTCTCGCGGAACAGCAGTTCCCTCAGCGCGCCGAGCAGCGATTCCTCGGTCAGCACGCTGATGGTGATGGCGGGCCGGCCCTTCTTCATGTGGATTGGCGTGAGCCACGCATCGGACGCGCCCGCCGCCAGCAACGAGGAGATGACGCCGGGCCACAGCCGGGGGTCGAGGTCGTCGACGTTCGCCTCGAGTACGAAGGCAGGCAGGACGGGCGGGCCGGCGGGACTCGCGTCGACTGCCGCACCGATCACGAGGCGCAGGATGTTGGGCAGCTCGTCGATGTCGCGGCTGCCCGCGCCGACGCCGACCTTCTCGAGCACGAGGCGCGGCATCTCGCCCCACACCGACACGGTCGCGGCGAGAATGGCGGCGCCGGTCGGCGTACACAGCTCGTGCGCCACGCCGCCACTGTGCACCGGGGCGCCTGAGAGCAGTTCGAGCACGGCCGGCGCCGGCACCGGGATCACGCCGTGCTCGCCATGAGTCATGCCCAGCCCGGTGGCGACGCTTGAGGCCGCGACGACCTGCAAGTCCAGTGCCCGCAGACCGGCCGCGGCGCCGACGACGTCGGCGAGCGCGTCGAGCCCGCCGATCTCGTGGAAGTGAACCCGGTCCGGTGTCGTGCGATGCACGCGCGCCTCGGCGTCGGCGAGCCGCTCGAAGACCGCGAGGGAGATCGCGCGCACCCCGTCGTCGAGTGGCGCCGACTGCAGCAGTTCGCGGACGTTGGGCCAGGTGCGGGCGACGGTCGTCGGTGGCACCACGACATCGACCTTCGTCGCGCCGAACCCGTGCCGAGTGACCTGCTTGGCCGTGAGCCGGATCGGCTCGATGCCGAGTGCGTCGACCGCGTCCTGCAGGACGTCGAGCGGAACGCCCGCGTCGACGACAGCACCGAGCACCATGTCGCCGCTGGCGCCGGCCAGGCAGTGGAACCAGCCGATGCGGGTCACTGGCGCGCCGCGCCGATGCGCCGCGCCACCCGCGAGGCGAACACTCCGGCGCCGAAACCGTTGTCGATGTTGCAGACGACGACGCCGGGCGCGCAGGAGTTGAGCATCGCGAGCAATGCTGCGAGACCGCCGAACGATGCGCCGTACCCCACGCTGGTCGGTACGGCGACGATCGGCGTACCGACGAGACCGCCTACCGCGGAGGGCAACGCGCCTTCCATGCCGGCCACGACGATGAGTACGTCGGCTGCTTCGAGTTCGGCGCGGGAGGCGACCAGACGGTGGATGCCGGCGACGCCGACGTCAGTGACGCGGGTGGCGCCCGCGCCGAAAACGCGGGCGACGAAGGCGGCCTCCGCCGCGACCGGCTCGTCCGACGTACCGGCGGAGACGACGCACACGATGCCGCACGGCTCGGGCAGCGCGCCGACGGCGATCGCACCGGACCGGTCGTCGACGCTGAGCTGGTCGCCCCACGCGGCCTGCAAGGCTTCGACTGCACCGTCTGGGGCGCGCGTGACGAGAGCGGGCCGGGCCGTATCGGCACGCAACGAGTGCACGATGGCGACGATCTGGGCCGGCGTCTTGCCCGCCCCGTAGACGACCTCGGGATCGCCGGTGCGCAGGCCGCGATGCCCGTCGACACGCGCAAAGCCCAGGTCGTCGTACCCGGTGCCGGTCAGCGCAGGCGTCGCGAGGGTGAGGAGCGCCTGGTCGACCGACAGCGAACCGGTCGCCACCGAGTCGAGCAACCCGCGCACCTCGTCGCGATCCACGGTCCTCCTTCGGGACGGCACTCGGCCCTCGTTATACTCGCCCGCGCCCTACAGGCTGACCCGCCCACCACGCCAGAGGCTATTCGTGCCGGTTGCTGACAGCACTGCGAAGACGCTCGCCGCGGTTGCCATCCTGGTGGCCGTTCTCGCGCTGGGTCTGACGATCGGCATGCTGGTCGCGCTGCGCCGGATGCGCGTCGCCTACTCCGTGCTGCAGGGCGGCAAGGGTCACGACGACTTCGTGACGCTGGTCAACCACCACGGCCGCGCGGTCAGCGACCTGCGCGGCGAGGTGGAGGACATGAACGCCCGGGTCGGCAAGCTCTCGGTCGAGATCTCCGACGCGCTGCGGCACGTCGCGGTCGTGCGGTACGACGCGTTCCCCGACATGGGCGGGCGGCTGTCCTTCTCCGCGGCGTTGCTCGACGACGAGGGCGACGGACTCGTCCTGACGAGCATCAACGGCCGCTCGGAGACCCGCACCTACGCCAAGGGAGTGAAGTCAGGTCGCAGCGACCACCAGCTCTCGCCTGAGGAGACACAGGCGATCGGCTACGCGACCCGTGGTGCGCGGGCGGGGGCGTGACCACTCCTCCCACCCGCCTGGCCTACCTCGGCCCTCCCGGGACGTTCACCGAGGCGGCGCTGCTGACGGTGCCCGAGGCGCGCTTCGGCGCCTTCGACCCGCGGCCGACGATCGCCGACGCGCTGGCCGCCGTACGCGCGGGCGAAGCCGACATGGCGATGGTGCCGCTGGAGAACTCCATCGAGGGGTCGGTCAACCTCACGTTGGACGAGCTGGCGTTCGGCCCCGATGAGCTGGCGATCCGGCGCGAGGTGCTGCTGCCGATCACGATCTCGCTGCTGGCGCGCCCCGGCGTGCGGCTGGAGGAGATCACGGCCGTGCTGTCGATGCCGCACGGCGCGGCGCAGTGCCGCGCCTGGTTGGCCGCCAACCTGCCGTCGGCAGTAATCGAAGCGACGACGTCGACGGCGGCGGCCGCTCGGCAGGTGGCGCTCTCGGACGAACCCCTGGCTGCTCTGGGCGCGCCGATCGCCGCCGCGGAGTACGGCATCGAGGTGCTCGTCGACGGCGTCGGCGACAACCCGAATGCGATGACCCGCTTCATCCTGGTGGGCCGCGCCGACGAGGCCCCGCCCGCGCCGACGGGTGGCGACCGCACGTCCGCGGTCGTCTTCATCGGTGACGACCATCCGGGTGCGCTGTTGGAGCTGTTGGAGGAGTTCGCCGTACGCGGGGTCAACCTCACCCGGATCGAGTCGCGGCCCACGAAGCAGGGCATGGGGCGCTACTGCTTCTTCGTGGACGCCGAAGGTCACGTCGCGGACTCGCGGGTGGGCGAGGCGCTCATGGGGCTCAAGCGCCGCTGCGCCGACGTTCGCTTCCTCGGCTCGTACGCACGAGCTGACGCCAACCCCGGGCCGGTGCCCGCCGGCGTACGTGAAGAAGACTTCGCCGACGCCGCCACCTGGCTAAAGAAAATCCGCACCGGCACCTAGCTGCACCACCTACGAGTGCGGGGTCGCAACCGCCGCCCACCCTCACACCCCCGGCCTCGACTGGTGTGCAGTTTGGTACGCGGTGGTACGCCAGCTGAGCGTGGGCCGTCCACCCGGACCGTACGAAAGTGCACACCAGTCAAGGCGTCCATCCACAGATGTGCTCGGCGACGTCTGACGAGTCCGGCCGCGAGGGATCGTTCTCCGCGTGACTGATCGCGTTGATGATGTTCCACCCACCTACCTGACCACCGCGCAGCTGCTGAACCGCGGCCTCACACGGAGGCAGTTGGAGAGTTTGTCTGCGTCGGAAGGGTCGGTTGACAGGGTCGCGCGGGGACTGTTCTTGGTCGGTGGCAGCGACGGGGGCTGGCACGATCGCGTCCGTCGCGCGCTCGGGCAGGCGGGTGCAGAAGCGGTCGTGGCACGAGAGACGGCCGCCCGCGTTCACGGACTCGCTGGGGCTCCTGCTCTCGCGGCGATCCAGCTTGCCGTTCCGCCGACTCGGCGGGCTCGCGACCTGGCGGGGGTCGACATCAAGCGAGCCGAACTCCCCGACGACGACGTGACCGTTGGGCAAGGGCTTGCGGTCACCACTCCCCTGCGCACGGTTGTCGACTGTGCCCGCTACTCCGATGAGGTGACAGCCACCTGCCTGATCGAGTCGGCGTGCCGGTCCAACCTACTCACACTCGACGACGTTGCAGCCCGACTCGATTCCCTCCGGCGTGCGCCGGGCGTTGTCTCCGCCAGGCTAGCGCTGGACCGTGCCGACCTCATGAGCGAGTCTCCGCTGGAGACGGCTGTGCGACTGACCCTGGTCAATGCCGGCCTCCCCACCCCGGTCCTCCAACTGCCGTTCGTGTGCGACGGCGTCTCCGGCCGGATCGATCTGGCGTATCCCGCCGCGATGCTCGGCGGCAACGGCGGCTACGTTGGTCTGGCGATCGAAGCGGACGGACGCGAGGCCCACACCGATCCGCAAGCGTTCGAACGCGACCGGCTGCGTCAGACCGCGCTGGAAGACGCGCGATGGCTCGTGCGCCGGTTCACCGATCGGCAGGTGCGCCAAGCTCCGGCGTACGTCGTCGCCGCTGTTCAGCGCGCGATGGCCCGGGTTAGGGGACGCGGGTGAGCTTCTCGGGGTTGCGCACGATGCGTACGCCGACGACCTGGCCACCGAGCAGGTCCAGCGCCATCACCGCGCTCGGTACGCCGTGTTCCGCCGCTCACGTCCCCTCCGACGACGCAGACTTGTGATCTGTGACACGCAGGCCCCAATGTCACAGGCGCAGCGGCTGTCTCGTCATCCCAGTGCAACAGCTGGCGGCGAGCAAAACGAGAGCAGGTGAACCGCGTGAAGCGTGTCCCCGCAATGACCGCGTACGCCGGCGGCGCGTTCCTCGTCATCAGCGGCCTGTGGGCGATGCTCGCCCCGCAGTCGTTCTACGATGCGGTCGCGACGTACCCGCCGTACAACAGGCATCTGATCCACGACATCGGCGCGTTCATGACCGGCCTCGGCGCCGCGCTATTCCTCGGCCTTCGCTTCCGGCGGGCGATCACCGTCGCGCTCATCGGGAACGCCGTCGCCGCCGTCCTGCACGAGATCTCGCACATCGTCGACCGCGACCTGGGCGGCAAGAGCAGTGACCCCTTCACCATCGGCCTCATCGCCGTCGTGTTCGTCGTCGCAGCCGTATTGGCCACACGAGAGGACCAGGCGCCATGAAAGTTCTTGTCGCCGGAGCACGCAGTGCGCTCGGCAGCCGCGCGGCAAAGCTGCTGACAGCCGACGGTCACGAGGTCATCGGTCTGATCCGTTCCCAGGCCGGCCCCGGTTTCGTGACGGCCGACGTACTCGACCGCGACGCGGTGCGGCGAGTGGTCGAGCAGGCGCGCCCCGACGCGATCGTGCAGACGCTCAACGCGCTTCCGAAGAACGGGCCGAGCAAGTACGCCGACCTCGAGGCCACCGAGCGACTGCGCGATGAGGGCACCCGCAACCTGATTGCCGCAGCCCAAGCCGCGAGTGTCACGCGATACGTCGCCGAGAACTTCTTCTACGTCTACGGCAAGACCGAGCCCGGATCGCCTGCGGTGACTGAGGATTCCCCCCTCACCGGCACGCCGGGGCAGATCTCCGAGGACGAGCAGGTCCGGGCCGCGGGTGGCGTGGTGCTGCGCTGCGGGCTCTTCTACGGACCCGGCGTCGGCTCCACCGACTACCTGATCGAGCTGGTACGCCGGCGCCGCGCCCCCGCAGCGCGCGGCGCGGCCAACAAGAGCGCGTTCCTGCACATCGATGACGCCGCAGCAGCGGTCAAGGCCGCGCTCGACAACGGCACGCCGGGCAACGCCTACAACATCTGCGACGACGAGCCCGCTGGCCCGCACGACTGGGTAAGGGCGATCGCGAGCCACATCGGCGCGCCCCCGCCCCGCGAGCTCCCGCCGGCGCTCATTCGCGTAGCCGCGGGCAGATACATGCGCGACGCGCTGACTGGCAACCTCACGATGTCCAACGCCAAGGCCCGGCAGCAGCTGGGCTGGGTGCCGGCCTACCCGTCGATCCGCGACGGCGTGAAGACCCTCGCGACAAGCTGATGCCTACCCCGCCGGATATCCTCGGCGGGTGATCGACCTCAAGCTGGTTCGCGACAATCCCGACGCCGTACGCCGATCGCAGCGTGTTCGGGGCGAGGCCGAGTCGCTCGTCGACGAGCTGCTCGCGGCTGACACCCGGCGCCGCGAGGCGGTACTCGCGGGTGACCGGCTGCGGGCCGAGCAGAAGGCACGCGGCCGCGGAGTCGCGCAGTTGCAGGGCGCCGACCGCACCGCGCTGCTGGCGGAGCTCGGCGAGCTGGCCGATGCGGTGAAGAAGGCTGAGGCGGAGCAGAACGACGCCGACGCCGCCGTCCGCGATCTGCACCTGCGCATCGGAAACCTTGTGTCCGACGGCGTGCCGGAGGGCGGGGAGGACGACTACGTCGTCCTGCACGAAGTCGGCCAAAGACGGGCGTTCGACTTCCCGATCCGCGACCACATCGAGCTCGGCGAGTTGCTGAAGGCGATTGACACAGAGCGCGGCGCAAAAGTCTCGGGAGCGCGGTTCTACTTCCTCACCGGTGTCGGCGCTCTGCTGGAGCTGGCCCTGGTGCAGATGGCGATGGCGCAGGCAACTGCAGCGGGCTTCACACCCGTCATCGCGCCCGCCCTGGTGAAGCCGGAAGTCATGGAGGGCACCGGATTCCTCGGCGCACACTCCGCCGAGGTTTACCGGCTCGCCGACGACGACATGTACCTCGTCGGCACCAGCGAAGTCTCACTCGCGGGCATGCATATGAACGAGATCCTCGACCTGGGCGGCGCACCCAGGCGCTACGCGGCGTTCTCGTCCTGCTTCCGACGCGAGGCCGGCTCCTACGGCAAGGACACCCGCGGCATCATCCGCGTGCACTGGTTCGACAAGGTCGAGATGTTCTCGTTCTGCCCTCCGGATCAGTCGACCCAGGAGCATGAGCGTCTGCTGGCCTGGGAGGAGCGCTTCCTGCAGGACCTCGAGTTGCCGTATCGCGTCATCGACGTGGCGAGCGGCGATCTCGGTTCGTCGGCAACTCGCAAGTTCGACTGCGAGGCATGGCTGCCGAGCCAGGAGCGTTTCCTCGAGCTGACGTCGACGTCCAACTGCACCGACTTTCAAGCCCGCCGCCTCGGCATTCGTTATCGCGGCGACGACGGCAAGCCGGCGCCGGTGCACACCCTCAACGGCACGCTGGTCGCCGTACCGCGCGTCATCGTCGCGTTGCTCGAGAACAACCAGCAGCCGGACGGATCCGTCGTGGTGCCCGCAGCCCTTCGTCCCTACCTCGGCGGCAGAGAGTTGCTGGAGCCCGCTTCGAAGTGACTCGGATCAAGCTGATCGCGACCGACATGGACGGCACGCTGCTGCGCAAGGGCGGCGTGGTCTCGCGACGCAACAAGGAGGCGTTGCGGGCCGCTCGCGACGCCGGCATCGAGGTCGTCCTCGTAACCGGCCGCCCGCCGCGGTGGGTCGACGAGACCGCGCGCGAGCTCGGGCTCGACGGAGTCGCGATCTGCGCCAACGGCGCGATCCTCTACGACCTGGCGACCCGGCAAGTGCTGGCCGAGAACCTGTTGCCGGCTGACGTACTGCGCCGCTTCGTCGGAGCGCTGCGCGAAGTGCTGCCGGGCGTGGGATTTGGTTTCGAACGCAACGACGGCCTCGTGCTCGAACCGCACTTCCACTCGTTGTACGACGACGAGGAGGACGGCGTGCTCCGCCAGGCCGGCGACGCGTTGCTCGAGGCGCCGGTCGCCAAGCTGCTCGCCAGCCACCCCGATGTCGACTTCGAGAAGTTCCTCGTCGCGGCGGTCGAAGCTGCCGGCACCGATGCTGTCGTCACCCACTCAGGCGAGCACGGCCTGGTCGAGGTCAGCGCGACCGGCATCACCAAGGCGTTCGCCCTCGAAGCACTGTGCGCGGAGCGCGGCATCTCGGCCGACGAGGTCGTCGCGTTCGGCGACATGCCCAACGACGTCATGCTGCTGCACTGGGCCGGCCTGGGCGTCGCGGTCGAAAACGCTCATCCGGACGCGATCGACGCGGCCGACGAAGTGACCAAGAGCAACAACGAGGACGGCGTCGCGATCGTCGTGGAGCGGCTTTTGGCCCAGCGTTCGGCGTAGGCGCCCAGTTTTGTCACACCCCGTCGCCAGACTGTCCGGCATGGATCAGATAGCGCTCATCGTCATCGCCATGTCGTTCGGTGCCTTCGTCGCGGCCGCGCTCCTGCGGAGCCGGCGACGTCTCGACGCGGCACTGGCCTACGTCTCCACGGAGGCGCTGGCGCGCAACAGCGAGCAGTTCATGCGCCTCGCGACCAGCGAGCTCGACAACCGGCGCCAGGCCGTCGATCACCTCGTGTCACCGCTGCGTGAGTCGTTGGCAAATATGGAGGCGCAGCTGCGCGGTCTGGAGACCGCGCGCACGTCGGCCTACTCCGCGCTGACCGAGCAGGTGCGCTCACTGGGCGAGACGCAGGAGCGCCTTCGTGACTCCACACGCAGTCTCGCCGACGCCCTGCGGGCACCCAATGTTCGCGGCCGGTGGGGCGAGATGCAGCTGCGCCGGGTGGTCGAGCTGGCCGGCATGGTCGAGCACTGCGACTTCGTGGAGCAGGCGACGTCGAGCTCTCCTGACGGCGTACTTCGGCCCGATCTGGTCGTCCGGCTGCCCGGCGGCCGCAGCGTCGTCGTCGACTCGAAGGTGCCGCTGGCTGCCTACCTTGACGCCGCGGAATCCGACGACGACGGCGTACGCCGGGAGCGGTTGCGCGAGCATGCCCGGCGGCTCAAGGCGCATGTCGACGCGTTGGGCGCCAAGGCCTATTGGCAGCGGTTCGAGCCCTCACCCGACTACGTCGTCCTCTTCGTGCCCGGTGAGGCGTTCCTTGCCGGTGCCCTCGATCACGACGCCGGGTTGCTTGAGTACGCCGTCGGCAAGGGCGTCGTCCTGTCGAGCCCGACCTCGCTGATCATGCTGCTCAAGGCGGTGGCGCTCGGATGGCGCGAGGAAGCGCTGGCCGCCAACGCCAAGCAGGTGTGCGAGGTTGGCAAGGAGCTCTATCTGCGGCTGTCGACGCTGGGTGGGCACATCGCGGGAGTCGGCCAGCAGCTCGACAAGGCAGTCGAGTCCTACAACAAGGCGGTGGGTTCGCTCGAGGGGCGGGTCTTGGTCACCGCGCGCAAGCTGCGCGACCTGCACGTCACCGACACGGAGCTGACGGCGCCGGAGGTCGTCGACCGCAGGGCGAGAGCGGTACAGGCACCGGAGCTCGTTCTCCAGGAGTTGCTCCCGGGGGAGGTGTTGCCGAGCCGGGCGGAGCTCGAACTGGCGGCGTCGGCGTAGCGCGCGGCTGGGCTAGAGCCTGTCGAACAACTGCGCTCGGTCTTGTCGGCGGAGGCTTTAGAGGTAGGGGCCGCCGCTGTTGGGAGTCGCCTCCGGGCCTTGCCCTCCGGCGCCTGGCGGGAGTGCCCGGCGCGACAGCTCTTCGAGCTGAGCCCGCGCCGCCATCTGCTGCGCGGCGAGAGCGGTCTGCAGGCCGTGGAAGAGCCCGTCGAGCCAGCCGACCAGCTGCGCGTGCGCGATCCGCAGCTCCGAGTCAGTGGGCGTGCCGCCCTGGAACGGCAGCGTGAGCCGGGCGAGTTCCTCGCGCAGATCTGGCGAGAGCCCCTCTGACAGCTCGGCGATTGACGCCTCGTGTATCTCCTTGAGCCGGTTACGACTCAGATCGTCGAGCGGCGCCGCCCGGACTTCCTCGAGCAGCTGCTTGATCATCATGCCGATCCTGATCACCTTGGCGGGGTGTTCGATCAAGTCATTCACGCCCGTTTCGGGGCTCTGCTCCGTCTGTGTGTCAGCCGGCTCGGGGCGCTCTGGCGCTAGGTCGATGATCGGCACGCTCGGGTCCTGGGTCATGGGGCATTGTCATGCACCGGACCCGTGCCGGCGAAACCCGAATCTGCGCGAATCGTGTGACGATGAACCAGCGGGTGTGAGCGCAGCGCCGACCGGGCACTCCCCGGTGTAGTGCGGCACTGCGCGCCGCGAGCCCGCGAGTGGAGGTACCCGAAAATGCCGCAAGCACTCCATTGCATCGTCGCGTGCACAGACTCCAGCGGCCGGTACGCCGCCGTGCGCGACTTCGCGACCGAACAGGCTCGCGAGTCGGGCGCCCGCGTCATCTTGTACGACATTTCGCAACGCAGCGAGATGACCGACGCACGCCCCAACTTCTGGGCTGGTGAGGGTGAAGCGGAGCTCTACGACAGGCCTCTCGAGCCCATCGCCATCGAGAAGCTCGGCTACCACAACCTCGCAGTGCAGGTGCAGGAGGCGCGAGCGGCTGGCGCCGACGCTTACGGGTGGCTCCCCAACGAGCCCGGCGGCCAAGGACTCGCGGCGTACGCCGAACGCGAGGACGCGGACATCGTTCTGATGCCGGCCGGCGAGCAGGACACCGGCAAGTACATCGACGAATGGCACCGCGCGGAGCGGCGCGACGCCGTGCACCCCAGGGCAAAGGTTCGCCTGGTCGACGCCGAGAAGCACCTGGTGCCGCTCACGTAAGCGTTCCGAGGCGGCGCGCGGCTGGGTCCTGATCTCTTCCCCCCGCGAGTCCCGGCGTCAGCTATCGTTCCGGTATGTCGGGTCCGGAGGCGGTAGACGGGGATCGCGTGGCCATTACGTTGCCCGCCGCCGGCACGTCTCCCCGAGAGTCCAGGCGTTTCGTATCCAAGCAACTCGACCTGTGGGGTCTCCAACAGTGCGCTGATTCCGTGGTCTTGCTGGTCAGCGAACTCGTAACCAACGCGTTGCTGCATGCGCGCACGGACATGACTGTGTCCATGGCCCGCGGCGCCGATTCGACCATCCTGCTCGAGGTGACTGACGGCAGCCCGGCGCTGCCGGCGCAGCGTCGCTACAGCGAGTACGCCGGAACCGGCCGTGGACTCAACATGGTCGCCACGATGTCCGCCCGCTGGGGCGTCCGGGCGGAAGGACGCGGCAAGACGGTTTGGGTCATCGTCAGCTACAACGGTCATCACCACGGTGACGACCCGCTGGGTTTTTACGACCTCGGATCGGTGGACGCGCTGTGACCGCGAACCGCCCTCGCGAGGACGCATGAGCGACGCGCTCTTCGAGCGCCAAGACGACCTTGAGGCTGTAGTCCGGCTGGCCATCGGCATCAACTCCGGTTTTGACCTCGACCACGTCGTGCAAGCGACCTGCGACGCGGCGACTGCGCTCTCAGACGCGCAGTTCGGCGCGTTCTTCTTCGACGCCGTCGACGAGAAGGGCGAGTCGCCGAGGCTGTTCACGGTCTCCGGCATTCCGCGAGAGCGATTCGCATCGCTCGGAATGCCAGGCAAGTCGAGGCTGCTCGGGCCGACGTTCGACGGCGTAGCCACGATTCGCCTCGACGACGTCACTGCTGACCCGCGCTTCGGCCGCAACGCGCCGTACCTGGGATTTCCACCGGGTCACCCGCCGATGCGGTCCTATCTCGCGGTGCCCGTGTCCGGCCGCTGGCGAGCCCTGACCGGCGCCCTGCTGTTGGGTCACGAGCGCCCGGGCATGTTCACCGAGCGACACGAGCGGCTGGTCCTCGTGATCGCCGCGCATGCAGCCGTCGCCATCGACAACGCGAAGGTCTTCGCGACCGAGCGGCGTGCCCGCGCAGAAGCGGAAGAAGCGGCCGGGCGACTGGAGCGGCTACAGAGCATCACCGCGCGGTTGTCGCAGGCGCGCAGTCTCGAGGAGGTCGCCGAAGTCGTGGTGACGACGGCCGCGGCAGGGGTTTCCGCCGACCGCGCGACACTCGCTCATCTCTCGGCCGACGGGCGTCGGCTGCGGGTGCTGAGCGCGGTCGGCTACGAGGACGATGTGATCGGCCGGTTCACCGACATGTCGCTCGACGACGAGGTGCCGGCCGCGGAGGCGGTGCGAACGGGAAACCCGGTGTCCTGGGCCTCACCCGCGGAGCGCGCGGAACGCTGGCCTGCGCTGGCGAGCATGCCGGGTCGGGGGATTGCCGGCATCGCCGTACCGCTGCTCGGCATAAATCGCACTGTCGGCGTCGCAGGCTTCGCCTGGCATACGCCGCAGCGGTTCTCCGACGATGAGCTCGCGTTTCTCTCTGTCGTCGCGAGGCAGTCGGCGCAGGCCATCGAGCGCGCTCAGCAGTTCGACGGGTCGATCAAAGCGGCGCGGACTCTGCAGCGCAGCCTGCTCCCGCCCTCGATTCCAGTCATCGAAGGACTGACCATCGCGGCGCGCTATCAGCCGGTCGCGGGCGGGTCGGTCGTCGGCGGCGACTTCTACGACGCGTTCCGGCGTACGCCGTACTCGTGGGGCATCGTCATCGGCGACGTCTCGGGCAAGGGCGTGCAGGCCGCAACCCTGACGTCGCTGGTGCGGCACACCGTGCGCGCCCTCGGGCGGCTGATCAGCAGCCCTGTCGACGTCCTCTGCCAACTCAACGACGCCATCCTGGCCGAGGAGCTCGACGACCGCTTCGCCACCGTCGTTTACCTGGTCGCAGAGCCAGGTGCGTGCGGCATCGACCTGCAGTTCGCCGTCGGCGGTCACCCGCTCCCGCTGCACCGCACCCGAGATGGGCAGGTGCGGGCGGTCGGTACGCCGGGCGACGTCGTAGGGCTGTTGCCGCAGCCGGAGCTGACTGTCGATCGGTTGACGCTCGAAGTCGGCGACATGCTGGTGCTCTACACCGACGGTTTCGTCGAGGGGCGCGCGCCGGACGGGTCATTCGCTGACGGGATGCTTGAGGAGGCGGTAGCAGCCAGCGATGCGCAGACCGCCGACGCTCTCGCCGACGAGCTCACGACGCTCATGATCGAGTTCCAGGACGGGCGGCCGCGCGACGACATGGCCCTGATGGTGCTGCAGGCGACTCCACATTGACCTGACGACGCCGTACGTCGGCTCGCCGGGTTAGTCGCTCCGCTCGCCAGTGACGTCCCAGCGGTGGTGGATCGGGTCGTGCAGCAGGTAGCGAGCGAACGACGTGATCGTGAAGTGCGCGCCGTCGCTGCGCCGGCCCGGGCGCTCCCACTGGTCGTCGCCGACGCTCTCGAAGCTCGTGGCGATCGTCTCGGCGGCCGCACTCAGCTCGGCCGCGACCTGCGCCGGATTTTGCTCGTCGTACCGTTCCTCGACCGCGGTCGCGTCCTGATCCCAGTTGGCGAAGAGCGGATCGTCCTCGGTGAGCATCCGTTGCAGCCGGCCGTCGAAGATCCTGAACACGTCGCGAACGTGACACGAGTATTCGAGGGGCGACCACACCGTCGGCGACGGGCGATTGCGAACGTCCGTGCCGCCGAGTACGTCGACGAACCTCTCGGCGACCTCACGCAACCTCTGCGCCACCTCTCGGGGGTCGACGGTGCTCGCGTCGAGGCCGCAGTCGTCGCACTTCTTCTCCAGGACCCAGGTCCAGTCCTTGCTTTCCGGGGTGATGGTCATGCGCGGACCCTACGGGGCGCATCCGCGACCGTCGCCTCGATTTCCGGGCAAGCTGCGCGATGTGGCTTCGTCGATCGGCGCGGGAGTTCGACAGAGCACGTGAACTGGGTGCAGTAGCCTTCGAACGCTTGGAGGGCTCGCCTAGAGGCCGATGGCGGCGGTCTTGAAAACCGCTAGGGGTGCAAGCTCCTCGAGAGTTCGAATCTCTCGCCCTCCGCTGAGTCAGATCGCGCGAGCCAGGTGATCGGCTACGACCCGACCAAGTGGCGGCGGAACGGAGTTGCCGAGTTGCGACTGAACGGATGACCGAGATCCGACGAAGGCGAAATCGTCGGGGAACCCGAAGAGTCGCCGGAGTTCAGGGACGCGGAGACGCCTGTTGTCCCAGTGGAAAGGCCCTACGTAGGGCCCTGGCTGCGCCTGGATCGTCGGGGACGGTCGGGACGGGTCAAGTTTGAGGAGAAACGACCAGTACCGACTCCGCCACTCGAATAGCGGATTCGGGTGACCACGTTTGGCCGTGTAGTGGAGGTAGTTCGAGCCGGGTGGGATTTCTGCCAGCAAGTGGCCGTACCGACCACCAACCCCTTCCTCCGCCTCTATTGGCGCGTCAAGATCCGCGAGTGCTTGACCCGCCGAAACGTGCGCCGTCGCTTCGTGACCGATGTGCCGTCGCTCCCAACGGCCACCGTGAGAGGCCGAAGGCAGCTCGGGAAGTGGCTCGCCCTTAGGAACGCCAATCATCACCAGCCGGGGACGTGCCTGGGGTACTCCGAAGTCTGCGGCGTTCAATACCGCCCAGCGGCTTTTGTAGCCGGCCTCATGGACCTCGCGGAGGAGTCGCTCGAACGCCGGTCGGCTCTGCAAGTTGTTGTACGTGAGCGCGTACACGTTCTCGAGGAGGAATCCAGCAGGTTTGGCTTGCGCAAGAACGCGGGTGTACTCCTGCAACAGACTTGCCTTTGGGTCCTTGCCCGCGCGCTTCCAGTCAAGCCAGAAGCCAGACTTCGAAAACGGCGTGCAGGGAGGCCCTCCGATCAGCAAGCGAGGGCGCTCCCGCCCCTTGAAGCCGCCGCGTCGCAGCAGTTCTTTCGTTGTGACGGACAGGATGTCGTCCCGCACAACGGGGGCCGCCATGTGAGGGAAGTTCTTCTCCATGGTGTCGGCAGCGTCGGCGTTGATCTCTACGGCAACGGCCACAGTGAAACCGGCTTGCTCAACACCGAGATCGAGCCCGCCGGCACCGGCGAAGAGGGAGATCGTGTCGCCGTTAGCCATGTCCCAGAGAATGCCACCGCGGTCCGACGGAACGTGGTTGCCACGTCGGCGATCTGTGGATCAGTCAGCTTCGCTGATGGTGCTAGACCACCTGACGTTGACCCGTTGCATCGGCGTGATCCGATCCGGGTGCGTCTTGTCCATCGACAATGACCTTGATCGGCGAAACCTAAAGTCCCAGCGACCCGTCGAGGCGAAGAGGCAGGCCGCGAGCACATCGAACTGATCGGCGCGGTAGAGCCGACCAGCGGGGTCGCCCTTCTGCGCCCGTGTCTTCTGCACCTCAACTTTCGGGTCGCCAGGGGCGTCGCCGAGCTGATCCGCACGCGCGTAACCGTGCGGACTGGCGTTCTTGCACTCCACCGAAAGCCGACGCCCATCACGCAAGTCCACGTCGAAGTCCGGGGGGCCATCCCGATCGACCTGAACGACGGAGGCAACGAGCGGGTCCGCTTCCAGATGTCGCTGCAGGTGGTACTCCGCCACACCTCCACGCACAGCAATCTTGAGCCGCCCGCGGTCGGAGATGATGTCCATGAGTTCGATGTGGTCGAGACCAAACTCGTCCTCGAGCGCGTGCCTTGTGGCGTGGCCCGAGGTGCGCCGAGTCGATACGGCCTCAGCGGCTCGGTAGCGAAGCGGCGGGTCGAGCGCAAGCGAGCTAGCTTCCCTCTCGAAGCGCACGTAATCCAACAGACGATCAGGGCGGAAACCAACGACTGTCTCTAGCTCGTTTCTGGCACGAGGAGTGGACCGGCGCGTGCCGCTGCGATTGACGCGTTCCCAAACCGCCCAACCAGTTGCCCGTGCTTCGTCAACCTGGTGCTGCTTGAACTCGACACTGATGCCCATCGGCAAGGGGTCGTACAACTGTGGGTCGAGCCCAATGAAGACTCCAGCGTCCAGATGCAGGCCCAGCACGAGAGTCACGTCCACGCCAGCGATGTCACGACCCAACGCGTGATCGTCGTTGACCCAGGATTGCTCGCCGCCGTACCGCACCTGCAATCGATGCTCATCTGCGGCGCGACCTCTGATCGAGTGATTGCAGCGGAAGGGGTATACCAGCAGCCCAATGCGTTCCTCCGCTCCAACCTCAAGTCCTAGGAAAAGCGGAGCCGCGTCAGTAGGGCTGGCGAAAAGCAGTCGAGCCCCGCTCTCCTGAACCGCTTCGAGCAGGAAGTCGAGCAGATCATCTTTCGACTGCACCCGGTACGTGCGCGAGTAGGTACGGCCTGCGATTGCCACGCAAGAAGTCTCGTCGCCCGAGCAAGGTGATCAGTGCACGACGCGCGGAGCATCCGTGCGCGGATGCGTGTGGCGGCGGTCGACGTACCCGTCTCGGGTCGTAAGGAACAGAACGACGGACGATGGCGCGAGTCGCCTTATGTTCTCGAACACCGCGGACGGTCTGCGGCATTCTGTCGCCATGACAGAACCGAACTGGCCTAGCCGCTCCGAGATCAAGGCACGCTGGTTCGCGATCCTGGACGGCTCTTGCAGCAGAGAAGACGTCCATGGCTGGACCGTTCCTTGGGTGGAAGGCGAAGGCCCTTCGTTTCCCCCGACGGACACGATGGTGGGCACCGCTCTGCAAATGCTGCACGGGTTCACGATGGCCTTCAACACGGCCACTCCGCACCTGATCCACCATGGGCCCCCGGGTTTCTACGTGAGATCTCTCGACGATATCCGCGACGACTTCGACTGTTGGCGTCGCGACTGCGACGAGTTCGACGCCGACCCGGATCTGTATCGCGAGCGTCGCAGAACGGCCGCCCGGAAGCTCGCGGATCATGAGCGGCGCCAAGACAGAGGCGGTTCGTGACCGTCTTCGACGCCGTGAATCACGGACGAACAGGCGGGACCGGCCGCGTGCGAGTTGCCATCACCGGAGGAACCGGACTCGTCGGTGGTCACCTCGCAATCGCCCTCGCCACCGCCGGACACGAAGTCGTCATCGTCGCCAGGGGCGTCGATCAACGCCCCTGGGCTAAGCAGATCCTTGCGACGCCCGGGGTCCGTCTCGTCCGGGCCGGAATCACCGAAGAAGAGTCGCTGCGTCAAGCCTTCGAGGGCTGCAACGCGGTCGCGCATTGCGCAGGTATCAACCGTGAAATCGGTGCGCAGACCTACCAAGCAATACACGTCGACGGTACGGCGGCAGTCGTCCGGGCGGCGCAGCAGGCAGGTGTCGCGCGGTCGGCACTCGTCAGTTTCCCCGGGCGGTGATGGGACCGACCGCGCTGAGCCTCGCTGTGTTGTGTGGTTGCGTGGCGGCCTGGGGTCCCAAGTCGCAGGAATCCGACGCGGAACGCCTGACAAGGTCCCGCCACATGCCTGCGATTCTGGCGCACCGTTGCCCGGCCGCGGCTGGCAGGCTCCCTGAGATCCCGAGGGGTTGATTGATTGGGCGACCGCGGGTACACCTGGAGTGAGCACGGGAGGTCGCGATGACGGTGCACCAGTGTCCTGACTGCGAGCTGCGGTTCCGGACGGAGAACGAGCTACGCCAGCATCTGGACAACGATCATCCGGGTCGCGTTGGCGAGCACTACCCGCACCCGGCGCGGCACGGAGGCAAGTGGCCCGCGCTCTGAACGCTTAGCTCCCCGAGCGTGCTGCCTGTGGACATCGCGTTTCCGCGGTAACGCCTGCGCCCGCCGTACGAGAGGAACAGCGCCATGCAGCAGAAGATCACTCCAAACCTGTGGTTCGACACTGAGGCTGAAGAGGCTGCGACGTTCTACCTGACGGTCTTCAAGAACTCGCGAATCGACAGCGTCACGTACTACCCGGAGGGCGGGCCGCGTGAGGCCGGCATGGTGATGACGGTGGAGTTCGAACTGGACGGTCATCGGTTCGTCGCAATCAACGGCGGCCCCGAGTTCACCTTCGACGAGGCTGTGTCGTTCGCGATCACCTGCGAGGACCAGGGCGAAGTCGACTACTACTGGGAGCGACTGACCGAGGGCGGCGGGCAGGAAGGGCCGTGCGGTTGGGTCAAGGACAAGTTCGGCCTGTCCTGGCAGGTCGTGCCGGCGGGCATGGATGAGCTGTTCACCGACGCCGACCCGAAGCGGGCCGAGCGCGCGATGAAGGCGATGCTCGCGATGGGCAAGCTCGACATAGCCGCCTTGCGTGCCGCGGCTGACGGCGCAGCGACCTGACAGGCAACAGGCCTACCGCATCCCCTAGAGTCGGGCGATGCCGTCGTACACCGTCAACAAAAAGGCCGTCGCCCACGCGAAACGGCTGATCGACGCGCATCAGTACGTCGTCGAGAGCGCGTGGGGCGACGTCCAACCGAGTGCCGACGACGAGAACACGTTTCTCGAGTCGCACTCATGGGATGAGTTCGGCGAATGGCACCTGGGCCTGATCGATGGGGCAAGTGATGACACGAAGTCGAGGTACGGGTTCGTCTACGGCGACTTCCATCGGGTTCATCGCAGCGCGCTGATTGCCTGTCAGCTCCGAGCGGCGGAGTACAGCCACAAGGACGTCGAGCTGGCCGCGCACAAGTTGTTGCAGCAGCTCGACAACAAGCGCGCCTGAGCCGCGCCTGTCCTAGCGCGCGAGCAGGTCGATGCGCGCTAGTTCATGCCCGGAGAGACTGAAGCCCCAGATGTCGGCGTTCGCCTTGATGCGCTCGGGGTTCGACGACTTCGGGATGACGACCACGTCGTGCTCGACGTGCCAGCGAAGCACGACTTGCGCGGGCGTCACGTTGTGGGCTGCGGCGATCTCGGTGAGCACCGGGTCGTTCAGGCGGCTCGCACGAAACGGGCTGTAACCCTCGAGCGCCACGCCGCGGCCACGGCTGTGCGCAAGGCGCGCGGCGTCGTACAGCCACGGGCTCCACTTGATCTGATTGACCTCCGGCGCCTCGCCGGTCGCCTCGACCAGTACGTCGATCTGCCGCGGGCTGTAGTTGCTCACGCCGACCGCGCCGGTCTGGCCCACGTCGCGCAGGGCGAGCATCTCGCGCCACGTGTCGACGAGCGGGTCCTCGCCGTTCGGCCAGTGCACGAGCCACAGGTCGAGTGCGTCGATTCCCAATAGCCGCAGGCTCTGCTCGATCATCGCCGCCGCAACGTGCCTGTCCTCCGGGCGGAGTTTCGACGTGATGAAGACCTCGTCGCGGGGGACGCCGCTGTCGCGCAGAGCGCGACCCACCTGCTCCTCATTGCCGTACGCCGTCGCCGTATCGATGTGGCGGTAGCCGACGGCAAGCGCATCGCGCACTGACTGGTATGCCGCCTCGCCGTGCAGCTGCCACGTGCCGAAGCCGAGAACCGGAATCGCGCCGCCACCGGCCAGCAGGACGCGGCGCGTCGATGTCTCGTCTTTGGTCATGCCGCCGATCAAAGCATCCCGACGGACACTTCGGTCAAATGAGACAGTTCGCAGGGACCGGTGATATGGCGGCGCAGCCGCCGGCCGGAGGAGTCGACATTGTGACCGCGACGATCGAGCGAGTGGATCGTCGGTGACGCGTCCGAGGTCGTCGTGATCGACGCGGCTCGCGACGCGCGCGCAATAGCAACGGCGGTCGGCGTACGCCGGGTGCTGGCGATCGTCTGCACGCATGCGCATCAAGACCACATCAACGTGGCCGAGCGGCACACCCCTGGCAACACGCCCGGGAGCGTTTGCCTCCACGCGCCAGAACTTGGACTGCTCTTCTGCCGCGCGCGGCTGGTGACGCTCTAAGGGCCTTAGTCCGATCTAAGGCCCCCGGCTCACAGGCGTCGGCAAGAGATAAGGCATTGTCCCGATGTGGCGGGGCTCCTCAGACGCGCAATGTCAACGGCGTCGGACAAGCGAAGGAGCCGAAATGTTCACCACGCCGGAGATCGTCAACGCCGAGATCGCCTACCGCACCGAGCGCGCGAAGGAGCTCTACGGGCCGCGCAAGGCCAAGGCCGTCCGCGCGGAGCGCCGGCCGGCGCGTCGATTCGCCCGCCTCAGCCACCTCCGTCAGCGCGTCGCGTCGCACGCCTGAGCACCTGGGCCATAACAGCCACGCCTGAGCCGAGAAGGAGCCCACCATGTTCCACGTCTTCTGCCCACAGCACGGCTCCGATGTTGTCCTCGGAAACCGCGCGATCCGCGGCCTGGTCAACACCGACCTCGGGATCATCGTCGTCCTCGAGTGCACCTGCGGCGAGCGGATCGCCACGGTGACCGGCCGCAAGGCGCGGGCCCTGACCGCAGCTGCCGCATAAACGGGTCCACAGTGTCGCTCCCAGCCGTAATGATGGGCGCCATGGCGCCCGAAGCGACGGCCAGTGGTCCTCTGGTCGGTCGAGCCACGGAGCTCGGCCGACTGTCGAGTCTCGTTGGCGTTGCCTCGGGCGAGCCCCCGGGAGCGGTTCTGCTGGCCGGCGACGCGGGGGTCGGCAAGACCCGGCTGCTGGCCGAACTGCGCGACCAGGCGCGCGCGGCGGGCTGGCGGGTGCTCGTCGGTCACTGTTTCGACTTCGGTGACAGCGCGCAGCCCTACCTGCCGTTCAGCGAGGTGTTCGGGCGTCTCGCTGATGAGGCGCCGCAGCTGGCCGCGTCCCTTGTCGACTCCTATCCGCAGATCGCGCGGCTGATGCCTGGCCGGCGCGTCCTCACCGGAGCTGACGACGTACCGGCGACCGGCATGCAGCGCTCCGATCTGTTCGAGGTCGTACGCGCGGCCCTCGACGAGCTGAGCCGGGAGGGGCCGCTGCTCGTCGTCATAGAAGACGTGCACTGGGCCGACCAGTCGACCCGGGAGATGCTCAGTTTCTTGTTCACCCGGCGCTTCGCCGAACGCGTCGCGATCGTGGCGTCGTATCGCAGCGACGACCTGCACCGCCGCCACCCGTTGCGCGCCGCGGCCGCCGAGTGGGCGCGCGTTCCGGGGGTCAGCCGGATACAGCTCATGCCGCTGGCGGACGCCGACATCCGCGCGCTCGTCCTGGCGCTCCACCCGGCGCCGCTGCGCGAGATGGATGTACGCCGGATCGTCGAGCGCGCGGAGGGCAACGCCTTCTTCACGGAAGAGCTTGTGGCCGCGTCCGGACTCGACGGCGGCGCCCTGCCGACTGACCTCGCCGACCTGCTGCTGCTGCGCATCGACCAGCTCGACGACACCGCGCGGCTGACGATCCGTGCGGCGTCCGTGGCGGGCCGGCGCGTGTCCCACGCGTTGTTGGCCCGCGTCGCCGGCATCGACGACGGCGCACTCGAGCGCGCGATCCGCGCGGCGGTCGAGGGCAACGTGCTGGTGACTGTCGGCGCGGCCGGCTACGCGTTCCGGCACGCGCTGCTGGCCGAGGCGGTGTACGACGACCTGCTGCCCGGCGAACGGGTCAGGCTGCACGGTGTCTACGCGTCGGCGTTCGCCGCCCGCGACGTGGAGGGCACCGCAGCCGAGCTCGCCCGGCATGCGCGGCTGGCAAACGACCTCCCGACGGCGATGCGCGCGAGCATCCAGGCCGGTGACGAGGCGATGTCGCTTGCCGGCCCCGACGAGGCGGCGCACCACTACGAGACGGCGCTCGAACTGCTGACCGACAGCGAAACCGTTTCGGCCGGCGCGGGTGACATCGACGTCATAGATCTCGTGATCAGAGCGAGCATGGCCACCAACGCCGCCGGGCATCCTTACCGCGCTGTGGCCCTCGTGCAGGACCAGCTCGACGTGCTGCCCCGTGACGCTGACCCGCGCGATCGGGCGCGGTTGCTCGTCGCCTACGCCCAGGCGGCGTTCATGACCGACTCGCCGCTCGACGTACTCACTGCTACGACTGAAGCGCTGAGCCTCGTGCCGGCCCAGTCCGCCGACGCGCTGCGCGCCCGCGTGCTCGCCGTACACGCGCGCAGCAACGCCGACCACTACCGCGACGACGAGGCCGCGCGGTGGGCGGGTGACGCACTCGAACTCGCGCACAAACTCGAACTGCTTGATGTCACCGCCGATGCCGCGACGACCCTCGCCCGCATCGAAGAACGCGCCGGCGATCCTGAGGTGTCGAAGCGCGCTCTGGAGCAAGCGGTCGAGGAGGCGCGGCGCGCCAGCGCTCCGGGCGCGGAGCTACGCAGCATGTCCAGCATCGGCGGTCTGCACTATGAGCTCGGCCGGCTCGACGAGGCCTTCACCGCCTTCGAGGCAGCCGCTGCCCGAGCGCGTGAGATGGGTCGCCCATGGGCGCCGTACGGCGTCGACGCGCGCATCCTCGCCGGGCAGGTCGCCTACGTGAAGGGCGACTGGGACGCCGCGCTGCGCACCGTCGACGTGTCGGGCGAGTCACCGCCGGGATTGGCCGAGGCCGGTTTGGCGGCCGTAGGGGTGGCCGTTGCCGCAGGACGCGGCGACGCGCGCGCGCTCGACCTGCTACCAGTGCTGCGCCCCTGGTGGCAGAGGGAGGGCCTGGTCGCCATCACGTCCGGCACGGCCGCCATCGACTTGTACGGCGACTTCGGCGATCTCGAGGCGGCGCAACGGGTTCACGACGACGTCGTGCAGTGCGTCAGCGAGCTGTGGGAGCTGCACAACTTTCAGGCGCGCATCCGCATGAGCGGCATCCTGCTCGGGCAGCTCGGCGCCGAGGCGGCTCGCTCCGGAGCGAAGGAGCGCGCGGATCTCGCGCGACGCGGCGACGAGTTGCGCGACGCGGCGCGCGCCGCCGAACCCGGCCGGGTGCGTGGCAAAAAACGTGGGCCCGAGGGCGAGGCGTGGCTGGCGCGGGTGGCCGCGGAGCACGCGCGGCTGCGGTGGCTCACCGGTGTCGACGCCCCGGATGAGAAGGAGTTGGTCGCCGCGTGGGAGCGTGCGGTCCTGGGATTCGAGGTCTACGGCCACGCTTTCGAGCTGGCGCGCTCACGGGCGCGACTCGCCGCCGTACTCAAGGCAGTCGGTCGTTCCGACGAGGCCGCGACATTGATCTCGCTCGTGCGCGCGACCGCGCGACGACTCGACGCGCAGCCGCTGCTGGCCGAACTGCAGTTGTTGACGGGCGCCTCGCCCGCGACGCCGTCGCGCCTCACTGAGGCGTTGACCGCTCGCGAGCACGAAGTCCTCTTGCTCGTTGCCCAAGGGAAAAGCAACCGCGAGATCGGCACCCAGCTCTACATCAGCGGCAAGACCGTCAGCGTGCACGTCTCCAACATCCTGGCCAAGCTCGGCGCGACCTCGCGTACCGAAGCGGTAGCGCTGGCTCGGCGGCGCGGGCTGCTGACCGAAGAGGGCGCCTCCCGTTAGCCTGGCTCGTGCCCTACTCCGGCGGTCCGCCCACGCTGCAGGATGCCGCGCCGTTCCGTCGCAGCATGCGAGGCACCCGGCTTATCGGCGTCGCCATCGTGCTGTTCGGCCTCGGCGTCGTCGCGGCCGGCCTCTACTCGGGGCTCTTCGGCCCCAAGCCGCACGAGGACGGGCGACTCGCCATCGCGGTCGTCGAGTCCGTCGGCGGTGGTCGCCAGCCGCCAACTGTCTCTGTTCCCGCACCCGACGGTGGCCGCGCGATCGTCGAGCTGCGTGACCCGGCTCGCAGCTACGAGCTGGGCGGTCCGGTCACCGTCCGCGTCGACACGGGCGACCCCGCCGTGGTCTACGACGCGAACGGGGGACGTTCGAACGAGTGGCTCGCCCTAGTCGGGGCCGGGCTCGTGCTCATGCTGTTCGGCCGGTACGTCGGACGCGCGGCTCGCAAGCATCAGCGCCGGGTGCTTGCCGCGATCGATCGCGGCCTGTCGGCGTACGACGTCACTGCTCGTCGGCGTCCGGTGCAGGGTGCGCAGGGACGCATCACGCCGTGGGCCGCCGACGTGTGGCAGGGCGGCGAGAGCGTCGGCAGTCTGCTGCTCGGCCCCAATGCGAAGGCGCTGCCGACGGGCGATCCGGTGCCGGCGCGGGTCTGGGTGAGCGAGGACGAAGACAGCATCGCGATCCTCGACACCGGCTCCGCTTTGGTGTGGCAACGCGACCCCGTGCGCAACATGCTGGGCTGGCTCGCCGCGGAGAAGATCCGTCTAAATCGACGCATCTCGCCCTGATCCACAGGGTGTGGACAAGCTTGGGGACGGGTAGTCGGTTCTGTCGCTGTTGTCAAGAGTTCACCGGAAATACTTCGGTTGGATCGTTCACCGTTGATCCAATTGGCGGTGTGGGCAAGATCGACCTCTGCCGACGTATGGGGGGGATGGCGGGGACTGGCCGCCGGAGAGCACCCCCCCATCTCCTTTGCCGCCGTACCCGGGCCCCCGTATCATCGGCGCGGGCCGAGCGGCCTCGTTTGCTTGTCAGGCTCCAGGGAGGCTTCGCCTAGTCCGGTCTATGGCGCCGCACTGCTAATGCGGTTTGGGGCTTCAACCCCATCCCGGGTTCAAATCCCGGAGCCTCCGCCAAGCGCTCGTAGCTCAACGGATAGAGCATCTGACTACGGATCAGAAGGTTGGGGGTTCGAGTCCCTCCGAGCGCACCACATGCAATAACCGCAGGTCAGCCGACCGGGGCTGGCCGGCGTGCGATCGGCACCAGCGCAGACACCTTGCGTCGTTCGGGCGAAACGTCTCCGGACGCCGGGCTACGCTCGCGCGTGCGACTGAGCGTGTTGCCGTTACACGTGCTCGATGCGCAGCCGCGCGCCCGAGGCGTTGGCGATCGCCCGAATGTGCCCGTCGTTCGATGTGACCACGGCATCGCGACGCCGGGTTGCGCCCTCGACGACGGTCACATCGACGATGTCGTCGTGAGATGCCTTTCCTGCGAGTACGCCGACTCGGCGCGCCTGCTCCTCGCTCATCTCCTCGACCTCGCACAACGCGAGAAGCCGAGACAGGCTCGCCTGCCGGCCGCCGCCGCGCCATGCCTCGGCCAGCACTGGCGCAGGCACGATCGGGCCGACCTCCTCGGCAAGGAAGCCGGCATGCAATGCCCACATCGCCCGGTCATTGCGCGCGGCAGCGACCAGTGCACCCGTGTCATAGGTGACGCCGCCCATCATGCCGAGCGGCGGGTCGAACGGGCCTTGGTCCGGCCCAGCGCTGAGCGCGCACGCGCAAGCCCCGCTGCGAGTTCTTCGGGAGTGAGCGGTCCGTGCTCCTTCTCCCAGGAAGCGAGCCCGCGCCGCCCGGCCTCGAGTCGCAACCTCTGCGCGGCCGTCTCCGCCAGCCACCCGCTGAAGGTGGTGCCGCCGTTCGCGGCGGCCTTGTCGATCGACTCGGCGAGCTCCGCTGGCAACGACACCGAACGCTTCTCGCGAGCCATGCCGGGAAAGTAGTACAGGCGGCAGGACAGGAGTGCCGCTGCCCTCGCGACAGGCGATCTGATCCGCCCTCTTGACGGGGCCACCCTGGCGGATAACGTACAACTATATGGTTGTACGTCGTGGGGTCGCCGAGCGAGCCGCTGCCGATCGCAGCGATCGGTTGTTCCATGCGTTGGCCGACCCCACCCGCCGCGACATCGTGCGGGTGGTTCTCCAAAACGAGCTCTCGGTATCCGCGCTGGCCCAGCGCTACCCGATGAGCTTCGCCGCGGTGCAGAAACACGTGGCCGTACTGGAGTGTGCCGAGTTGGTCCACAAACGCCGTCAAGGCAGAGAACAACTGGTGCGGGGTGACATCGAGGCGCTGCGCACCGTCAACCGGCTGCTCGATCAATACGAAGCGGTCTGGCGCAGCCGCATCGATCAGATGGACGAGATCCTCGCCGAGAGCGAGACAGCGACGAACAAGGAGAAACACCGATGACGCTTAAGGAAGTGGAGAAGGACCCCGCGACCCTCACCATGAAGGTGACGGCCGAGTTCAACGCCCCCCTCGAACGGGTGTGGCAGTTGTACGCCGACCCTCGCCAGCTCGAGCGCTGGTGGGGCCCGCCCACCTACCCCGCCACAGTCGTCGACCACGACCTCGTGCCCGGGGGGAACGTGACCTACTTCATGACGGGGCCAGAGGGCGACAAGCACCACGGGTGGTGGCAAATCCTGGCGGTCGACGCGCCGCATTCCTTCGAAGCGCGGGACGGGTTCGCCGACGACAGCGGAGCTCCCAACCCCGACCTGCCGACGATGACCATGCGGTTTGTGCTCTCCGAGGAGGACGGCGTCACGCAGGTGGTGACCACCACGACCTTCCCCAGCCTGGAGGCGATGGAGCAGCTGGTGAACATGGGGATGGAGGAGGGCATGCGCGAAGCGATGGCCCAGATGGACGACGTCCTCGCCGCCTGATCGCGCGCTTCCCCCCCGCCCACGGCAACCGTTTTCGCGAGAGGTTTACCGGCTGGTTCTGTGTACGTCGGCGGCGCGACACCTCCCTGCGGTCTGCTTCGGCTGACTTAGCAGGGAGGCGCCCGTGACACGCCCTAGCCACCCACTGCCCAGGTACGCCGCCGGCGCGGTAGTCACGGCGGCCGGACCGCAGATGCGGTCAGTGCTCTACGACCTGTCCCTGCCGACGTTCGAGCGGTGGGCCGCCGAGTGGGGCTGGGCCGTGCAGGCTGTCGACCTACCTTCCGACGGTTTCGGTGCGGACGCCGGCGCGCAGCGCGCCAAGTGGGCCAAGATCCAACTGCTTCGGGAGGCGCTCCGGGTCTATCCGATGGCGCTGTGGCTCGACGCCGACGTACTACTGCTGCGCAACGACGAGGACATCGCGACTCACCTGCACGCCGATCACTTCCAGGCGCTCGCCTTGGAGTCCGTGCCGGCCGAACACCGGGTCAACCCCAACACGGGCGTGTGGCTCATGCGTTCCTGTCGCGACTCGTGGTCCTTCCTCGACGCGGTCGAACGCGCTGGGCAGCAGCCAGGCCCGTGGGCCGATCAGGGCGCGGTGCTGCAAACACTCGGCTGGGACCGCGGCGATGAGCGCTATCACTGGGCCGGCCCCGGCCCGGGTAACCACTTCCTGTCAGGCACGAGCTGGCTGCCGACAGGTTGGAACCAGCCGTGGCTCGACGACCGCGATGAAGGCGACGCGTTCAACAGCACGGCGTCGTCGTACGCCGACCGCCCCCAGGTGCGCGACCCGCACGCGCTGCACTTCATGGGTATGACGCCGGTCGCCCGGTATCAGGCGATGGCACGAGTCGCTCACCGCCGTCTCGCCCAGCTCGCGTAGGCACTCTCGCCTCGCGGACCAGCCGTTCAGGCATCGTTCACGACGTGTTGGTTGGCGCGACAGAAACGGCTGTTTGGCTCAGCACCCATGAAGCCTTCGAAGACGTTTCTCGTGTCCACCCTTGTCGCCGTCGTCGCCTTCAGCGCGACGGGCGCATCCGCAGCCTCCCCGCTCGCGCCGGCGGATTCCTACGCCACCGGACTGGGCGCGGCGAGCGCTGAGATCGTCGCACTCGACGGTGACCGCGCCTACGTCATCAACACGGCCACCTCCGCGATCGACATCCTCAGCGTCGGTGCGGAAGGGCAGTTGACCCTCGTACGCCGAGTCGACCTGAGCGCGTACGGCGCCGGCGGCAACAGCGTGGCAGCCAAGGACGGCATCGTCGCCGTCGCGCTCGACGCAGCGGTCAAGACGGACCCGGGCAACATCGTCTTCCTCAACCGTGACGGTGATGTGCTCACGTCGGTGAAGGCCGGGGCGCTGCCAGACATGGTGACGTTCACGCCCGACGGCAAGCACCTGCTGGTTGCCAACGAGGGGGAGCCGAACGACGACTACACCGTCGATCCCGAGGGATCGGTGACGGTGATGAGCGTCCGGCCGCTGATCGCGCGACGGAACGGCAACGCGGGCAATGCAGGCAACCTCGTGCGCGAAGCTGACTTCCGCTCAGTTGCTATCCCGGCAGGCGTCCGCATCTTCGGGCCGGGTGCGTCGGCCGCACAGGACATCGAGCCCGAATACATCGCGGTCGACCCAGACGGGCGGACCGCCTACGTGACGCTGCAGGAGAACAACGCGATTGCTGTGCTCGACATCCAGCACGCGCGGATCACCCGCGTCATGCCGCTCGGCCTCAAGGACTACCGGGTGCTCGGCAACGATCTCGACGGCAACGACCAGAACGGCATCGCGATCGCGCCGACGACCGTGCCGGTCTTCGGGATGTACCAGCCTGACGGTATAGCCGCGTTCAAGCACGCCGGTCGGACCTACCTGATCACCGCCAACGAGGGCGATGTACGCGAGTGGGGTTCCTACATCGAAGCGGCCAGAGCATCGACGCTGACCAGCCGGCTCGATGCCGCCGCATTCCCTTCGGGGCTGCCGACCGCCGTACGCCGGCTCAACGTCTCGACTGCAACCGGCGACACGGACGGCGACGGTGACTTCGACCAGCTGCACGCGTTCGGTGCCCGGTCGTTCTCCATCTGGACCACGGACGGCACGCTCGTCTACGACAGCGGCGACGACCTCGAACGTCTTGTCGCGCAGCTCAACCCGGTGGCGTTCAACGTCTCCAACTCCAACAACACTGTCGACAACCGCAGCGACGACAAGGGCCCCGAGCCCGAGAACGTGACGACCGGTGTGATCGACGGCCGCCGCTACGCGTTCATCGCCCTCGAGCGGGTCGGGGGCGTCATGGTCTTCGACATCACCGACCCCGCCGCACCGGTGTTCCAGTCGTGGGCCAACAACCGCACCTACGGCGCTGGCCCGGTCGGCCCCGACTCCGGACCGGAGGGCTTGGCCTTCGCTCCCGCCGGATCCGCACCCACCGGCACGCCGCTGCTCCTCGTGGGCAACGAGATCAGCGGAACCGTCACGTCGTACACGCCCGCGCCTTAACTGCACGCCAACCGATTGGACGCTACCTGCGTCTCATCGTGAACCCCGTCAACGGTGACCTGTTCACCTGGGAGCGCGTCGCGGTCGGTTGGGGCGTCGCGCTCCACCGTGGCGGCCGACCTCCGTCAGCTCGCGTTTGCCATGTTCTTCTCGACGACCTCGAGTGTGTGCTGCAGCTCCGTGGTCGGGCTGAACTCGATGACCTCCGTGCCGGCGTACAGAACCGGGGTGTGCCCCGGGCCGACGTAGTACGCATCGCCGGTCTCAAACGTCTCGTCCCCGGTTGCCGTCTTGAACGTCAGCTTGCCGTTGACGACGTAGCCCCAGTGCGGGGCCTGGCACTTGTCGTCAGGCAGGCCGACGAAGAACGGCGCCAGGTCTGCGTCGGCGGTGTAGGTCTCGAACGCGACCGTGTAGCCGCCCTCGAAGTTCTCGATGTGACCCTCGTAGCCGTCGAGTTCGACTGACTTGGATGCGGTCGCCTTGGATGTCTTGGGCATGGCTTTCCTTCCCTTCCACGGTTTCACCGCGGCGGTTGTGGGGTGTGGTCGTTTGGCAGGCGTGGCGGCGTCGGGGGCCGCCTCACCACCGGACCATGGGGGCTTCGTCGGCTTGCCGCGCGATCTCGCCGGGCGGCCAGCAACCTGTGCAGTACTCCGTGTGCTCGACGACGGCGTCGCCGTCAATGACGAAGATGTCCAGGGCTCGCCACAGGTACTCGCCGTCGTCACCGTCGAAGCGCATCTCCTCCTCGATGATCACGCCTTCGCGGGTGGGAAAGACCCGGTGGTGCGTGCATCGCAGGTTGGCGAAGCCCTTCGTCGTCTCGACGAAGTACTGGGCCGCCGCGTCACGGCCCTGGAGCTGGAACCGCCACGTGGGCAGGTTCACGTCGAGCAGTACGTCGGGTGCGTACGTCGACGTGATGGCTTCCCAGTCCGCGTCCCGGAACGCTGTGTCGAGCCGGTCGGCGACAGAAGTGGTCTGTGGCGTCATGGTGACCTCCGTGGGAGCTAGCGTCTGCTGGCTCTACTCAAGTTGCGTGAGTCTTCGTCTTACGGTGTGACGGTGGCGCGAAAACGTGTCATAGATCCCAGTTGATGGGGTGTTCCGGCACGTAGGAACAGAACGTGCCCGTACGCACGGACCGGCGCAGGTGGCTACCCAGGCCGGGATCGACTGCCTCGATGCGTGTGATTGCGTCCCGGATGCGTTGAGTCACCGCGGAGCGCGCCCGCTCGGTTGAATCGCCGCGCGGCCGCGCGCGCCCACCGAGTCCGTACGCTGCCGAGAGCTCCGCGATCAGGGCGTCGCGTTCGACGTGCAGGCGCTCCGAGCGGACGACGTCGGCGTTCTGATCCGCGTCGGCCAGGTCGGCTTCGATGTCCAGCAGCCGGGCGCGGTACTGGCGACGCGCGGAGTCGTCGATCGGGTCACCCGGCGCATCGGAGGCGAGCGTCGGACCTTCAGCAACCAGATCGAGCACGTGCACCTCGTTGCCCGGCTGGGCAAGGAGCTTCGCGAGATCACGCATTCCTTTGGTGTCGCGCAGATGCGCGGCCGTCCCGTCGAGGCCGATCGACCAGACCTCGCCGTCTCGGCGGAAGCGGTTGGGGGCGTCCGGCGCCGCCGGCTCGGCCCGAACAGGAGCCTCGACTGCGTCGGCGGCATGGCTCAGGCCGAGCGAAGCGAACAGGGCCTTCGCCTCGGCCCGCTGTGCCTCATTGCCCAGAGCCTCGCCCGAGTCGCGCAGAGTGCCCGCGACCAGCAACGCCGCTCCAGTCCCGCGGTGCTGCAGCAGCGCGGCTTCCAGATGCCGGCTGGCTCGCTCAGTTACGCCGGACAGCGCGGCCAACAGCCCCAGCGGCCGCTCGACGCTCCCCATGTTGTAGCCGCCGATGCCGTCGATGGCATACAGGTGGCCGAACGGCGCCAGCGCGGCGTACAGCTCGGTGGCCATCGCATCCGCACGCGTGAGCCAGGCGGCGTGGGCGAGCATGACGACCGACGGCAGCCACTCCGAGCCGAGGGCGTCGAACGTGTAGTCGGCAAGGGTGACGGCCGCCAGTACGTCGGCAGCCCGGTCGAGGTCGCCGCCGGCGGCGTGGGCGTAGGCCAGCGCCGGTCGGGTCATGATCGCGTACCTCGGCCATCTCGCGGTCAGGTCGGCGAAGAACGCGATGGCATCAGCAGGCTCGCGGGTCTCGCATTGCAGCATGGCTCGTTGCGAGGTGGTGAGCATGGCCGCGTTGTCGCTGTGCGCGAGCTCGCCAATGCGGGTCGCCTCGAGCCGCAGACGTTCCGCCGCGTCCAGGTCACCCTCCATGTCAGCGCGCATGGCCCGCCACAGCGGCACGTACCACGAGTACCCGACCTGTCCCAGCCGGTCGGCACGGGCGGCGTACGACGCGATCTCGCCGTCCACCTCGTTGATGGCGCCCGCTTCGAGCAACGCGACGACCCGCAGTCGCCGTCCGAGCAGCTCGAGGCGGGTGTCGCCTGCACTGGTCGCACAGGCCAGGATCTCGGTGCTCGCGTCGAGCCGGCGCTCGACGTCCGTCGGCCCGGCGATGACGTCGCACCACGACGCGAGGGCGTAGCCGAGCGCGAGTTCGTCGCCTTCGTCGCGAGCGAGCGTGACCGCTTCGGTGCTCAGGCTCGCCCGGCGTCCGAGGTCGGCGTCCAGTGACAGTGCGACCGAGAGGCGCGCGAGGACCTGCGAGCGCAACGCGCCGTCGGCGAGCGTCGCGGCCTCCTCGAGCAGTGCGATTTGCTCCTGGTCGAACGGCGGCACTTCGAACCCGCCGGGACCAGACCCGACGCCCAGAGCGGCGCGGGCCAGCAGGTGTGGCCATCCGTGCTGACGAGCCAGCCGCACCACGACGTCGTACGCCGATCGCGCGCCCGGCTGGTCGCCTGCCGCCGACAGTGCGTCACCCAGGTCGAGGAGTAACTCGGCACGAACCGCGTCGTCGGCCGGGCACAGCTCCTGCGCGGCGAGAGCGCGCTGAAAGTCTCGCGCCGCGTCCTCGTAAGCAAGCATCTCCATGCTCTCCCGACCCGCGGCCGCGGCGTACCGCACCGCCTTGGCCGCGACCCCGGACGCGGCGGCGTTCGCGTAGTGGTGAGCAAGTTCGGCCGACGGGATGGACAGCCCTCGATCGCGCAACTGCTCCAAGGACTCGCCCACGTCGCGATGGAGGCGCACCCGCCGGGGGAGTCCGGCGCCGGCGTAGCACGCCTCCGCCATCAGGGGATGCGAGAACTCGTACGAGCCGATCCCGCTGCTGCGCACCAGCCCGGCGACATGTGCTTCGTCAACGACTGCCAGGACGGAGCCCGCGTCCGAGCCGAGAGTCTCGGCGAGCACGTCGAGCCGGAAGCGCCGCCCGATCACGCTGGCCGTCTGCAACAGCTGTTGGCACTGGGGGGACAGGCTCGA
>JBKJZO010000168.1:0-8515 GCA_046715235.1 Mycobacteriales bacterium
GCGCGCTGACGAGGCCCCGGCGCAGCCGCTGGTCACGAGTCAGACCGCGGCCCGCGGGCGCGGCGGGCAGCATCGCCCCGATCCTGTCGTAGCCCTCGAGCCGCAGCACCTCCTCGACCAGGTCGACCGGCAGCGTCAGGTCGGGGCGCCAGGACGGCGGTGCCACGACGAGCGGGTCGTCGCCATCGAGGTCACAACCGACATCGTGGAGGCGACGGCGTACGACGTCGGGCGGGTAGGTGGTGCCGCCTACACGTGTTGGCAGGTCGATGGGCAAATGGATGCTCGCGCGCGCCGCGCGGTGGTCGACGTCGGTGACGGCCGGGTCCGGCGTACCGCCGCCGAGCTCGATGAGTAGGCGCACCGCAAGCTCCGCTGCCGCAGGCGCGAGGGCGTCGTCGAGGCCGCGCGCGAACCGCCTTGACGCCTCGGAATCGAGCCGGTGTCGGTGCGACGTGCGCCAGATGCCGCCCGAGTCGAACAGTGCCGCCTCGATGAGCACGTCGCTCGTCGCGGCGTCGACTTCGGTCGAGGCACCCCCCATGACACCGGCGATGCCGATTGGCCCGGAGTCATCGGTGATCAGCAGGTCGTCGGCGTCGAGCGATCGCACCTGCCCGTCGAGGGTCTCGAGCTTCTCGCCGGCCACGGCAGTACGAACGACGATCGGCCCGGAGAGCTTGCCGAGGTCGTACGCGTGCAGTGGCTGCCCGACCGCGAGCAGCACGTAGTTGGTGACGTCGACCGTGAGCGAGATCGAACGCATGCCGGAGAGCTGCAGTCGCCGCTGCATCCATGCGGGACTCGACCTGGTCGGGTTGACGCCGCGAACGATCCGGGCGACGAACCGGGGGCAGCGCGCCGCATCGGCGAGCTCCACCGGATAGCCCTCACCCGGTTTCGGCACGCCGATGATCGCGGGGTCGCGGAAAGGGACGTCGAACGCGGTCGCTGCCTCGCGGGCGACGCCGCGGACCGACAGGCAGTACGAGCGGTCGGCCTTGATGGCGATGTCGAGCACTTCGTCGCGCACGCCGAGCAGCTCGACCACGTCGGCTCCGAGAGGAGGCGCATCATCGAGTACCAGGATGCCGGTGTGGCTGTCACCGAGCCCGAGTTCGCGCTCGGAGCAGATCATGCCGTCGCTGACGTGGCCGTAGGTCTTGCGCGCGGTGATCTCGAGGCCGCCGGGCAACACCGCTCCTGGAAGAGCGACCGGCACCCGGTCGCCGACGGCGAAATTGCTTGCACCGCATACGATCCCGCGCACTCCCGCACCCGTGTCGACCTGGCAGTAGCGGATGGGTTTGTTGAAGCCGGTCAGCTCCTCGATCGCGAGTACCTCACCGACGATGACGCCGGAGACGTCGGCACCGACCCGGTCGACCGTCTCGACCTCGAGCCCGGCGCGCACGAGGGCGTCGCGAACGTCGTCGGCGGACGCCTCGACGTCGGCATAGTCGCGTAACCACGACATCGGCACGCGCACGTCAGACCTCCGTTCCGAAGGGCAGCGTGAAGCGGATGTCGCCGTCGAAGAAGTAGCGCATGTCGGTGACGTTGTTGCGCCCCATGACGGTGCGCTCGAGGCCCATGCCGAACGCGAAGCCGCTGTATCGCTCGGGGTCGATGCCGCAGGCCCGCAGCACGTTGGGATGCACCATTCCGCAGCCGCCCCACTCGATCCAGCCCTCGCCGGAACAGGTTCGGCAGGTCGGCGACTCGCCCTGGCAGACCCAGCAGAGCAGGTCGACTTCGGCGGACGGCTCGGTGAACGGGAAGTACGACGGCCTCATGCGGGTGCGCGCATCGGCTGCGAACATCACAGATGCGAAGTGGTCGAGGGTGCCCCGCAGGTGACCCATCGTCAGGCCTTCGTCGACGGCTAACCCCTCGACCTGATGGAACACCGGCGAGTGCGTTGCATCGATCGGATCGTCCCGGTAGACGCGCCCGGGACAGATGACGTAGACCGGCAGCTCGCGTGAGAGCAGGGCACGGATCTGCACCGGCGACGTATGAGTGCGCAGCAACAGATGCGACTCGCGCGGCTCGACGTAGATCGTGTCGAACTCGCTACGAGCCGGGTGGTCGGGGCCGAGGTTGAGCGCGTCGAAGTTGTGCCACTCGGTCTCGACCTCGGGGCCCTCGGCCAGCTCGTACCCCATCGCGATGAAGAAGTCGGCCACGCGCTCCTGAATGGTGGTGAGCGGGTGCCGGCTCCCCCGCGGCTGCCGGTCCCACGGCAAGGTGACGTCGACAGCTTCCTCGACGAGCACCCGCTCGTCGCGCTCGGCCTCCAAGTCGGAGGTACGGCGGGCGAGCGTGTCGCGGATCTGCGTGAGCGCCTCGTTGACTCGCCGGCCGGCGTCCTTGCGCGCACTCGGTTGCAGTGCCCCGATCTCCGCGCGGGCGAGGGCGATCGGCGAGCGGTCACCGGCGTGCGCGGTGCGCGCCGCCGCGAGCTCGTCCAGATCACGGGCGGCAGCGAATGCCGACACGGCATCGGCACACATCTGGTCGAGTCGCTCGGGATCGAGCGGGCTCACTTGCACGGGGTCGTAGTCAGCCACGGCGGCTGGGCTCCTAGGGTTTGGCGCGCGCGGCACGAAGGCGCTCGGGCAGAGAATACGGGGCGCGGCTGAGCCCGCCGTCACGCCTCGTAGGCCGGGACGCCGGCGGGCAGGATAAATCGGAACTGCGCGCCGCCCGAGTCAGCTGCTGACGCCTGGATCTCGCCGCCGTGTGCTTCGACCAGCCCTTTGACGATGTAGAGACCGAGCCCGGTGCCCTGCCGGCGGTTGACAGCGTCGGGCCGGCGCCAGAACTTCGTGAAGACGCGAGCGAGCATCTCCTCGGGGATGCCGTCGCCCTCGTCGCTTACGGTCACAGCCGCGCCCTCGGGACTGCCCTCGACCTGCACCGTGACTGTGCCGGCGCCGTACTTCAGCGCGTTCTCGATGAGGTTGTGAAGCACCTGGTCGACCTTGTCGGGGTCGGCCCACATCTCCGGCAACTCGCCATTGGTCAGCAGCTTGAAGCGCGACTCCGGCTCCCCCGCCGCGAGGTGCGACGCGAAGGCGCGGCGAACGGCGCCGACCAGGTCGATCACCTGACGCCGCAACTCGAGGCGACCCGCGTCGATGCGCGAGACGTCGAGCAGGTCGGTCAGCAGCCGGGTGACGCGGTCGGCGTCGGCGTTGACGGTCTGCAGCATGACGATCTTCTGCTCGTCGTTGAACTTGTCCCACTTGGCGAGCAACGTCGCGGTGAACCCCTTGACGCTGGTCAGCGGCGATCGCAGCTCGTGCGCGACGGTCGAGATGAGCTCGGCGCCGCCGCGTTCGAGGCGCTCCCGGGCTGCGGTGTCACGGAACGACACCACGAGCCGCAGCAGCTTGCCGTTGGAGTTCTCCCGCACGTACCGCGCAGTGACCAGCATCTTCTGCAGGTCGCCGCTGGGGTGGGCGAGATTCAGGATCCGTTCGGGTTGCCCGCTGCGAGTCGACAGGCCGCCGTACGGGTCGGTGCACTGCCACCAATCGCGGCCGGACGAGTCGGTGAGCGCGAGGACGTCGCGGTAGTCACGGCCGAGGACTTCGTCGGCGGTGCGTCGGAGCAGCCGCTGACCCGCGCGGTTGAGAACTGTGACCGTGCCAGACGCGTCGGCGACGAGGACGCCGTCAGGAAGCTCGTCGTACCCCGCCGCGTCGTCGCTCACGTTCGGGTCCTCCTGCATCCGCCCGGTCCGCGTTGTGCCCGCGCTGAAGCGTAGAGGCACACGGCAGCAGCGGTCGCGAGGTTGAGGGACTCGGCGCGACCGTGAATGGGGACCCGCACGCTCACGTCGGTCAGCGCGACCAACTCCTCAGGCAGTCCCCAGGCCTCGTTTCCGAACACCCATGCCGCTCGCCCGGATAACTCGGCAGAGTATAGGTCAAGGCTACCCGCACCAGACGTGGCCAGCACCGCGAGACCGGCCGCCCGCAACCTGTCGACCGCCTCGCCGATCGGCACACCGACGGCGAACGGCAGGTGGAAGACGCTACCGGCCGAGGACCGCACGCACTTGGGGTTGTACGGATCGACACTGGCATCGGCAAACACGACGGCGTCGGCGCCGGCCGCGTCCGCTGTACGAAGGATGGTGCCGGCGTTTCCGGGATCGCGGACATTGGCGAGTACGGCGACCAGAGCCGGCTTGCTCGCGACGATGTTGTCGAGCGAGGTATCGCGGAAGCCGGCTATGCCCACGACCCCTTGCGGTGTGACCGTTTGCGCAAGGTCGTCCATGACGGACGGCGTGATGCGATGAACGACGACGTGCTGCGCGTGCGCGGACGACACGAGGTCGGCGTACCGGATGGCCGCGTCGGGCGTGACGAAGAGTTCGAGTAGCGCGCCGGGCTCCGCCAGCGCCTCCGTCGCCCCGGTCGGGCCTTCGACCAGGAACCGGCGGTCCTGCCGCCGGAAGCTGCGCTTGGCCAGCCGGCGCGCGGTGCTTACCGCGCGGTTTTGCGACGTCGTGATGAGCGGGTCAGCCATCTCACGCCCCGCCCGTCGGCTGGTTCAGGTGGTACGGATCAGGCCGCGGAGCCGTCGGCGGCCGCAGCGGTGTTGGCCTCATTGGCCGCCTTGGCGACCCCGACAAGGGCGGTGAAGGCGGCCGGGTCGGACACGGCGATCTCGGCGAGCGACTTGCGGTCGAGCTCGACGCCCGCGGCCTTGAGACCCTGGATGAAGCGGTTGTAGGTCATGCCGTCCTGCCGGCAGGCGGCGTTGATGCGCTGGATCCACAGTTGCCTGAAGTCGCCCTTGCGCTTCTTGCGGTCGCGGTAGGCGTAGGTCATCGAGTGGAGCACTTGCTCCTTGGCCTTGCGGTAGAGCCGTGAGCGCTGGCCGCGGTAACCGCTGGCCTGCTCCAGGACGGAACGGCGCTTCTTGTGGGCGTTGACTGCCCGCTTGACGCGTGCCACTGGGATATCCCCTTACGTGTTCGTGTGAGCGGCCGGGTTACGCCCGCGACCGGACCTACCTGCCGAGCAGCTTCTTGATCTTCTTGGTGTTCTCAGGTGCTGCCTCGACAAGCCCGTTGAGCCGGCGAGTGAGCGTGGACGGCTTGCTCTCGAAGTTGTGCCGGCGGCCTGCGTGGCCACGCATGACTTTGCCGCTGCCGGTGATCCGGAAGCGCTTCGCCGTCCCCTTGTGCGTCTTGTTCTTGGGCATCAGGTGCTCTCTTCAGTCGGTGCCGTACTACTGGGTCGAACTATGGGGCGGACCCGTTGTCCGGGCTGGCCTGGGTGATCGGTTGTTCGGGCGCTGCTTCGACCTTGGCGCTCGCTGCCTTCACATTCCTGTGCGGCGCGATGACCATGATCATGTTGCGTCCGTCGAGTTTGGGTGCCGCTTCCACGAAGCCGAGCTCTTCGATGTCCTTGGCAAGTTTCATCAGCAGTTCGTAGCCGCGTTCGGGCCTGGACTGCTCCCGGCCGCGGAACATGATCGTCACCTTGACCTTGTCGCCCTGCTTCAGGAACCGGATGACGTGGCCCTTTTTAGTGCCGTAGTCGTGCGGGTCGATCTTCGGGCGGAGCTTGATCTCCTTGATGACGGTCAGCGTCGTCTTGCGACGCGCGTCCCTGGCCTTCTGCGCGCTTTCGTACTTGAACTTGCCGTAGTCCATGAGCTTGCAAACCGGCGGGCGTGCCATCGGCGCGACTTCGACGAGGTCGAGGTCGGCATCGGTGGCCAGCTGCATCGCCTCCCCGATGGGAACGATGCCTATCTGTTCGCCTAGAGCACCCACGAGACGTACCTCGGGGACTCGGATCCGGTCGTTGATCCGTGGCTCGACGCTGATGGGACCTCCTACGGTGCCGGGAAATCGGTGTGGATCGAACGACGCCGCTAGACCAAGACAAAGGCCTCGCGACACGTGCTCGCGAGGCCCACACACCGGAAGCCCGGCGCGCGACCAGGTCGCACGCCGTACTCATGGGCCCTGATGGTGCCGGGCCCGACCGGAACCTGGCCGGCCGCAGGGCCGTCAGGTGGGAGCGGGGCTCCACTTGCACGCCGGTCTCGTCACATGCACAACAAGACCGGTCGGTCGAACGCAAAGACTAACACGAGGCGTCTTCGGCCCATTCCAGCGCGCCCTTCTTGCTGCCCCAGCGCAGGTCGCCGGCCCTCTGACCGCGGGGTTTGGGTCTCCTGCTCGGCGGATATCCGCGGAGAAGGAGACCCAAACCAGTGCAGGACCGCGCACCGCTCTATGCGGGCGCCAGTCAGCCGGCGACGCCGATGGTGATCAGCCCTAGGTAGCCGTCGCCGTCAGGATTGACGGTCAGGGCCACCTCCTTGCGATAGATGCCGTCGTTGTCGTTGCGGGTGTCCCGGTCCGGATGTGCCGAGTACGGCGCGGCTGCGAAGACCTTGTCCGTCAGCTCCTCGTCGAAGTAGAGCTGGCTGGTCAGCGCCTCGGTGTTGGAGAGCGAGACCTTGGCGTGGATGTGGACGGTGCGGCCGCCATACCAACCCGGATAGATAGTGGTGATGACCGCGAGGCCGTCGGCGTTGGTGGTCTGGGCGCCCCTCAGATAGCGCTTGTCGTCGCGGGCGCCCCCACCGCCTCCTTGCGAGGCCGCTTCGAAACCGGAGTAGAGGCCGCCGGCGTCGCAGTGCCAGATCTCGAAGATCGCGTCCTTGATGGGCGTGCAGCCGTCCTTGTCGACGACGCGTACGGCGACCCGCAGCGGTGTGCCCTCGCGGTCCTCACGGATGTCGGCCCGGATCTTGTCGACATCGATGTAGTAGGGCCCCTCGGTCTGCTCCGGCGTCAGAGTGCAGGTCGCCGCCGTACCGAACATGGCCACGGTCACGTCACCTGATGCTGCTGTCGCTGCCGCAGTTTGAGACGTTTGCGCCGAGGCGCTCGTGGACGGCGGCGCAGTCGAGAACGTCGAAACCGCCGCCGGGTCGTCGTCAGAGCTGCACGCACCCAGAGCTACCGCTCCGAGGCTCGCTCCACCGATCAGGCTCAGGGCTTGGCGCCTGTTGATTGGGGGTCTGCTCATCTCCGCATCCTCACCAGGTGTGACGCGTGCTAGCGACAACCATGCTCGGGGCTCCCCCTGTGCAGTTGCTGTGAAACCGCTGCGACGGGCCTGCGAGAAGCGTGCGAGCCTGCCACCGATCAACCGGGTGCGGGGATGCTGATCAGCAGGATGCCGACGAAGACCGTCAGGATGCCGAGTACGTGCGGCAGCGCCAGGTTCTCACCGAGCACGACGCGGGAGCCGAGCGCGGTGAAAGCCAGCGTCAATCCGATCGCCACCGGGTAGGCGCGCGAGACCGGGACTTTCGAGAGGATCACCAGCCAGATCAAGAAGCTGAGGATGTAGCTGCACGCACCGGCTGCCGCTCCTATCGTGTCGGCTGAGATCAGGTGCCCGGACGCCGCTGCCGTGCGCGCCAGGGGCATGAAGTTCTTCAGCACGAGCAGCCCGGTGACACTGAACACCGTGTACGCCGCGTACAGCGCGATCAGGACTGGCACGTGCCGCTCCTCGCTTGTTTCAGACACTGACGTCGACTCCTGATCCTCACCGCGCGGGTCCTGGACGCGTGGGAGCGGACTCGACGCTATCGCTCCGCGCGGCTGCCCCGCGTGCGCGACTGCCTGCGATCCGAACGGCGACGAACACGAGGACGACCGAGGCGTACAACTGCGCGGTCGGCCGCGCGGCGGTGCGCCAGATCAGATCGAGGAACACAGCGCCGACCAGCTGACCCGCTACGACGGCGAGGGTCACCCGCAGCGCGCCCAGCATGCCCACCACGGCTGTCGTCGTCAGCACGAACCCGGCACCCATCACGCCACCCGAGTAGAGCCAGGGCTCGGTGCCCGGCCAACTCAGGTCGCCGAGCCGGTGCCGCGTCGCCTGGACTGCTACGACGATGGCGAGGGCCGCCGTACCGACGACGAAGTTGACGAGCAAGGAGACCAGGATCTCGTCGGCGTGATGCCAGATACGCGCATTGGCTGCCTGCTGCGCCGACGCGAGAAAGCCGGCCAGTGTCACCCAGGCGATGACGACCGGCCGCACGACGCCGCCCTGTCCCGACGTACTGATGACCACGGCGCCCACAGCGAGGACCGCCGCCAGCACCCGCCGCGACGTGACGGCACGCGTCCCACCCGGCGTGAGGCCAGCGAGGTCAACGGCGATGGCGCCGGCAAGCTGGCCCGCAACAAGGCACACGGACAGCAGCGCCACTCCGATTGCGGGCACCGCCGCAGCGACGCTGGCGACCATCAGGGCACCGCACAGCCCGCCGCCGAACCACCACAGCCGCCGTTCGCCGTGGCGCAAGGTCATCACCGCGGGCCATCGGCCGCGGGCCGTGATCAGAGCCAGCGATGTCGCCAGCCCAACGCCGAATGAGATCAGCGCGGCCACCAGCGCGGACCCGAGACGGTCGCCGAGTTCCCCGTTTACCCGGGCCTGGACCG
>JBKJZO010000169.1:0-2587 GCA_046715235.1 Mycobacteriales bacterium
GTTGTTGGCTGCGTCGAAGATGTGTGCGCCGAGGTGGCGGTCGGCGGCGAGCATGATCATGGCCACGGTCAGTACCGGGAACGCGAGCAGCGTCAGCAGCGACACGACGAGCATGTTCCACGTGAAGATCGGCATCCGGAACATCGTCATGCCGGGTGCGCGCAGCGTGAAGATGGTCGTGACGAGGTTGATCGCACCGATCGTCGTACCGAGTCCGGTCAGCACGTTGCCGACGATCCACAGGTCGACCCCGGCCTGCGGCGCGTAGATCTCGGTCGACAGCGGGGCGTAGGAGAACCAGCCGAAGTCGGCGGGGCCGTCAGGGGTGAGAAATCCCGACACCATCACGAGCGCCCCGAAGAAGAAGAGCCAGAACGACAGGGCGTTGAGTCTCGGGAACGACATGTCCGGCGCGCCGATCTGCAACGGCACGATGAAGTTGGCCAGACCGAAAGCGAAGGGCGTCGCGAACAGGTACATCATCATGCTGCCGTGCATGGTGAAGAGCTGGTTGTACTGCTCCGGCGTCAGCACCTGCAGGCCAGGGCGAGCCAGTTCCGCGCGCATGAGGACGGCGAAGAAACCGCTGAGCAGGAAGTAGGCGAAGCCGGTCAGCATGTAGGACTTGCCGATGACCTTGTGGTCGGTCGAAGTGATCCAGCCGGTGAGTCCCCGCAACGGCCGGTGCGACGGTGCCGCGATGGCCGTCACAGCGACGACCCCGCTACCGCTGCGAGCGCAGCATCGAACTCGTCCGGGCTGACGGCGCGCACGCGGAATGTCATGCGATCGTGCTCGAGCCCGCAGAACTCGGCGCACCGCCCGACGTACTCCCCCGGCTCGGTGACGGTGAGATCGAACTCGTTGGTGCGGCCTGGCACGTTGTCCTTCTTGAAGAGGAATTGCGGCACCCAGAAAGCATGGATGACGTCGCGCGATGTGAGTACGACGCGTACCGGCTTACCGACGGGCAACACCATCGTCGGGACGTTGTCACGTGCGTCGTTGACCGGGCCGCCGGAGACCTCGAGTTGCTGCGCGGGATAGCGAAAGCGCCACTGCCACTGGAAGCCGGTCACCTCGACGATCATCGGCGCATCGTGCCGCTTCTCGACGGTGCGTTGCGTGTTGAGGGTGAAGCCGAAAAGTACGGCCACGATGAGCAGCGGCACCGCGGTGTAGACGACCTCGAGCGGCACGTTGTAGTCGACTTGCCTGGGCACAGTCTCGGCGTCCTCGCGGGCGCGGTAGCGGAACACACACCACAGGATCAGACCGGCCGTGAAGACGCCGATCAGCAGGGCGGCGACGAACGCGCCGCGCCACAGCGACAGGATGGCTTCGCCCTGGGTCGAGCGCGGATCGGGGAACGAGAATCGCGATTCCGAGCACCCCGTCGCAAGTAGCGACGCGCCCACTGCGAGCGCGATGCGCAGACGCCCTCGGGGCCGGCGGTGATCTTCCATTGCCTGGCGACCCTACCTCAGCGCGAGCGGCATCCTCGCGGCCGGATTGGGTGCAGTAGCGTGCGGCCGTGACGGTACCCCCGGGCTACTTCGACTACGCCTCGACCGCCTCGCTGCATCCGGCGGCGCGCGAGGCCCTGCTGGCGGCGTACGACGACGGCTGGGCCGATCCCGCGCGGCTCTACACCAGCGCCCGCAAGGCCCGGATCGCCCTCGACGAGGCGCGCTCTCGGGTCGCGACCGTGCTTGGCGTACGCGCGGACGAGATCACGTTCACGTCGTCGGGGACGACGTCCATCCACGCGGCGCTGCTCGGCACGGCGCGGGCGCGGCGCCGGGTCGGCAACCGGGTCGTCGTCAGCGCCGTGGAGCATTCGGCGGTGCTCGCTGCGGCGGACCAGCATGCGGACGGGGGCGGCGAGGTCGCGCTCGTGCCCGTTTCCAGATCGGGCCGCGTCGACGCGGCGGAGTTCGCCGCGGCACTCGACGAGCGAACCGCTGTGGCGTCGTTACAGCACGCCAACCACGAGGTCGGCACCGTGCAGCCGGTGCCGGAGGTCGCGGCCGCCTGCCGGGAGCTCGGCGTACCGCTGCACGTCGACGCGGCCCAGTCGGTCGGGCGGGTGCCCGTCTCGGTGCCCGACCTCGGCGCGTCGTTGCTGTCCGCGTCGGCGCACAAGTGGGGCGGGCCGCCTGGCGTCGGGCTGCTCGTCGTCCGCAAGGGCGCGCGCTGGCGATCGGCAGCACCAGAAGACGAGCGCGAGTCGCGCCGAGTACCCGGTTTCGAGAACCTCCCGGCGATCATTTCGGCGGCCGCCGCACTCGAGGCGCGGGTGGCCGAGATGGCAGCCGAGGCCGCCCGGCTCTGGCCGCTGATCGAGCGGCTGCGAGCCGAGATCCCGCAGCTGATTGCCGACGTGGAAGTGATCGGTCACCCGACCGAGCGGCTGCCCAACCTCGTGACGTTCTCCTGCTTGTACGTCGACGGCGAGGCCCTGCTGCACGCGCTCGACCGCGCCGGCTTCGCGGTGTCCAGCGGCTCGTCCTGCTCGTCGAGCACGCTGTCGCCGAGTCACGTCCTCGAAGCGATGGAAGTGCTCACCCACGGCAACATCCGCGTC
>JBKJZO010000170.1:0-13135 GCA_046715235.1 Mycobacteriales bacterium
CGCGAGAGCACCGGCGGGCGGGAACATCAGCAGGGTCGGCAACACGTAGCGGTTGTCGAAGTTGGCGGTCGCGGACGGCACGACGAGCAGCGCGAGCCCGCAGGTCGCGAGCAGCAGTGGGGCCCACACGTCGCGGCTGCGACGGCGACCGCGCCGGACGGCGAGGACGAGCGCCGCAAGCAGGCACGCCGCAAGCAGTGGGCCCTGCGTATAGACGACGTTCTGGTACGCGCGGAGCGGACCGACCGCGGGACGCCAGATGTGCGGGCGCACCCGATCGCGTCCGAACCCTTCGGTCGCGACCATCGAGTGCCAGGGATGGGGCATCCGGTAGCGGTGGTCGGGGGTGGGGTATCGCCACGTGTCGATGTACCAGTCGCGTTCGCCACTCCACTTACCTGGCAGGAAGTAGTGCAGGGTCTCCGAGCCGGCGACCTTGAGGTAGTCACCGGGCTGCGCCTTGATGGCGCGGAAGGCGAAGTCCTTGGTGACGTCGACCTGACGCATGCCCGGCGGCGGCTTGACGGTGTAGCGCGGCGAGGCGGGATCCCAGTCGTAGAAGTTCGGGCCAGGGCGGTCCTCGGGGGCGCGCCGCTCGCACAGGGCGAGTTCGTAGTCGGGGACGTCGAACTTCGAGCAGTCGGCGAACTGCGCGACCCGCCCGTACAGGAAGATGCCGTCGTACGTCGTCAGGCCGAACTTGCCGCGGACGATCTTGAACACGCCGGCATAGAGAAGGATCGGCAGCAGGAACGCCGACAGCAAGTAGCCGATGCGGCGGGCGCCAACGCGCACGATCACCAGGTAGACGAGGATCGGCGCGATCAGGACCAGCCCGGTCGTGCGTGTCAGGGTTGCGGCGGCCAGCAGCAGTCCGGCCCACCCGCACGCCTTCGCACTCGGGCGCTCATGCCAGAGCAGCAGCCCGAAGCAGCCGGCGAGCAGCACTTCGAACTGCGTCTCGGCCATCACGAACTGCTCGATGTTGATCTGGTAGGCATCGAGCAGGATCGGGGCCGCGGCCACCGTCGCCAGCGCCGGCCCGCAGCCGAACCTGCGAAGCAGCACATAGATCGCGACGCCAAGGGCGAGGCCGGCGAGATGCTGTGTTGCCGGTACGACGGCGAGTACGTCGGTCAGCGACGCGACCGCGAGCGTCACGGCGTACCCCATCGGGCGGTTGTAGCTGGGGGCGAGATGCGCCGCGTTGCGCAAATAGTTGAACGAGTCGCCGAAGAACTCGAGCGCCGGCTGGTAGGTCACGAAAACGACGAGACGCACCAGCGTTCCGAGCACGGTTACCGCAGTGATCGCGCGATGTGCCGCGACGACCTCGCGGAACCTGCCTAACACCAGGACCTGCCTATCCGCCGGCCGTGCGCGCGACACAGAGGACGGTCTGGCCGAACGGCGGCTTCACCCAGCTCTCCACCGCTCGGGTGATCGGCACGACGAGCTTGTCGTAGGTCTTCACCAGCGCGGGTTTGGGCTCACCCGCGCCGCCCATCCGGACGGCCGCCCACCAGGCGAGCCCGCCGAGGAAGTTGATGGGGTGGCACTTCTCGGCGCGCAGCCCGGCGTTCTCGACGGTCGTGCGCAGCGTCGAGGGCGTGTAGCGGCGCACATGCCCGACCTTTCGGTCGAAGTCGCCGTACAGCGCCATGTAGGCCGGCACCCACAGCACGATCGAGCCACCGGGCACGACGCACTTCGACAGTGCTTGCAGCGCGCCGACATCGTCGTCGATGTGCTCGAGGACGTTCATCGCGATGACCGACTCGACCGGCTCGTCGATGTCGAACGGCGCCGAGAGATCGAGCTCGCGGACGTCGACGTCGGCTCGGCCGGCGAATCGTTCGCGCAGCGCGTCGAGGCAGACCGGGTCGGTGTCGGTCAGCACCATGCGTGACTTGCCGGTGAACTGCGAGGCGAACTCACCGAGCCCGGCGCCGACCTCGAGAAACGACCGCCCCACGTGCGGCGCAACAAGCGAGAACTCGTACGCGCGGTAGTTGGGCGCGTTGAGTCCGCCTAGGTGGTTTTCGAGGGCCTTGCCGGTCAGCTCCGTCATACGACGACGCCGGTTGCAGCGGGAACCTGCTCGGTCGCGGCCTCGACGGTGCCCGCTGAGTCGACCTGCTCCAGAGACAGCAGGCTGACGAAGAACGACGCGAACGCAGTCTGCACGCCGAGCACCATCAACGTCATGCCGAGCAGTGCGAGCTTCATTTGGTTCAGCGGTCCGAAGTCGCTGTTCAACCAGTCGACGAGCACGAACGCGTCGACAGCGAACCCGGCGAGGAACACCAGACCGCCCACGACGAGCCCGCGCTCGAGCGTGACTCGCCGTCGTACCCATTGGTAGACGCGCTCGTCGGCTCCCATCACGCCGCGTGTGTAGCCGTAGACATTGGCGAACACGCCGAAGACGACGATCTGGAAACCGACGATCGACAAGAGGGTGAACAGCACCGAGAAGTGACTGTCGAGTGCGTGCCCGCCGATGCTCAAAGTGCCTGGTAGCAAAGCGATCTGGCCAATGATGCCCAACGTGAGAAACACCAGCCCGGGCACAAGGAACAGGTAGCGCGGCGCGTGCAGCAGCATGAAGCGCAGGTGCCGCCAGCCGTCGCGCAGCGAGTGCAGCTTCGAGTCACCGGTGCGCGGGTAGTAGGTGATCGGCACCTCGGTGATGCGCAGCTTGTTACGCGCGGCCTTCATGACGATCTCGGAGGCGAACTCCATGCCTTCGCAACGCAGGTCCATCCGCTCGTACGCCGACCGCGTGAACGCGCGCATGCCGCTGTGTGCGTCGGAGCTGTTGAGGTGGAAGAACGTGTTGAGGATGCCGGTGAGAACCGGGTTGCCGACATAGCGGTGCATCCACGGCATTGCGCCCGGCAGGATCTTGCCGGCGAACCGCGAGCCGAGGACGTACTCGTAGCCGTCCTGCAGCGGCGTGATCAGCTTGTCGAGCTGGGAGAAGTCGTAGGTGCTGTCGGAGTCGCCCATGACGATGAAGTCGCCGCGCGCCTCCTCGAAGCCCTTCATGTAGGCGTTGCCGTAGCCGCGCTTGGTGGCGTGGACGACGCGCGCGCCCGCCGCGGTCGCGACGGCCACCGAGTTGTCGGTCGAGCCGTTGTCGCTGACGACGACCTCGCCGGGCAGTCCGGTGCGCGCGATCCCCTTGAGCGCGAGATCGACGCAGTAGGCAACGCTCGCTTCCTCGTTGAGGCACGGCATCACGACGGAGATCACCGGTCGGTCGCTGCCCCCACCCGATGGCGCCGGTGCCGTGTTTCGCGCGGCGTCGACGATCTGGTCCTCGAACACGCCCGCCACTGGTAGCTCCTCGTTCGCGCAACGGGTGAGCCGCCGTCCTCCTGCTTGGGGACGACCGACTCACCTGATTGGCGACAAGGCTACCGTCGACTCGGCAATCAGTGGGTTACGGCCAGGACACGCTTGGCAAACGGAACGACGCTCTAACAGGGCGAACTGGGATGTCTAGCTGGCGGTTGCCGCGCCCTGTGCCACCTGCGCGGCCTCGGCCAGCTGGTGACAGCCGCACATGCCTCTGTCGCACGAATCCCGCAGCAGAAACGCCGATCCTGTGTTGCCCCAAGCGTCAACCGCGCACGGACAGCCGCAATACCGGCAGCTGTCGACCCCCACCGAATGCATCCGTCAGGCCCCCTCACTAGTTCCGAGGTGGAGGGATCATCACGGCTCGATAACGATGTTGTATAGAGCGAGTTTCCGTACCGATTCGCTACGCCGAGTAACGCTCGCTAGGACACCACATGCGGCATGAGGGCGTTTGTCGGAATTACGCCGAGACGTCCGGCATGGAAGTCGTCGACTGCCTGCTGCAGCTCGGCCCGCGTGTTCATCACGAACGGCCCGTACTGGACGACCGGCTCGCGGATCGGGCGGCCGCCGAGGATCAGCGCCTCCAGCGGAGCGGCGCCATCGTCCGCGGCAACGGTCAGTTGGTCTCCCGCGCCGAACACCGCGAGCTGTCCCTGCTGGATCGGCCGACCCTCCGCGCCGACCCGGCCTGATCCGGCGAGCACGTAGAGCAGCGCGTTGAAGTCGGGCTGCCAGGGCAGGTCGACTCGCGCCCCCGGTGAGACGGTCGCGTGAACGAGCGCGATCGGCGTACGAGTGGAGCCTGGTCCTTTGTGGCCCGCGACGTCGCCGGCGATGACGCGGAGCAACGTGCCGCCGTCCGGCGACGCGAGCAACGTCACCTGATGCCCTTCGAGGTTTTGGTACGCCGGAGGCGACCATTTCTCGGCGGCCGGCAAGTTGACCCACAGCTGAATGCCGTGGAAGAGGCCACCGCTGATGACGAGCGCCTCGGGTGGCGTCTCGATGTGCAGGATCCCTGAGCCGGCGGTCATCCACTGCGTCGCGCCGTTCTCGATGACTCCGCCGCCGCCGTGCGAGTCCTGGTGCTGGAACGTGCCGTCGATCATGTAGGTGACGGTCTCGAAGCCGCGGTGCGGGTGCCAGTTGGTGCCCTTGGGCTCACCGGCGCCGTAGTCGACCTCGCCCATCTGGTCCATGTGCACAAACGGATCGAGCTCGGACTTGGGCACTCCGGCGAACGCGCGGCGTACCGGGAAGCCCTCGCCCTCGAGCCCCATCGGGGCCGTGGTCACCGATTTCACCGGCCGGTCGAGAGCCGGGAACTCGACGCGCGGCAGCCGCGGGAGAGCGAGCGTGTCGGCGGTAACTGCAGGCATCAGGTCCTCCAGAGATTGCTGATGCAACAAGAACGCAGCGGGCCGGCCGATGTTCCCCGCCGCGACCGCTACGTCGCGCAATCGCTGTGCGCGGCGTCAGCCCCCATGCGTGTCACGTTGCCGGAGACCGAGGAACCGGGACCAGAAACTTGCACGCCCACACGCCCCGAAGTCGACTGCGGGAAGCAGATCGTGTTGTTGCGGACGATCGCGTCACGGTTCTCGTCGTCACCAGCGCCCGGCGTGCCGGTCGGGACCATAATGCCGGCGTACGTCGTCTGGACGACCTTGTTGCCCTCGATGAGGATGCCCGGTGCCGATCCTGCGCAGATGCCGCAGTTGCCGACTCTGATGACGGTGTTGCCACGCACGGTGAAGTTGCGGAACCACTCAGGCGAGGTATAGCCGGTGGTGATCGACAGCCCGTAGCAGCCGCCGACGGCGGCGCCCTGCTCGATCCGGTTGCCCTCGATCAGCCAGTTCGTGAGCTGTCCGTGCAGCGTGAGGTTGCCGCCGGTGCAGACGCCACCGGGCGCGGAGTTGCGCAGGAACTGGTTGTTGCGCACGACCACGTCGTGCCCGTGTGACAGGTAGAAGCCATGCTCGAAACCGCCGCCGTCCATATTGTTGCCGGCGACCAGGTTGCCCTCGAGGAGCATGTTGTCGCCGCCGCCCAACATTCCGTGGTCGACGTTGACGTGGATGTTGGAGTTCCGCACCACAAGGTTGTTTGCGCTCTGGGAGTGAATGCCGATCCGGAAGCCCGTGATCTCGACGTTCTGGATCGTCACGTTGCGGGTGAAGTCGGCCAGCCAAAAGCCCCAGTCTCCCGAGCCGAGGCCGTCCAGCTTCAGGTTGTAGACCACGTAGCCGCCGTCCTCGACGGTGTCGAGGTATTCCTGGAAGGCGAACGTGATCCCGCTGGCGGTCCTGAACAGCGGCGCCTGGCCTGTGCCGTAGTCGGCGAAGACGAGGGGGTTGGACGGCGTCGCGTTCAGGTTGTGCACGTGCCGGCTGAAGTTCCAGGCACCGCCGCGGTTGAACAGCAGGTGCGCGCCGGCCGGCACGGTGTCCACAGGGAAGCCGGTGAGATCGCGCTTGGGCGCGCTCGCGCTCGTGCCGGCGTTGCTGTTGTTGCCCGCCACACAACCTGTGGCCGCACCGGTCTGGCAGTCGCTGAAGTAGTAGGTCACGCTCGCCGCCGGACCGGGGATCCCACCCGGTGCAGGAGCCGGACCAAAGCCGTGTGCCGGCGCCGGCGAGGGGCCAGGGGTCGGGCCAGGCGTCGGGCCGGGGGTTGGGCCAGGGGTCGGACCAGGGGTTGGCACAGGAGTCGGACCGGGAGTCGGGGAGGGTGTCGGGCCACTGCCACGGGGCGAGCCGCCAGTACCGGCGGTGGCGTCGTCCCGGTCCTCTGGGTCATTGCGGCACAGGTCGCGCGGCGAGTCGTCCTCGTCCTCGTTGGCTATGCCGTCCCGGTCGCTGTCCTCGTTGCCGTCGATCCGGCCGTCGCCGTCGCCGTCCCGATCGCGGATGTCCGGGATGCGATCGTTGTCGTCATCCGGATCGAGGGTGTCGCGCCGGCCGTCGTTGTCGGCATCGATATTTGTTCGGTCGTGCTGGAACCCGTTCTCGTCCTCGTCGTCGATGCCGTCGCCGTCGCGGTCATCATCGTCGGCTGCACAGGTCTCTCTGAGGTCGTCCTCGTCCTCGTTGGCGACCCGATTGCGGTTGGCATCGTCGTCTCCGTCGGGACGGCGGTTGCGGTTCTGATCGCTCTGCCGCGGGTTGGTGCGGAACGTGTGCACCTCGTCGCCGTCGTCGATCCCGTCGTCGTCGGTGTCCTCGTCCCTCGGGTGCAGCTTCAACCTGTACTCGGCAAGGTTGGACAAGCGGTCACCGTCGACGTCCGCCCTGGCGTCGGCGCGCCTCGCGTTGAGACCGACCCTCGTCTCCCACGAGTTGGGCATGCCATCGCGGTCGCTATCCAGGGGTGCGGCACCCGCGGACGGCGACCCGAGCGCGACAAGTACCGCGGCGGTGGCGGCGATCGCCAGAGTGCGACGAGTTCTCATGCGATGACCCCTTTGACTAACTGCATCGCCTCCGGACGGAGGCCCCCAGTGCAACGTGCCCTCTCGCGGCTCGCAGGTGTCTGAAAACGCGGCAAGACCACGAAGTGCGCTCGCCGAAGATCATCGGCGGGCCACCTCCGAGAACTGATGCGAACAGGCGCCGAAAGCCGCGAATTTCACCCAAGCGGCCTAGAGCGACACCACGCGTTCAGACAGAACCGACGTCCGTCGTAGTTCAGTGATGCGGCCAAAGCGACCGATAGACACCTGACCGCCGCCGACGACCTGGGAGAACCCGTGAGCATCCTGCTCGCCATACTGCTGTTGCTGTTCGGTGGTTTCGGCAGCATGGGGTCCGACTCCGCCGACGACACCGAGCCGGTCTACAACGCCAACCAGCGCGAACTCCACGAGCAACTGCGGAGCGCCGCGACCGCGGAAGAGACGTACCTAACCGATCACGGGACCTACACGGCGTCCTTGAAAGACCTCGAGTCGGAGGGCCACTCGCCAGCTGACGGAGTCACCCTCACGATCATGAACGTGACCGCCAACGGTTATTGCCTGAAAGCCACGACGGTGGCCGGAAACACGAGCGCCTACTACGACGCGTACGGCAACGGCGTGACCGACGAGCCATGCGGGCCCACGGAGTAGCCTCGGTCGGTGGGTAGGCCCGGTGGACTGTTCCGTCAGGGCGCGCAGGGTGCCGTCTACACCGTGTTGTACGCGTGGGAGCGCCATCGTCCGAGTCGCGCGGCCAGTTTGCTCGACCTTGCCGGCGAACAGACGCACCTGACGACGGTCGTGCGCATCCCGCTGGAGGTCGCTGCCCCACTTGTCGAGGCCGTGCGACGGCTTCCCGGCGCTGACGATCAATACGTCTACCCCGTCTCAGACCTACATCTGACCGTCCTGAACCTGGATCACGTCGCGGCTGCCGCGCTCCCCGAGAGCATCGCGAAGGTCGAGGCGGTCCTCGCCGACACGACAAGTTTCGAAGTGCGGCTTCGCGGTCTGGGTATGTCAGCGCAGTCGATCTACGCGCAGGTGTTCGACTGCTCAGGCGCTCTCCGGGTTCTTCGGAAGCGACTCAGCCACATCACCGGAGCCCGACCCACCCCTGCCCTGCGGCATCTGGGCTTTGTGAACGTCGCGCGCTACCTGGCGCCGGACGTCGAGCGCCTGCGCGATGGTGTTCACGCTGCGCGGCAGGTTCCGTTCGGGACTCTGCTCGTGACAGCGGTCGAGATCGTGCGAACCGACAAGGTGTTGTCGCACTCGGGAACCACCCTGCTCAGCTCCGTCCGGCTCACCGGCGCCACATGAGGAGCGATTCGGCGCTGGACGTGGGCGGAGCCGTCGAGAACTCCAGCTCGACCCGGCCAAGGACTACCAGCCGCAGGCCAAACCGTGAACGATGTCCCGAGACACCTGTGAACGGTGTCCCGCGACATCACAGTGGCGGTGGAGGTGGGATTTGAACCCACGGAGGGCTTGCACCCTCACACGCTTTCGAGGCGTGCGCCGTCGGCCACTAGGCAACTCCACCGCGGGCGAGCCTAACGGATGGCCTCAGTCGCCAGCGAGCCGGTTGCGCCGTTCAGCAAAGAAGTCCCGTAGCAGCGCAGCCGATTCGTCCGCGAGTACGCCGGCGCGCACCTCAGGGCGGTGGTTTAGCCGGCGGTCACGGACGACGTCCCACAGCGAGCCGATCGCTCCCGCCTTCGGGTCGGGCGCGCCGTAGACGATCCCCTCCACGCGTGCGAGAACCGAAGCGCCGGCGCACATCGTGCACGGCTCGAGCGTCACGACGAGGGTGCACCCCGTCAGCCGCCAGCTGCCCAGCTTGGCCGCGGCAGCCCGCAATACCAGCACTTCGGCGTGCGCGGTCGGGTCGGCGTCGGCCTCGCGGCGATTGCGGTCGCGCGCCAGCAGTCCCCCGTCGGCATCGAGGACAACAGCGCCGATCGGAACGTCTTCATGCTCGAGGGCGGCCCGCGCCTCGTCGAGCGCCACGCGCATCGCGGCGGTGACATCCACGCGCTAGACCTCGCGCACTTCCTCGAGTACGTCCGCGCAGCCGGCCTTCGCACAGATTGCCGTGATCACGTCGGCGGGGAGCAACCCCTCCTCAGCGCAAAGCTCAAGGAGGGCCTCCGCGCTCACGCCGAGGTCGGCGACGATCGACTCGTCTCCTGCCGGTAGCGCCTCAGGGCGCGGACCGTCCTCTTCTTCGCTGTCGACCGGCGTGACGGGAACCTCGTCCTCCATGATCCGGGCCGCGAGTTCGAACGTGTCGATCGCACGGAGATCGGAGATGAACGTGCGCGCGTCACGGTCGCCGTCGACGCGCACGATCGCGAAGTATTCGTCGTCCTGTTCGAGGAACAGCAGCGCGAGACCATCGGCGCGGTCGCGGATCTCGTCGACTAGCGAATCCAGGTCCTCGACGTCGTCAAGGACGATCTCCTCGCCGGACCAGCCGTCGGACGAACGGTGGAGTACGGCGGCGAAATAGTCCGACACGGGGTGGGCTCCGGCTCGTCGTCGTGATCGCAACCGACTGGCAGCGATGTGATGGTAGGGAGCGGACTAATGAGCACACAACGTGCCCGGACCGACCGCTCTAGTGGACGACCGCCTCCACGACTCGCTCGTACGCCTCGCCGAAACCGGCCCGCCGGGCAATCGTCAGCAGCATTTCGTCGGCGTACGCGTCGAGATCCGACAGAACGGCGCCGAGCTCCATCTCGTCCAGCCCGAGGTCGGAGAAGATCGACAGGTCACCGACCGGCCATACGTCGTCGAGGTCGTCCTCGGCCGGCGGCTCTATCCCGAGGAATTCGACCGCCTGAGCGGCTAGGTCCCAAGCGACCGCAGCTGTCACATCGCTGAGCAGCAGCCGCGTGTCGGGCCCCAGAACGCGCGCGGCGACGAAGAACTCGTCGGCGACGTTGACCAGCGCGATCACGCCGCCCTCACTGAGCTGCTGACGAGCGGCCGCGAGAAGCGACTCGAGATCACCGACGACTTTCTCGGGTAGCACAGCCGCGTCCCAGAGACCGCCTTCGCGGGTCACCACCACGGCGAAGTCCTCGCCCATTGCTGGTCTCCCGTCCCTGCATGGATCTGCCGGCCAGATCGTGTCAGATCGCACCGTGCGGTGCCCAGCCGTCGCGCCGTCGTCATTGCGGTGATTGCAGCTCGATTGCCGGATCGGGGGCCATCGGCGGGGATTCCGGCGACCCCGGCTCCCCGTGCAGGGAGCACGCCGCGCTAACCCCGGCGATGGTCCCCTTGGCGGCTGCGACCGCGATGAGCTGCATGCCGGGAGTGAGATCGCCGGCGGCGAACACCCCTGGAACGCTCGTCTGGCAGTTGTCGTCGACATCCACGTGGCCCTCTCCGGTCAGGCGGCAACCGAGCTGGCTGGCCAGATCGGTCTGTGGCTCGTGCGCGACGCTGAAGAAGAACAGGTCGCAGGCGAGCCTGCGGCCAGTGCGTAGGACGACGGCCTGCAGGTTTGCGCGATCGCCGTCCAGCCGGACGGCGTCGTCCTCGACCAGCTCGATATCGTGCCGGGCCAGCGCCTCGCGGCAAGTGATGTCGCCTTCGAACGTGCGCCCGCCGGTGACCAGCGTCACCGACTTCGCCCAGTCGAGCAGAAGCAGGGCGAAGCCGGCCGCCGCCTTGCTCCAGCCGAGCGCCACGACGTTTCGATCACGCGCCTCGTAGCCGTCGCAGGTCGGGCAGTGGAACGCGCTCGCGCCGTAGTGCGTCTCGAAGTTGTCAACCTCGGGGAAGGCGTCGCGCACTCCGGTCGCGAGTATCAGGCGCAGCGCCCTGACCTCGTCTCCGTCGACGTCGAGCGTGAAGTCGCCCTCGTAGCCGCGGACGGATCGCACGATCCCCGGACGGCACTCGACACTCTCGTACGCCGACAGGTCGCGTGCCGCCCGCTCGCGCAGCTCGGCCGGGTTGATGCCGTCGGAGCCGAGAAATCCGTGCGCGGCGTCCACCGCGAGGTTGCGGTACGTGCCACTGTCGACGAGCAACGTGTGCCGCCGGTACCGGCCCAGCCAGGTCGCGGCGGCGAGTCCGGCGGGGCCCCCACCTACCACCACGACGTCGTACATCAGCAGGCCCTTCCCACTCAGGCGCAGGCCACGCGCGGGGCGGAAGGTTTCACCCTCGCCGTCTCGGACATCCACATCCGCCGCAGCCACCGCTGCGAACTAGTAGGGAAGCCAATCCCGCACGTGGGAGGCTCGCAAGGACGGAGGTTCTACCCATGTCTCGCAACAAACTCATCGGGTACGTGTTCGGCGCCATCTACCTGGCCGTGGGCCTGGTCGGCTTCGCCGTCAACCGCGACTTCGCTGACAAGAACACCGAGGACAAGCTGCTTGGTCTGTTCGAGATCAACGGCCTGCACAACCTGGTGCACCTGCTGATCGGCGTAGCGCTGCTCTCGGCGGCGAGGGCCGGCTATCGCCTTGCTCGCTCGGCCAACATGGCGGTCGGTGGGACGTACGCGCTCGTGGGCGCCATTGGCCTGTTCATCGCGAACAACACCAGCAGCGCGAACATCCTCTCGCTCAACGGAACCGACAACGTCCTGCACTTCGCGTCGGCGCTGGTGCTGCTTGGCGTCGCGCTGGGCGAGAAGGACTACGTCGAGATCGACCGCGAGCGCGAGCGGGCCGACGTCCTCTAGCTGCCTGCGTCGACGACTGACAGCGGCTCGGCAAGCGCCACCCGCACGCCGAAGCACGCGCCGCCGGCCTCGACGGGCTCGTACCAGACCTCGCCGCCCTGCAACCCGGCAAGGCCGCGCGCGACCGAGAGACCCAGGCCCAGGCCGCGTGCGGTTCGGGTGCTGCCGGTAGAGGCCTGACTGAACTTCTCGAACAGGAACGGCACGAACTCGTCCGGTACGCCGTCGCCGCTGTCGCACACGCACAGCTCGACCCGGTCGCCTACCGCGTGCGCCTCGACGACGACTGGTGGGCGGCCGTACTGAAGGGCGTTGTCGATGTACGCGGCGACGATCCGCTGGAGATGCTCGCGGTCGCCAAGAACATCGAGGTCGTCGGCGATCCGGACCTCGATGGTCTCTTCGCGCGACGGGTGGTGTCGGGCCGCGCGGTCGACGACCTCGCGCAGGGAGAGTCGCTGCTGGCGGGCCTGCAGGGTGCGTCCCTCGAGGCGCGCCATGATCAGCACTTCGTCGAGGAGGTCGGCGAGCGCACGCGCCTTGGTCTCGATCTCGACCGCGAACTGCAGCCGCTGCTCGTCGTTGAGCCCGTGCCACTGTCGCGTGAGCAGTGCCGCGAACCCGAGGATCGGCGTCAGCGGCGTCAGCAGCTCATGCGAGACCGTCGCGAGGAAGTCGCTCTTGAGCTCGTTGAGCACCTGCAACTCGACGTTCGCGCGCTCCAGCTCGGTGGCGTACGTCTTCTGCGCCTCCTCTGCGCGGATGCGTTCGACGACCCGGCCAAGCTGCGTGCCGACGTTGCCCATCACCTCGAGCAGCTCGTCGTCAGGCTCCGCCGGCTGGGGGGAGAAGAACTCGAGCACGGCGACGACGTCGGACCCGATCGCGACAGGAAAGCCGAAGGCGCCGCGTACGCCGATGCCCTCACCCGAGAGTGCTCGCGGTTGGCCCGGCTCGGTCTGCATGTCGTAGATCCATGCCGGCTTGCCGGTCAGGTGGACGCGCCCGGTCAGGCCGAGACCGCTGGGCACGACCGTCTTCCCGGTGACCCGGCGGAAGGTCGTGAACTTCTCCGGCTCGTCGAAGTGCCAGATCTCGGTCGGCACGAGCGCGTCGCGGCCCTCGTCGTACAGGTAGACGTGCCCTACCGGCCAGCCCACGCGGGTGCACACCTCGCGGATCGCGACCCCCAGCGCCTCCTCCAGGGTGCGCGCAGAGTTGGCCGCCATCGCGATCACCCGCAGCAGCTGGACGAAGACGTCGCTGCGCTTCCGCTCGCCGATCTCACGGTCGCGCTGCTCGAGGGCGCGACTGGCGGCGAGGGCGACGGCGGTCTGGCGGGCGAGTGCCTCCATGAACAGCTCGTCCTGCTCGGTGAACGTGCCCTCCCCCGGCCCCTTGGTCAGGTAGAGCGCGCCGAGAACCTGCTGCTCGTAGAACATCGGGACGCCGAGGAAAGCCGCCATTGGGACGTGCGGGTCGGGGAACCCCACCGAGCGCGGGTCGTCGTCGAGCCGGTCGAGCCGGATCGCGGTCTTCTGATCGAGTACGGCGCCGAGCAGCCCGCGGCCCTCAGGCAGGTGTCGCAG
>JBKJZO010000171.1:0-6845 GCA_046715235.1 Mycobacteriales bacterium
GTCACGATGCGGTCGGAGATCGACAGGATTTCCGGCAGTTCCGACGAGATGGCGATCACGGCGATTCCGGAATTGGCCAGTTCGAGGATCAGATTGTGCACTTCAACCTTGGCGCCGACATCGATGCCGCGCGTCGGCTCGTCGACGATGAGCAGCTTCGGCTCGGTCATCAGCCACTTGGCGAGGACGACCTTCTGCTGGTTGCCGCCGGACAGGCTCTGCACCGGCGCATCGAGCGACGAGTGCTTCACGTTCAACCGGGCCGCCCAGTCCTTGGTGGCGGCGCGCTGGGCGGCTCCGGACACCATGAACAACCGGCGCATCCGCTCGAGGACGGTGATGGTCGCGTTGCGCACGATCGACGCGCTCATAAACAGGCCCTGCTGGCGCCGGTCCTCCGGCACCATTGCCATGCCGCGTACGATGCGACTGCCGGTGTCACCGGAGCGCAATGGGGTTCCTGCGAACGTCACCAGGCCGGCGTCGTACGACCGGAGCCCGAAGATGGCCTCGGCGACCTCGCTGCGACCGGCCCCGACCAGCCCTGCCAGCGCGACGATCTCCCCGCTGCGCACGAACAGCGAGACGTCTCGGAAGGTCCCCGCCTGGGTGAGGCCGTCGACATCGAGAATGATCGGGCCCGCGGTCGCCGCCGACTTCGGGTAGAGATCTGAGAGGTCGCGACCCACCATGTCGCGGATGACCACGCCGACTGTCAGGTCAGCGATCGCGCGATCCGACATCGTGACGCCGTCCCGCATGATCGTGACCCGGTCGCAGATATCGAAGATCTCGTCGAGCCGATGCGTGATGAACACGATGCCGGCTCCACGCTCGCGCAGCCGGCCGATGATACGGGTGAGCCGCTCGACCTCGGACGCAGAGAGCGCCGCCGTCGGCTCGTCCATGATGATCAGTCGCGCGTCGCTGGAGAGGGCCTTCGCGATCTCCACGAGCTGCTGGTCGGCGATCGACAGACCGCGTGCGACCCGGTCCGGCGCGAGCCGGACGCCGAGCTCGTCGAACAGCCGGCCGGCCTCGGTGCGCATGGCCGACCAGTCGACCCGGTTGCCGGCCACCGGCTGCCGGCCGACGAAGATGTTCTCCGCGATCGTGAGGTCGGGGAACAGCGACGGCTCCTGGTAGATCACGGCGATCCCGGACGCCTCCGCGTCACGGGGACCGCTGGGCGCGTACGGCGCCCCGTTCAGTGACATCCGGCCGCCGTCGAGAGCGTTGATGCCCGCGAGCGCCTTGACGAGGGTCGACTTGCCGGCACCGTTCTCGCCGAGGAGTCCGACCACCTCGCCGGCGCGTACGACGAGGCTGGCGCCACGAAGCGCAGGTACGCCCCCGAACGCCTTAGCTGCGGCCTCGACCGCGAGCAGAGGAGCCTCTGTCATGATCTCCCTTAAATCGTTTCAATATCGTGGCGATGGAGAGTAGACCGGCTGTGATGAGGTTCGTCAAGGGTCAAGTCGGTGCTGACGGCGAAATCGTGACCTGGCCGTTGCGACAGCGGACGCGCAACCATCTGGGCCGGGCCAACGACTCAATGGGCCTGAAGCTTGACACGTTTCAATGATCCGGTCACCGTGACTGCGGAACACTCGTTTCCAGCCCCGCAGATCGGAGCCTCCCGCCGGATGGCGACCATGAACATCAAGGAGGTCGCCAGAGCGGCGAACGTCTCCGCAGGAACCGTCAGCAACGTCCTCAACCATCCTGAGGTCGTCGCTCCCGCGACGACCAAGCGCGTCCTCGACGCGATTGCTGCCCTCGGCTACGTGCGCAACGAGTCGGCGCGGATGCTGCGGGCCGGTTCGAGCCGGACGATCGCGCTCGTCGTACTCGACATCGCCAACCCGTTCTTCACCGACGTCGCACGCGGTGCCGAAGGTGTCGCGGAATCCGGCGGCTCGCAGCTGCTGCTCTGCAACAGTGGGCAAAATCAAGCGCGCGAGGACCGGCACCTCGACCTGCTGGAGCAGCAGCGCGTGCAGGGCGTGCTGATCACCCCGGTCGACGACTCGCACAACACCCGCCTCGACGAACTCGTGGCGCGCGGCACCCCCGTCGTTCTGGTCGACCGCGGCTCGCGGCGGCGCGACCGGTGCTCCGTCGCCGTCGACGACATGCTCGGCGGGCGGCTGGCCGGCGCGCACCTCGCGGACCGTGGGCACCGGCGCGTCGCCTTCGCCGGTGGTCCCGCGAGCATCCGGCAGGTGTCGGAACGTCACCACGGCGCGCAGGCGGCTCTGGCCGAATCCGGTGCTGAGCTGATCCTCTTCGAAACCGACTCGACGAGCGTCGCGGATGGTCGCAAGGCGGCCGCGGAGATCGCCGACCTGCCGGCCAACCGGCGCCCGACGGCCGTGTTCTGTGCCAACGACCTGGTCGCGCTCGGCGTACTGCAGGAGATGACGACGCGCGGCGTCCGGATACCTCAGGACCTCGCGATCGTCGGCTACGACGACATCGAGTTCGCCGAGGCCGCGGCCATCCCGCTGACCTCGGTGCGGCAGCCGCGCGAGCAGCTCGGCCGCGCCGCCGCCGAACTCCTGCTCGACGAGGTTGCGTCGGGGAAACGGCACAAGCACCGGCACATCGTCTTCGAGCCCGAACTCGTCGTCCGGGCGTCGAGCAACCACCGACGGCGTACACGCGCAGGCACCTGATGCGGGTCGCCCTGTTCGTGACCTGCCTCGCCGACACGCTCTACCCATCGGTAGGTACGGCGACGGTGCAGCTGCTCGAACGTCTCGGGCACGAGGTGGTCTTCCCCAGCGAACAGACGTGCTGCGGGCAGATGCACATCAACACCGGCTACCAGCGGGAGGCCGTGCCGCTCATCCGGCGGCACGTGCGCACCTTCGAGCATGCCGACGCGGTCGTCGCGCCTTCCGGCTCGTGCGTCGGCTGCGTGCGGCACCAGCACGCGCTGGTCGCGCGCCGGGCGGGTGACGAGGCGCTTGCTGACGCTGCCGCGGACGTCGCCGCCCGGACCTACGAACTCTGCGAGTTCCTCGTCGACGTACTCGGTGTCGAGGACGTCGGCGCGTACTACCCGCATCGCGTGACCTACCACCCGACTTGCCATTCGCTGCGGCTGCTGCGCGTCGGCGACAAGCCACTGCGCCTGCTGCGGCAGGTCCGCGAGATCGACCTCGTCGAACTGCCCGACGCCGACCAGTGCTGCGGTTTCGGCGGCACGTTCGCGCTCAAGAACTCGGACACGTCGACCGCGATGCTCACCGACAAGATGCGCAACATCGCGGTCACGCAGGCGGAGGTCTGCACCGCCGGCGACAGCTCCTGCCTCATGCATTTAGGGGGTGGCATGTCCCGGCTGCGAACCGCGGCGCGCACGGTGCATCTCGCCGAGATCCTTGCCTCGACCGCACCGGCCTCATGACATTCCTCGGGATGCCTGTGCACGCACCGCGCGGCGTCGGGCAGCTGCGTGGCGACACGTCCTTCCCGGCTGCCGCCCGGGTGGCTCTCGCCAACCCACAGCTGCGCAGCAACATGGGCCGTGCGACCGCCACGATCCGCGCCAAGCGCGCCGCGGTCGTCGCCGAGGTGCCGGACTGGGAGGAACTGCGCGAGGCCGGCCGTGCGGTGAAGGCCGCAACGATGGCCACCCTCGACCGCTATCTCGTCGAACTCGAGGAGCGGGTGGCCGCGCACGGTGGCGTCGTGCACTGGGCGCGGGACGCCAACGAGGCAAACGCCGTAGTGACCGACCTCGTCCGCGCGACCGGTGTCAGCGAGGTCGTCAAGGTCAAGTCCATGGCAACGCAGGAGATCGGACTCAACGAAGCGCTCGAGGCGGCCGGCATCACGGCCATCGAGACCGACCTGGCGGAACTGATCGTCCAGCTCGGCCACGACAAGCCTTCGCACATCCTCGTGCCCGCGATCCATCGCAACCGCACCGAGATCCGCGACCTCTTCGTGCGCGAGATGCCGGGCGTCGACGTCTCCCTGACCGACGACCCGCGCGTCCTCGCGATGGCGGCGCGCACGCACCTGCGCCGCAAGTTCCTGACCGCCAAGGTCGCGGTGAGCGGTGCCAACTTCGGGATCGCTGAGACCGGCACGCTGTCAGTTGTCGAGTCGGAGGGCAACGGGCGGATGTGCCTGACCCTGCCGGAGACGCTGATCACCGTGATGGGCATCGAGAAGGTCGTGCCGACCTGGCAGGACATGGAGATCTACCTGCAGCTGCTCGCGCGCTCGGCGACCGGCGAGCGCATGAACCCGTACACCTCGTTCTGGACGGGCGTGCATCCGGGCGACGGGCCGCAGGCGTTCCACCTGGTCCTGCTCGACAACGGCCGCACCGCGACTCTCGCCGACCCTGCCGGACGTGACGCCCTGCATTGCATCCGCTGCAGCGCCTGCCTCAACGTCTGCCCCGTCTACGAGCGCACCGGTGGGCACGCGTACGGATCGGTCTACCCCGGCCCGATCGGCGCGGTGCTGTCGCCGCAGCTGACCGGCATCGAGGACAACGCGTCGCTGCCCTACGCCTCGACGCTGTGCGGCGCGTGCTACGACGTCTGCCCGGTCAAGATCGACATTCCGCAGATGCTCGTGCACCTGCGCGCCAAGCATGTCGAGACCCGGCGGGCCGACCACCGCACGCCGAGCCCGGAAGGCGCCGCGATGGGTGCCGTCAGCTGGGCGATGTCGTCGGCGTGGCGGTGGCGGGTGGCGCAGCGGCTGTCACGGGCCGGTCGGTTGCTCGGCCGCCGCAGCGGCCGGATCCGCAGGCTGCCACCGCCGCTCTCGGCGTGGACCCGCAGTCGCGATCTGCCGGTGCCGCCGGCGGAGACGTTCCGCGAGTGGTGGGAGCGGACGCACTCGGCCGATGCCCGCGCCCGATGACCGCGCGCGACGACGTACTCGCTCGGGTCCGGTCCGCCCTCGCCGGCGGCACCCACCCTGTCGAAGACATCGTGCGGGGTTACGACGCCGTCGGGGCGCGCGCGCCCGGGAGCAGTCTGCTCGTCGATCTCTTCGAGGAACGCCTGCTCGACTACAAGGCGTTCGTACGGCGTACCGATGCGGTCGGCGTACCCGAGGCGATTGCAGCTGTCATTGCGGAGCGGCTGGATTCGACGGCTTCTGTCGTCGTGCCTGCCGGCCTCGGCGCCGGGTGGGTGGACGCTGCGCGATCCGTCACAGACGACGGCAGCATGTCGGCGGCCGCACTCGACGAGATGGGCGCAGTCGTGACGGCGTGCGCTGTCGCGATCGCCGAAACCGGCACGATCGTCCTCGACGCCGGCCCCGACCAAGGTCGGCGCGCGATCAGTCTGGTTCCCGACCTGCACATCTGCGTGGTCCGCGCGGATCGGATCGTCGACAACGTGCCGGACGCGCTTCGGTTGCTCGACGCGACGCGGCCGTTGACGTTCATCAGCGGCGGCTCCGCGACGAGCGACATCGAGCTGCAACGGGTCGAAGGCGTCCACGGCCCGCGCACCCTCGAGGTGATCATCGTCAGCGGCTGAGGGCACGCATGCAATAGGCGGCCTCCGTGATGGAGACCGCCTTTGCCTTTGCTTGGTGGGTTACTCCGCTGAGCCTGCTGCCGCCTCGACCGGAGGGGAGTCGGGTACGACGATCGGCTTGTCCTCGCCACGGAAGGTGAACTTCGCTTCGGCGTCCTCGCCTTCGACGTCCACGACAACGATCTGGCCGGGGCCGATCTCCTTGTAGAGGATCTTCTCGGAGAGGCTGTCCTCGATCTCGCGCTGGATCGTGCGCCGCAGCGGCCGCGCACCGAGGACCGGGTCGTAGCCCTTCTTGGCCAGCAACGCCTTCGCGGGCGGGGTGACCTCGATGGACATGTCCTTGTTCTTCAGCGCGATGTCGACCCGGGTGATCATCATGTCGACGATCGTGACGATCTCGTCCTCGGACAGCTGGTGGAAGACGACGATGTCGTCGACGCGGTTGAGGAACTCCGGCCGGAAGTGCTGCTTGAGCTCTTCCTGGACCTTGTTCTTCATCCGGTCGTAGTCGACCCGCTTGTCGCCACCAGAGGCGAAGCCGAGGCTCAGCCCCTTGGAGATGTCACGGGTGCCGAGGTTGGTGGTCATGATCAGGACGGTGTTCTTGAAGTCGACGACTCGGCCCTGCGAGTCGGTCAGCCGGCCGTCCTCGAGCACCTGCAGCAGCGTGTTGAAGACGTCGGGGTGGGCCTTCTCGACCTCGTCGAAGAGCACGACCGAGAACGGCTTGCGGCGCACCCGCTCGGTGAGCTGGCCACCCTCTTCGTAGCCGACGTAGCCGGGAGGAGAGCCGACGAGACGCGAGACCGTGTGCTTTTCCATGAACTCGCTCTTGTCGAGCTGGATCAGGGAGTCCTCGTCGCCGAACAGGAACTCGGCGAGCGTCTTGGACAGCTCGGTCTTACCGACGCCGGACGGGCCGGCGAAGATGAACGAGCCACCGGGACGCTTCGGGTCCTTGAGGCCGGCGCGCGTGCGCCGGATCGCCTGCGATACAGCCTTGATGGCCTGCTCTTGGCCGACGATGCGATGGTGCAGTTCGTCCTCCATGTGCAGGAGCCGCTCGGTCTCCTCCTCGGTCAGCTTGAAGACAGGAATGCCGGTCCAGGTGGCGAGGACTTCGGCGATCTGCTCCTCGTCAACCTCGGCGACAACGTCCATGTCGCCGGCCTTCCATTCCTTCTCCCGCTGCGCCTTCTCCGCGAGCAGGGTCTTCTCCTTGTCGCGCAGCGCCGCGGCCTTCTCGAAGTCCTGCGCGTCGATCGCGGACTCCTTGTCGCGGCGTACGCCGGCGATGCGCTCGTCGAACTCGCGCAGGTC
>JBKJZO010000172.1:0-18397 GCA_046715235.1 Mycobacteriales bacterium
GTCGTGGCAGCCGCCGGCGCCGCGGCCGCAGGAGCCGGCTCGGCGGCCTGCGCGGGTGCGGCGACCGGTGCGGAGCCGGCCCGCTCGTCGGCCTTGACGGCCGTCTTGGCGCCGCCGCCGTCAGTGCTCGCCGTTGCGGCACCGTCGGACGGGTCGTAGTCGGCGAAGAAGTCCCACCACGCCTTATCGACCGAGTTGGGGTCGTTCTGGTACTGGCGGTAGATCTCGTCGACAAGCCAGACATTTGTCCCGAAAGACGCCAAACGATCGGACTGGTTGGACACCGGGGAAGTCGCCTCTTTCGCGCGTTTGTCGCTGACTGATCAGCGGTTAAGGCTACGCGCCCGGCGCATCAGCGTCGAAACCTGCCGCCGCGCCCGCGCGTGATCAGCGCGACGAAATACCAAGGTCCAGCAGGACGCGCACGGCCGCGTTGTGGCCGGCCGCGCCGATGACCGACCCGGCCGGGTGGCATCCGGCGCTGGCGGCGTAAAGGCCGTCGACGCCTGTGGCGTAAGGCATCCGGTCGACGAAGGCGACCGCGTTGTCGACGTGGTGGATGTGTCCCCTGCTGATGCCGAAGTGCCGCTCGATGTCCGGCGGCGTCAGCGCGAACGTGTCGACGACCAGGTCGGAGGTGCCTGGCGCGAAGCGGTCACAGATCGACAGGAGATGGTCGACGTACGGCTGCTTCTCGGCCTCCCACGACGATCCTGCGACGTCCCAGGGCGCCCACTGCACGAACAAAGCGGACGAGTGGTGACCGGCGGCGTCCTGCAGCGATGGGTCGATGGTGGTGTGGATGTACCACTCGATCGTCGGGAACTCGGCGAGCTTTCCTGCCTTCGCGTCGGCGTACGACGACCGCACGGCTTCGAGGACGTCGTCACCCTGGGGGAGCAGGTGGATCGTGGCCTGATGCTGCCCGCGGTCGGCCGGCAGGCAGGTGAACGTCGGGAGTCCGCGCAACGCGAGATTGACCTTCATCGTCGTGCCGCGATGGGTCCAGCCGTCGATGCGGTCGGTGAGCGCTGCCGGCAGGTCGGCCATCTCGCGCAGGCGGAACGGGTCGCATCCCGCGACGACGACCGGCGCGCTGATCGTCCGGCCGTCCTCGAGGGCCACGCCATCGATGACGCCGCCGGCCGTCGTGACGCGCGCGACCGGCGTACCGGCGAGGATGGTCGCGCCGGCTTTGACCGCCTGCTCCGCGATGAGTCGCGACACGGTGCCCATGCCGCCGCGCACGACCATCCACGTGCCGTCGCCGCCGGGGAGCCGGCACATGTTGTGCACGAGGAAGTTGTGACCGGAGCCTGGTGTGTCGATCGTGCCGTCGAGTCCGCTCAGTCCATCGGTGACCGCGTACATCGCCTTGACCAGATCGCTGCGGAAGCCGAAGCGGTCGAGGTAGTCGCCCACACTGCCTCGACATAGGTCGACGAACGTGTCGCGCAGCTCCGCGCGCACGTGCCGCTCTGCGGTTTCCTCGACCGAGAGCGGCTCGGCGAGCCACGTCGGCGCGATGTCCTCGCGCAGCGCGGCGATCTCTGCCTGCATCGCCTCGTCAGCGGCCCAGTCGGCCTCGCTGAAGAACTCGACGTACTGGCGTCTCGTCGCATCGCGGTCGGAGCCGAAGAGCAGGTAGCGGTCGTCAGTCGTCGGCAGGAAGTAGTGCGGGTCGCGGCGCAGCGTCGGCACATCGATGCCCAGCAGCGCCGGAAGTTCGGGCGGCATTAGGCCGAGCAGGTAGGAGCCGGTCGACTGCGCGAGGCCAGGGACCTTCGAGAACGGCATCTCCGTGCGCGTCGCCCCGCCGATCTCAGACCCCGCCTCGACGACAACGACGGAGAGTCCCGCGCGGGCCAACATCGTCGCCGCGACCAGCCCGTTGTGTCCTGCACCGATGACGACGACGTCGGCGCGCGTCGGCAGCGCCGTCACCTGAGCGCCTTCCTGTCCGCCACGCGGTAGACGAGCTGCAGGCCTGACCAGGCATCGGAGATCGCGGCGACCTTGTTGTCGACCAAGCCGATGTCGACCGCGTGGTCGCGGATCGCGTTCTCGGTCACGTCGCTGACGAAGCCGCCCGCCTTGCGCGGCCACGCCACCCACAGCCGTCCCGACGGTGTGATCCGTTTGGTCAGCGGCTCGAATCGGGCCATTAGCTGGGTTTGGGTGCGCACGAAAAGCACCACGACGTCGTACGGCGAGCTCCCGGCCCGTGCGTGTACCACGACGCCCGGAGGCAGATCGGCAAGGTCGGCGGACTCAAACTCGCTCGGTGCGTTGACGAGCAGGACCCGGCTTTCCTCCTTGATGCCCAGCTTGCGCGCCAGTGGCGTGCCCGAGTACCCCGCAGCCGCGCTCACGCGGCCGAGCCTATCCGCGAGCTACCTCCTGGTATCACCTGGGCCGCAGGCGATTTTGTCTTTGTTGCTGTCCAGCTTCAACGAGTCCTTGCCGGTCACCGCGATGCCTGCAGGCAGAATGAGCCGCACTTTCTCACAGGTCCACGTCTGGCCAGGACGAGGCGCTGGCAAACACGAAGCCCCTCCGCCATATCCCGCGACACAGCCATTGACCAGTACGCCAGCCTTCGGGAGTACCTCCCCTGGCTTAATGTCACGTTTGTTCATCTTCACGTTGGTCGCTTGCTTCTTGGTCCCCTCGTTCACGCCAGCGGCATCGCTGTTGACGCCGCTGTTCGAGTTGGCCTTGCCGGCAGCCTCAGCGAGTGAGGTGTGCTTCCGCTTCGCCGGATCGAATCCTTCCTTTGGCGAGCCGTCAGCGTTCTGCACCCTGTCGCGGGCTGCCTTCCGCGACTCCTTGACGACGGTCTTCCCGCGCGGTGCCGCCGTGGCCCCGACACCGACCACGACGAACGCCAGCCCAATCAGCAGGGCTAGTGCGCCGAGTAGCAACAGCTTGTGGTGTAGCACTTTCGCGGTCATGAGATCGTGATCCACTTCGAGGTTGAAGGAACGCCGCTACTGTCGCTGACAGTCAGCATGTACGGACCAGGGGGAAGAAGCGCACGGTTCGTCGGAACAGCTGCCGCACGAGTAGCACCAAACCCGGTGATCGGTAGGTCAACCAGTCGAGCATTCGTGTCCGTCTGGTGCGTCGCTGACTGCGGGGCAGTGAGGGACGCACTAACGACAGTCTCGGTCACCGTCAGACTGACCGACTGCCCGTATGTCGCCGTTGCAGGACCGGACACTGTCGGACGAGCCTCCTGGAACAGGTACGGCGGCTCGAAGATCGAGATGCGGAAATCCCAGGAATTGTCAGCCGTGTTGTTGCCGAAGACAGCCACCCGTCCATCTGTGAGCAACAGCGATGACGAGTGATATCCACGTCCCACCGGGTCGTTGGCGACATCGACCCAGGAATTGGTGCTCGGTACGTACACCGACGACTCGAGCACCGGCGTACCACGGTTGCCCTTCGCCCCACCAGTCGCAAGGACAGTGCGGTTGGGCAACGTCGTCATGTTGACGTAGGCACGGCCACCACCCGGCAGCGACGGGCCCGGTGTGTACGCAGGGCTCGGAGCGTTCAGGTTGATGAGATCCACCTTGTCGGTGCCGTCAGAGTTGTTTTCGGTGTGACCACCACCAGCGATCATCACCGTCTGGTTCTGCGCGGGTGGCAGCAGTACAGAGCCGGCCTGATCGCGCAGGTTCGGGTCACGCAGTCCCGGCACATCACCGATCGTGGCGTTGCGCCAGTTGTAGATGCTCGCTCCGGTACCGGGCAGCTGATTACCGAAGGTGTGCCCGCCGGAGTAGAACATCCGACCGTCTGCCATCAGGTACATGTGCGGGTAGGTGCCCCAGAAGGAGTACGTCTGCGGTACCTCGGTGCGACCGAGCCACCTGTTCTGCGAGTACGAGAACATCTCGGTACCGACGTTGCCGTCACCGGTGCCGTTCAGCCCGCCAGCTGCCCAGATGTCACCGTTCTCCAACTTCGTCAACGACGGATACCAGTGCTCTTCCGGCATGTCGCCGATCCTCGTATACGAGTTCGTGGCCGGGTCGAAGGTGTAGCTGAACTTGGCTCCCTGGAATGTGGTGGCTCCGTTCACTCCCGGGTAGCCCTTCGTTCCTCCAGCGAGCAGAACACGACCGTCAGGCAGAACGACGTGACCAGCACAGAACATGTCGCTCGGCGTCGAGACGTCGCTGAACGAGTTGTTCGACGGGTCCCAGATCATGGACTTGAACAGGCCTGCGCTGAAGAGCGTGGGATCACTGCCTGAACCAGCGGTAAGCAGCACCCGACCGTCACGCAACAGCGTTGCGTGCATAGCCCGGACTTCACCGGGGGCATTGATCGTGGTCCATCGACCTGTCGTTGCCAGATCGCCAGGCGGCGGCGGCGGTGGCGGTGGTGGTGGCGGCGGTGGCGGCGGCGTGGTGCCGCCGACAGCTGTCAGGGCATACCCATGTGTCAGCAACGTGCCATTGGCAGACGTTGACACGCCGAACGTGATCCGGTCGGTGCCCGCAGGGATCGGTGGCGTTACTGCCGATACCTCTGTCCAGGAGTCAGTAGCAGGCAGAGAAGCAACATCCGTCCAGTACTGCCAACCGGAAGCGGTGTGCCGGAACAGCGTCACTGCATTGCGCGTCGAGGTGCTCTTGTACCAAACAGACATCGTGTAGGTGCTCGTCGGATCAACGTTCGGTGCACAGCCAACAGTCTCGTCAGGTACGAGCTTGCGGTCGCCGCTGGAGTAGTCGCTGATCGCGATGCTCCACGACCGGCCAGTGCGGCCAGCAGGGATGTCCGTCGAGGCAACTTGCGACTCCGTATGCGTGCCCCAGCCTGTCCGCTGGAAGCACGAAGGAGTCGGGCTGCCCGTGGCCAGGTCACCGTTGACGACGAGGTTGCCCGGCGTCGGAGGCGGAGTTGTCGGGGGCGCGGTTGTCGGAGGAGGAGTTGTCGGAGGCGCGGTCGTTGGGGGCGGCGTGGTTCCGCCAGTGCCCGGCATCGAGAAGTCGTCAACAACCAGCGTCCCGTTGCCGTTGATGCCCAGACCCCAGGAAATCTGATCCGTCCCCTCAGGGATAACAGGTGTCTGAGCGGTGTACTGCGTGAATTCTGCTGCAGCTGGTGCCTGAGCGACATCGGTCCAATACGTCCACCCAGCCGACGTGTGGCGGAACAACGTCATGTTGGCGGCTCTCGTACTCCGATACCAGACGGACAGGTCGTATTGACTGCCTGGAGTTACCGCTGGCGCACAACTCGCGCTCTCGGTCTGGATCACCTTGCGATCCCCGCTGGAATAGTCGCTCATCTCGATCTGTGCGCCGCGACCACTGCGCCCGGCAACAGAGGTCATCGCGACGGTGTGCGAGCCCCATCCAGCGAGCTGGAAGCAACTGAATGTGTCGCCAGCTCCCGCCTCGAGATCACCGTTCTGCACCGGAACGTACGGAGCCGCGTGCGATGGCTCGACTGCGAGAACAGTCGAGACCAGCACGAGAGCGAGGAACCGCTTTTTCACGTGTGTACTACCTCTCGATTTTCAGGACCGAGTTGCCACCGAAGCCAGCAACCACGACCCCGTGATTCACGGCGTTCTGCAACTCGTGCAACCCGAGGTAACCGATGTTCGCCGTGACCGTCGAGTTGACGATCACGTAGTCGATCGCTCTCCACCCGGTGGAATGCGCAGCGTTGAAAGACTTCGGGTCAAGGTCGACTTTTTCAACGGAAATGACGCTCCACTCGTCCGGCCACCCTGCATCCCGCAAGTCCTGCCACATGCTCGGTGGCACGGCAACGACCTCATCACGAGCGAGGTTCGCCTTGACCCAGTCAACGGTGGCCACCCAGTCCTTGTTCTTGTCCTTGCTCAGCGTGTTGGAGTTGTGCTGCTCCCACGACGGCATCGACGCAAACCAGAACGCAGCCACCATCACAATCGCAACGCCGCCTTGAATAGCGCGGCGTCCGAACAGGATCATGTTGATCTTCACGTTTCGCCGGCGGATTAGTGCCACATCGCCCGCCGTGCTGACCCCGACGCGAGCGACCACCCGACGCAGGTATTCCTTGTAGTTGTCGCCGCGCGAAGCCCACGTCCAGACAACGTCAGCCTGCGCCCCGATAGCCAATGCCAGGAACGGCAGCACGGCCACCACGTACATGGCCGGTAGGTAGCCTTTGGACGCGATCACTGGCAGGAAGAACGACAAGATCGCCATAGCCAGCCAGCGTGTTTGGCGGCGGGTGACGAGCAACACGGCGCAGATGATGCCGCCCCAGAGCAGGTACTCGTCGAAGAACATCCATCCAGAAATCAGGTGCGACTTCGAACTGCCACTTTCCCAGATGTATCCAGAGCCCTGGCGTTCGACGAACTGGAACATCAGTGCATCCCACAACGTGGAGCGATCCTCCCGTGGCAGCAGCTCTCCCTTGAGCAATGCCATGAGCGGGTACGCCGACAGGGCCAGCCCGCCGATCGTCAAGAAGCCGAGGATGGAGAACGACCGGGTGCGTTTGTGGCTGTTCTGCCATAGCAGGAACAGCAACGCTGGCCCGTAGATCGCCATCGTCTCCTTCGAGAGCACACCCATCGAAAAACAGATGCCCGCCCCAATGTGGGCGGCCAGGTTGTGCTTCTTGTCCATCACCAGCAGGAACGCCGCGAGGATCCACGGCATCGCGATGTTGTCGAGAAAGACCTGACGACCCAGCTCCACCGACAGCGGACTGAACACGAAGAACGCGACAGCTACCGCCGCGAACACCGGACGACAACGAAGCCGACGTGCGAGGGCGTACACAAGGACAGCGTTCACAACCAGATACGCCGCAACGACGTGGCGCATAGAGCCAATCGCACTCCCACCGACACCGAGCAGTCTCGGAATCCAGCCGAAGGCAGCAAGCTGCATCCAGCCGAACGGTGGGTGGTCGTACCAGTACGAATACGGAGCGAGCCGGCCATCCCAGATGGCCATGGCCTGGAAGGTGTAGGTGCCTTCGTCATCTTGGAAGGCCGGGGCGTTGGCGACATTCGTGAACGCGACGATCGCGGAAACGACCGCAACAAGCAGGTAGGGGAGCCAGGTCGCCCAGCGCCTCGGTGTACGACGACGCTTCGGCAACTCGTCTTGAGGCCCGAGCCTGCGCTCGACGATTGGCTTGTCGAGCAGTCTCTCGAACGCGCTGATCGTGGTCACGCTTCCGCCTCGATCATCCGCAGGTGTGCACCCGAATGGGAGGTTTTCTCCCAGCGGAAGTCACCACCTCGGAACTTCATCAGCGCGCGCACCGAGCCGACAGCGAGGATCATTTGGTAGAACGGCGTGCCAACCACAAGCCTGATGTAGTCCAAGAGATTGATCTCGAACTTGTGGTCCCGTCCAAACTCGCGCAAGGCCGCACATTCGAACACGATCATCGACAACGTCGGTATGGCCGGCAGCCACGTGATCATCACGACGGGGAGCGGGGCCCGGAAGGCCAGCGCGCTAATGATGGCGACTGGAACGGCCATACCCGCAACTGCCATGAAGTGCTGCTGCATCAGGCACCACCACGCGGCCGCACGGTCGCCACGAGTGGGCAGGGCTTTCCAGTCACCCTTAGCGACCACCTGCATGAACCCGAGGCTCCAACGGGTGCGTTGCTTGAGTAGCTGGCGAACGGACGAAGGAGTTTCCTCGCGGGTCACAAGTTCCGGCGAGTAGGCAACGGAGATCTTGTGTCCGAGTGTGCTCAGGCGCACGCCGAGATCGCAATCTTCGGCGAGGCAGTCACCGTCCCAACCGCCAACCTCACGCAAGAGCGCCGTCTTGATGAACACGGTGTTGCCACCGAGGGGAATGAACCCCGTACTCGCGTGAGCGTGCAGACGACTGCGGAACCAGAAGTAGTACTCCAGGCAGTTGCGCAGGCTGAACCACGTGTCGCGGTAGTTGATCAACTGCACAGCGCCCTGCACCACATCGGCATGGCGGGCCTGGAAGACAGCGTCGACGTGGACCAGCAGGTTTGGTGCCGCGATCGACTCGGCATCGAACACGCCCACGATGCCGCCGGTGCACATCTTGAGCGCATCGTTCATCTGGCGCGGCTTGTTCTTGGTGCCAACCGGGTCGTAGTTGACGGACACCTTGACGCCCGGATAGCGGGCAGCGAGAGAGTGCGCAATAGCCACGGTGGACACGTCGTCGTGTCCGACCGACAGGATGATCTCGACGTTCGGGTGCGTTTGCCCAAGTAGCGCGAGAAGCGTCGCCTCCATCACCGCTTCTTCCTCTTCACGGCACGGCATGATGAGGGAGAATGAGTGCTTCGGTTTCGACGGGTCACCCGTGTATTTCGTGGCTTCCTGGTGCGCAGGACTCCACCACGCGTGCGTCATCCAGTAGAGCGTCGAGCACGCCACCAAGGTGAGGACAATGGCGATGCAGACAAGACCAACGGACAAGAGGATCGTCGGCAGGTGCTCAAGCATCAGTGGACGTGGCCGGAGGCTTGCCTCCGTTTCCATGCCGATGAAACACGTCGCGATGCAAGAAGTCGAGCATGTAAGCCCCCCCCGGTGGTCCCCTATTTCAGCCCCCCCGGGCCTCTCGGTACTTCGGACACTGACGGGCATGCCGCCAGAAAGAAAGCCGGATTCCGAGAATGGCCCGAAAGGACTAGGCGCACTTCCATGTCCGCTCGCAAACACCTTTCGCGGCTTTTGATCAGCCATGTCCGGTGACCTGTCATGCCTTGTCCCGATAAGTTCCGGCGAATACAGCGATGACAATCGGCTGATCGTCAGGGCGCCCTAGTCATAGCCAACCGGTACGGTCGCCGAGTGCCCGATGCCGCCGTTCACGTCGAGGACCTCGTCAAGACCTACCGCAAGGCGACCGAGTCAGCGGTTGCCGGGGTCTCGTTCACGGTGCGACCGGGGGAGTTCTTCGCGTTGCTCGGCCCGAACGGCGCCGGCAAAACCACGACCATCTCGGTGCTGACTACGACGCTGGCCCCGACCTCGGGCACCGTCCGCGTAGCCGGGCACGATGTCGTGCGCGAGTCCGCGGCGGTACGGCGGCGGGTCGGCATCATCTTCCAGAATCCGTCACTCGACCGGAACCTGTCCGGAGAGCAGAACGTGCGGCTGCACGCGATCCTCTACGGCCTGCACCCGTACCGGCCGTCCTACCGCGCGATGCCGCCGGCCTACCGGTCGGCGGTCGCCGAGCTGGCGGACCTGCTCGGGCTGGGCGACGACATCTTCAAGCCGGTGCGGACGCTGTCGGGCGGTATGAAGCGCAAGCTCGAGATCATCCGCAGCCTCCTCCACCGGCCGGACGTGCTCTTCCTCGACGAGCCGACCGCCGGACTCGACCCCGCGAGCCGGCGCGAGTTGTGGTCCTACCTGCGTGACGTCCAGCGCGGCAGCGGCACAACCGTCTTCCTTACGACGCATTACCTGGAGGAGGCGGAGCACGCCGATCAGGTCTGCGTGATCGCGCAAGGCAAGGTCGTGGCGACCGGGAGCCCGGGCGAGCTGACGCAGCGACTCGTTGGACGTTCGCTGCTCCTGCTGGACGGTCCCGATCGCGACGGCCTGCGGGCGGACCTGGGGCGCGCTCAGGCGACGTTCACCGGGGCGGGACCGTTTGAGGTGATCGCCGACGACGCCGAGGCCCAGCGCGTGATCAGCGCGGTCGGCGTACCGCTGACTTTGGTGCGAACCCACGCGCCGACCCTCGAGGACGCGTATCTCGAGATCGTTGGTGCCCGCAGGGACGAAGAGACCGTTGACGCCTAATACCGGGGCCATCGCCGCTGTCGCGCAGCGCGACATCACCAAGTTCCTTCAGGACCGGCCACGCATCATCGCCAGCTTCATCCTGCCGTTCCTGATCGTGATCATCCTGGGCAACAGCTTCAAAGATCCCGGCGGCGACTACGACTTCCTGACGTTCGTGATGACCGGCGTGTACGCGCAGACGCTGTTCCAGTCGGCGGCGCTCGGGCTCGTGTCGTTGCTGGAGGATCGTGAGAACGACTTCAGCCAGGAGCTGTTCGTCGCACCCGTTTCCCGTTATGCGATCGTCGTCGGCAAGATCACCGGCGAGGCGCTGGTCGCGGTGGTGCAGGGCGTCGGCGTACTCCTCGTCGGGTGGCTCATCGGTGCGCGTATTCCGCTGTCGCGCCTTCCGCTGGTGCTGGTGTTCGGCGTCGTGGTGTGCCTGTTCGGCGGCGCGTTCGGCCTGCTCGTGCTCTCTGCCGTGCGCTCTCGGCGCTTTGCCGACCAGCTGTTCAACTTCGTCTTCCTGCCGCAGTTCTTCCTCGCCGGCGTCTTCAACCCGACGCAGAACTTCCCCTGGTACCTCGAGGCAATCTCGCGCATCACTCCCATGAGGTACGCCGTCGACCTCATCCGGTCGGTCGGCTACACCGGCGCCGAGCGCTCGGAGGTGGTGCAGGACTCGTTCGGTCTGACGGCGGCGATCGTCGCTGGTCTGTCCGGCGTCTTCGTCGTCGCAGGAACCGCGCTGTTCGTCCGCAATGAGCGGAACCGCTGACCCGCGGTTTAACCACCGTTTGCGTTCATGGTCGACGGCGCCTGGGTAGTCCCTGCGTAAGGCGGTCACGAACAGGGCGTACGCCCACGGAAGGAGCCAGGCATGTTGAGCTGGGAGCACTTCCGCGATCTGTCAGGACGAAAGGTCGTGGGCCGGGACGGTAGCTCGCTCGGCGAGATCGATCAGCTGTATGCCGATCGTGACGGTGGCCAGCCCACTTTCGTCACGGTGCGCACAGCTGTCTCCGGGGTGCAGATGTTTTTCGCCCCACTGGACGGAGCCCGGATGGAAGGCGAGGTGGTGGCGCTGGCGTACGACGCCGAGACCGTAAACGCGGCGCCGAGCATCGTCTCAGGGGGCGAGCTGTCGGAAGAGGAGGAGAGTCGCTTGTACAAGCACTACGGCATAGACACTCCTGCCCCGGCAGGAACGATCACAGAAGAGCGAATCGAGCTCGGGCACCCGGCCGGAATGGCCGGCGCGGACAACCCGGCGCTACCGACTGACCACCCGGCCGGGATGGCCGGCCTGGAGGGCGCCCCATCGTGGCCGGCCGCGCACGAGGCCGGGATGGCCGGGCACGAGCCGTATCCGGCAGAGCACCCGACGGGCATGGCGGGACAAACGACCGTCGCGCCGTACCGGCTGCGCCGCTGGGCGGAGCCGACCGGCGCTGAAGGCCGGTCCGTCAGGGCGGGTGGATCCACGACCACGAGGCCTACGGGCAGCCGGTCGTAATCGCAAATCGGGTAGTCGGCGCACGTCTGGCCGGCTACCTGGCACTGCGCCGCTTCACTCGAGCCTCGTCACGATCTGCTCGCAGACGGCGTGCGTCCGCAGCGCGTCGTCGGCTCGCAGCAGGTCGCCGCGCGACACTGCCCCGAGGAACTGTTCGCAGATCGACGCGAAGCCACGCTGTACGCCGACCGGCACCCATTCGTCCCTGCGCCGGAAAGTCTCCCCGTCGCCATACCCGCGGATCTCGGCGAGTTCGAGCACCTGCCGGCGCCGGCCGGCGCCCAGCACCTCGAGCACCTCTTCCGTGCCGCCGGCGAGCCGGGACGTGAAACCGCGCGCGAGCACCCCGCTTCCGGAGAACTGGATTGCGACGTAGTGCAGCAACGCGTCGTCGTCGACGTGACCCGCGACCGTCAGGTCGTCCAGGGTCGAGGGCACCAGCCAGCGCAGCGTGTCGACGACGTGGATGAAGTCGTCGAACACCGTGAGACGCACTCCGGCCGGTGGATTGACGCGGTGCCTGTTCAGGAGCACCGCGCGTTTGTCCGGCCACTCCGCGACCTCGCGGTACGCCGGCGCGAAGCGCCGGTTGAAGCCGACCATCAGTGACACACCGAGTTCGCCCGCCAAAGCGACGGCCTCCGCGGCCTTGCCGTAGTGCAGGTCGAGCGGCTTGTCGACGTAGACCGGGATGCGTTGCGTCAGCAGTGTCTTGACGACGTCGACATGAGAGTCGGTCGAGGTGTGCACGAAGGCCGCGTCCGGGAGAGTGGCAGCCGCCTCGTCGAGGTCGGTGAAGCACTCGTCGATCCGGTACTTCGCGCCCAAGGTCTCCAGCGTCTCGGCGTTGCGCGTCACCAGCACCGGCTGCACGCCCGAGGTCGCTGCCAGCACCGGCAGGTAGGCCTTCTGTGCGATGTCGCCAAGCCCAACAATGGCGACGCGCATGTCTGGACCTCCGGCGTCGGCCTAAAGCCAGCGGTGAGAAATTTCGTGCCCCCGGCAGTGCCCCCGGCAGCAGTGCCCCCGGCAGCAGTGCCCCCGGCAGGATTCGAACCTGCGCCACCGCCTCCGGAGGGCGGTGCTCTATCCCCTGAGCTACGGGGGCTCGGAGGAGCCAAAGGCTATCAGTCGGGTTTGTGCCCTCGCAGTTGGATACCCTCGCCGTGACGGAGATGGCGAGTCCGGCGAAACGGTGAGGACGCACGTGAGCGACAGCCTGGGCAGGGTCCTCGTGGTCGACGACGACGACGTCATCCGCCAGCTCATCCGCGTCAATCTCGAGCTCGAGGGCTTCGAGGTCTACACCGCCAACGACGGTGAGGACGCGCTGACGAAAGCCAGGGAGCTGCAGCCGGTCGTCATCACTCTCGACATCATGATGCCGAGGCTCGACGGGTGGGACGCAGCCGCGCGCCTGCGGGCGGATCCCGAGACGAGCCACATCAAGGTCGTGCTGCTCAGCGCCCGGGCCCAGGAGGCAGATCTGCGCAAGGGCAGTCGCATCGGAGTCGACGCCTACCTGACCAAGCCGTTCGATCCGGACGAGCTGATCGACACCGTTCGCCGCCTCAGCGAAAGCTCGTGACTGAGGTTTTTGCCGCTGCAAACCTCGTCGTGATCGCCGTCTGTCCTGCGATAACCTCGGAAAGTGACCCCCGCTGATATCGCCGATTCGATCCTTGCTGCCGTACGGCGGGCGGTCGACTCGGGAGAGCTGGCGGTCGACGTGCCCGCGACCGTGACGGTCGAGCGGCCGAAGAACCGCGACCACGGCGACTACGCGACCAACATCGCACTGCAACTCGCGAAGGGGGCCGGCAAGCCCCCCCGCGACATCGCGGCACTCATCAAGTCGCAGCTCGAGCAGCAGCCCGGCATCCGCGCGGTCGACGTCGCAGGTCCTGGTTTCCTCAATATCAGCCTCGACTCGGCCGCTCAGGGCGAGGTCGCTCGCACGATCGTCACCGCGGGCGAGGCCTACGGCCGCAACTCCTCGCAGAGCGGCGAGCACATCAACCTCGAATTCGTCAGCGCCAACCCCACCGGTCCGGTGCACATCGGTGGTGTGCGCTGGGCGGCCGTCGGCGACGCGCTCGCCCGCATCCTTCGCGCGAGCGGGGCGCAAGTGGCGACCGAGTACTACTTCAATGACGCGGGCGAGCAGATCAACAGGTTCGCGCGTTCACTGCACGCCGCGGCCATGGGTGAGCCGACACCCGACGACGGCTACGCCGGCGTCTACATCGACGAGATCGCCGCCGAGATCGTGAGCCGGGAGCCCGGCGTACTCGACCTGCCTGAGGACAAGGCGCTCGAGGTCTTCCGGCGCGAGGGCACCGAGCTGATGTTCGAGCAGATCCGTGAGGCGCTCGAGAAGTTCGGCGTGCACTTCGATCTCTACTTCAACGAGCGCGACCTGCACGCCAAGGGCGAACTCGACGCCGCGCTGGAGCGGTTGCGCGCCCATGGCCACGTCTACGAAGCCGACGGCGCAGTCTGGCTGCGCACGACCGACTTCGGCGACGACAAGGACCGCGTGCTGCGCAAGAGCGACGGTGAGTGGACCTACTTCGCCGCCGACGCGGCGTACTACCTCGACAAGCGTGAGCGCGGGTTCGACCGCATCGTCATCATGCTCGGCGCCGATCATCACGGGTACATCGGGCGCTACAAGGCCCTCGTCGAGGCCTACGGCGACGACCCGGCTCGCAATCTGGAGATCCTGATCGGGCAGCTCGTCAACCTCGTGAAGGACGGCCAGCCAGTTCGCATGAGCAAGCGCGCCGGCAACGTCGTCACGCTCGACGACCTCGTCGACGCGGTCGGCGCCGACGCAGGCCGCTACGCGCTGGCCCGCTCGTCCGCCGACTCCGCCATCGACCTCGACCTCGACCTGCTCACCAAGCAGAGCAACGACAACCCGGTCTACTACGTGCAGTACGCGCACGCGCGCATCGCGTCGCTCCTTCGCAATGCGGCCGATCTCGGTGTTGCTCTCGGTTCGGTCGACGACGTCGACGTCCCCCTCCTCGGGCACGAGCGCGAGAGCGACCTGCTCGGCGCGCTCGGCGACTTCCCCCGCGTCGTCGCGAGTGCGGCCGACCTGCGCGAGCCGCACCGGGTCGCCCGATACCTGGAGGAACTTGCGGGCGTCTACCACCGCTTCTACGACGCCTGCCGGGTCCTGCCGCGAGGCGATGTCGAGCCCACCGATGACGACCGAGCCCTGACCCGCGCGCGGCTGTTGCTCTGCGAAGCGACCCGTACCGTTCTGTCCAACGGCCTCGGCCTGCTCGGCGTCACCGCGCCGCAACGGATGTGAGCGACTCACTGATGCTCGAGACGAAGATCTGGCCGGCCGGCGCTGCGGTCGGGAACGACGGCGTACTCATGCTCGGCGGCGTCTCCATGGTCGAACTGGCGCGTGAATTCGGAACGCCTGTCTTCGTGCTGGACGAGGCCGATTTCCGGGCCCGCGCGCAGACGTGGCGGGCCGCTTTCCCCGACGACGACGTCTACTACGCGGGAAAGTCCTTCCTCTGTACGGCGGTCGCTCGCTGGGTCGCGGAGGAAGGGCTGCGGCTCGACGTCTGCACCGGAGGCGAGCTGGCCGTCGCACTGGCGGCGGGCTTCCCGCCCGAGCGGCTGCAGTTCCACGGCAACAACAAGTCGACCGGCGAGCTCCGGCGGGCCGTGCACGCCGGGGTCGGCCGGGTCGTCGTCGACAGCTTCCTGGAGATCGAGCGGCTCGCCGCGCAGGCCGCGTCGGCCAACAAGACGCAGGCCGTTCTGGTGCGGGTCACTCCGGGGGTCGAGGCGCACACCCACGAGTTCATCTCCACCGGGCAGGAGGATCAGAAGTTCGGCTTCTCGCTGGCCACCGGCGCCGCCGCCAAGGCGATCCTGGCCGTTGAGCAGGAGCCGAGCCTCGAGCTCGTCGGGCTGCACATGCACATCGGCTCGCAGATCTTCGACGCCTCGGGCTACGAGATGGCCACGCACCGGATGGCTCAGTTGCTCGGGCTGGCGAGCACGCAACTGGGTCGGCAGCTACCCGAGCTGAACCTCGGCGGCGGCGTCGGCATCGCCTATGTGGCCGGCGACGACCCGATGGAGATCCCGGAGTTCGCCCGGCAGCTGCGCGGCATCGTCAGCACGGAGTGCGAACGCGCGGGCATCGCCGTACCGCGGCTGGCGGTCGAGCCGGGACGATCGATCTGCGGGCCGAGCACGGTGACCCTTTACGAAGTCGGTACGGTCAAGGAGTTGCCCGGACTGCGGACCTACGTGAGCGTCGACGGCGGCATGAGCGACAACATCCGAACCGCGCTGTACGACGCGTCGTACTCGGCGCTGCTTGCCAACCGGTCGTCGTCGGCGGAGGCGCGAGTCGTCACGATCTGCGGAAAGCATTGCGAGAGCGGCGACATCGTCGTCCGTAACGTCGCACTGCCCGCCGACGTCGCTCCGGGCGACCTGCTAGCGGTGCCTGCGAGCGGCGCCTACCAGCGGTCGATGGCCAGCAACTACAACCATGTGCCGCGCCCACCGGTGATTGCCATCAGAGAAGGCCGCGCGCGTGTCATAGTCCGCCGCGAGACCGAGGACGACCTGCTCAGACTGGACGCCGAAGCATGAGCGAGTTGCGCTCGTTGAAGATCGCGCTGCTCGGCTGCGGAGCAGTCGGCGAACAGGTCGCGCGACTGCTGCACGACAACGCGCATGATCTGTCCAACCGCATCGGTGCGAGCCTCGAAATCGCCGGCATCGCCGTACGCAAGCCCGGCAAGAAGCGCGACCTGCCGGTCGACGCGTCGCTCTTCACGTCTGATGCGGCAGGACTCGTTGCCCGTGACGACGTCGACATCGTGGTCGAGCTGATCGGCGGCATCGAGCCGGCCCGATCGCTGATCCTTTCCGCCCTCGGTTCTGGCAAGTCGGTCGTCACCGCCAACAAGGCACTGCTCGCGACCGACGGGCCGACGATCTACAGTGCGGCCGAGGCAGGCAAGGCAGATCTCTACTTCGAAGCCTCCGTCGGCGGCGGCATCCCGCTGCTTCGGCCGATGCGCGAATCCCTTGCCGGCGACCGGATTCAGCGGGTGCTCGGCATCGTCAACGGCACCACCAACTTCATCCTCAGCCGGATGGATGAAACCGGCGCCGGCTTCGCCGAGGCGCTCGACGAGGCGACCGCGCTCGGGTACGCCGAAGCCGACCCGAGTGCCGACGTCGAGGGTTACGACGCGGCGCAGAAGGCCGCGATCCTGTCCAGCCTGGCCTTCCATACCCGGGTCACCGCGAGCGACGTCTATCGGGAGGGCATCGCCGACGTCACCGCCGCCGACATCGCGAGTGCGAAGGCGATGGGCTACACGGTCAAGCTTCTTGCCATCTGCGAACGCGACGGCGGTTCGGTGAGCGTCCGCGTGCACCCGGCGATGATTCCCTCGTCGCATCCGCTCGCGTCGGTGCGCGACGCGTTCAACGCCGTGTTCGTCGAGGCCGAGGCGGTCGGGCAGCTGATGTTCTACGGCCGCGGCGCGGGTGGCTCGCCGACGGCCAGCGCCGTCCTCGGCGACATCGTCGCGGTGGCTCGGCACCGGCTGACCTCGACGACCGGAACCGGCGAGTCGGCGTACGCGCAGCTTTCTGTCAGCCCGATGGGCGACACGGTGACGCGCTACCACGTCAGCCTCGACGTCGCCGACAAGGCGGGCGTGCTGGCATCGATCGCGACCGAATTCGCCAGCCACGACGTGTCGATCCGCTCGGTTCGTCAGGAGGGTCATGGCGACGATGCCACCCTCGAGATCGTCACGCACCGGGCGACCGATGCTGCTCTGGCGGCGACGGTCGAGGCGCTGCGGGGGCTCGACGTCGTACGCGCGGTTGCCAGTGTCATGCGGGTCGAAGGCGAAGAAGGAGAGCGATGAGCTGGCGCGGCGTCCTCGAGGAGTACCGGGACCGAATGCCGGTCAGCGCTGACACGCGGATCGTCACGTTGCATGAAGGGAACACGCCGCTCGTGCCGGCGCCGGAGCTCTCGAAGCGCACCGGCTGTGACGTGTGGCTCAAAGTCGAGGGTGCCAACCCGACCGGCTCGTTCAAGGACCGCGGCATGACCGCCGCGATCACGAAGGCCGTCGAGGACGGCTCGCAGGCTGTCATCTGCGCGTCGACCGGCAACACCAGTGCCAGCGCCGCGGCGTACGCCGCCCGGGCCGGTCTGGTCTGCGCGGTGCTCGTGCCGAGCGGCAAGATCGCGCTGGGCAAGCTCGCTCAGGCGCTCGTCCACGGAGCGAAGCTGCTGCAGGTCACCGGGAACTTCGACGACTGCCTCGGCCTGGCACTCGAGCTGAGCGAGAAATACCCGGTAACCCTGGTCAACTCGGTCAACCCCTACCGGATCGAAGGCCAGAAATCCGCGGCGTTCGAAATCGTCGACGCCCTCGGCGACGCGCCCGACGTCCATTGCATCCCGGTCGGCAACGCCGGCAACATCACGGCCTACTGGAAGGGCTACACGGAGTACGCCGCCGACGGCATCGCGACCAAACGCCCGGCGATGAGGGGATTTCAGGCCAGCGGGGCCGCGCCCATCGTCAACGGTGCCCCGGTCGCCGCGCCCAACACCATCGCGACCGCGATCCGCATCGGCAACCCCGCTTCGTGGAAGCAGGCAGTCGCGGCGCGCGACGACTCGGGCGGCGCGATCGAGTCGGTGACCGACCGTCAGATCCTCGATGCCTACAAGTTACTGAGCCGGTCCGAGGGTGTGTTCGTCGAGCCGGCGTCGGCTGCGAGTGTCGCGGGGCTTCTGCAGGCCGCGGCGCAGGGCACCATGCCGCGCGACGTGCGCGTCGTCTGCACCGTGACCGGGCACGGGCTCAAGGACCCGGAGTGGGCCATCTCCGGTGCGCCCAAGCCAGTGACCGTGCCGGTCGACGCGGGGTATGCCGCCCACGAGCTAGGGCTCTGATCCAGTGGCAGGACCGAGCTTTCGCGCCGCACCGATCCGCGTCCGCGTGCCTGCCACGTCGGCGAACCTCGGCCCGGGTTTCGACGCTCTCGGGCTCGCGCTTTGCTTGTAC
>JBKJZO010000173.1:0-8077 GCA_046715235.1 Mycobacteriales bacterium
TTCGCGGTCATCGAGATCATGATCCCGTGGGTGCTGCTCGGCCTTGCCGAGCAGCGGCTGGCGAGCTCGCTCACCGGTTTGCTGATCGCGTCTGTACCGCTCGTGGGTGCGTTGCTCGCGATCGCGATGCGCTCTGAGGACCGGCTCGATGCCCGCCGATACCTCGGGCTTTTCGTCGGTATTGCGGGAGTCGCCGCCCTCGTCGGCTTCGAGGTCAAGGGCGGTGACTTCGTCGCCGTGGCCGAAATTGGGCTCGTCGCGATCTGCTACGCGACCGGCCCGGTGATCCTGGCGCGCTGGCTCTCGCACCTGCCGGGCATCGGCGTCATCGCGACGTCGTTGGTGTTGGGCGCGCTGGTCTACGCGCCCATTGGTATCGCCGAGGCGCCGTCGTCCTGGCCGGGCGCCGATGTCGTACTCGCGGTCGTCGGGCTCGCCGTACTGTGCACCGCTGTCGCGTTCGTGTTGTTCTTCATGCTCATTGCCGAGGTCGGGCCGACGCGCTCGACGGTCATCACTTACGTGAACCCGGCGGTCGCCGTACTGCTCGGAGTGATCGTGTTGGACGAGGCGTTCACGGCGGCGACGGCGCTCGGGTTCGTGCTGATCCTGGCCGGCTCGGTGCTCGCGACCCGCCGCTCGAAGCCGCTAGCCGAGCCCCCGTCCCGAGAGGACGTCGAGGCGGTAGTCGTCGCCGAGCCGTAAGGCCGCCCGCGTGATCGCGCCGCTTCAGTAGTCGGGGCCGATGAAGTCCTCCTCCGACAGCTTCAGCATCTCGATCGGGCGGTTGCCCATCACGTGCTCGGTGATGATGGCGTCGCAGTCGTCGACGGTCACGCCGCCGTACCAGATGTCGTCGGGCATGACAGCGACGACTGGGCCGGACGTGCAGGCCTCCATGCAGCCGCCGTACACCACCTTGATGTTGAACAGCTCGTGCCGGCCCTGCGCCTCGCGCAGCTCCTGGAACACGTCGGCTGCGCCGCGCTGGTAGCACGAGCCCCTCGGGTGCGTGGCGTCCCGCTCGTTGATGCACACGAAGAGGAAGCGCTCGGGCTTGGCCATGAGGTGGGAATGTCCTTACGTCGACGCGTTGCTGACGGCGTCATTGTCGCCGACATGGTCGTGTCCCGGCTCGGCGCAGCCGCAGACGCCGGTCGCCGCGGGGTGTGACCAGGCGAACTCCGCGCCGTGGTCGGTTGGCAGGTAGTCGAGGGTCGCGCCCGGAAGCTGCAGCATCGACCCGATGTCGGCGAACAGGCGGATGCCGTTGTCGGCCAGCTCGATCTCGGCCGAGTCAGGTGCCGCCGCCAGGTCGAGGATCGCGACGAAGCCCTCGCACCCGGCTGAGTGGACGCGCACCCGCAGCCCGCCGGCCGGCATGCGGGCCTTTGCCAGAAGGGCGTGAGCGCGCGCGGCAGCAGCATCCGTGACGGTGACGATGTCGTCCATCCAGCGATTATCCCGCCGCCGCGGCCGCGACGATGTTGCGGGCCATTCCGCCGAAGACGAACCGGTGGAACGGCCAGACCGCCCACCAGTAGGCCTGCCCGGCCAGCCCGCGCGGCTGGAAGATGGCCCGCTGCGTGTACGTCGTCGCGCCGCCTGCGGTCGAAACGCCGAGTTCCAGCCAGGCGAGGCCGGGCAGCTTCATCTCGGCGCGCAGGCGCAGCAGCGATCCCGATGTGACTTCCTCCACCCGCCAGAAATCGAGCGAGTCGCCGACGTGCAGCCGGTCCGGGTCGCGTCGGCCGCGGCGAAGCCCGACGCCGCAGAAAGCCACGTCGAGCCAGCCGCGCACCGCCCATGCGAGCGGGAACGAGTACCACCCGCGGTTGCCTCCGATGCCTTCGATCACTCGCCACAGCCGCGCCGGGTCGACCGTGACCGCGACCTCGCGCTCGACGATGTACAGCGAGCCGCCCGACCAGTCCGGATCGCTCGGCAACGGATCACTGGGCGCGCCTGGCTGACTCGCCGACGACCAACGGGTGATCACGTCGGCGCCCTTCACCTTGTCGACCGCGAGCGCGACCGCGCGGTCGAAGCCGGTCAGGTCTCCGGGCGGGTCGGGGATCCACTTTTCGACGTCCTTGTCGGTACAGACGACCTCGGTGCGCAGCGATTCGACGAGCGGCCGGGCGATGGCGTTGGGCACGGGTGTCACGACCTGCACCCAGTGGCTTGAAAGCCACGGTGTCAGCACCGGGACGCGCACGATGATGCGTTTGCGCAGGCCGACGCACGTGGCGTACCGCTGCATCATCTGCTGGTACGTCAGGACATCAGGTCCGCCGATGTCGAGTCGGCGACTGACGTCTTCGGGGAGCGTCGCCGCGCCGACGAGGTAGTGCAGCACGTCGCGCACGGCGATCGGCTGGATCCTCGTGCTGACCCACTTCGGCGTCACCATGACGGGGAGCCGCTCGGTGAGGTAGCGCAGCATCTCGAACGAGACCGAGCCGGAGCCGATGATGACCGCGGCCTGCAGCACTGCGGTGGGTACGCCGGACCCGAGCAGGATGTCGCCGACATCGGCCCGCGATCGCAGGTGCGGCGACAGCCGGCTGCCGTCCTTGCCGTCCGCCAGACCTCCGAGATAGACGATGCGGCGTACGCCGGCCGTCGCGGCCGCGTCGGCGAAGATCCTGGCCGCGTTCGCATCCGTCTCTTCGAAGCCGCTGCCGGACCACATGGAGTGGATGAGGTAGTACGCGACGTCGACGTCCTCGAGCGCGTTGCGGACCGCCGCTGTGTCGGCGGCATCGCCCTTCGCGATCTGGACATCGCCTGCCCAGGTGCGGTCGCGCAGCCGCGAGGGGTCGCGGGCGAGGCAGCGCACGGCGTACCCCTCGTCGAGTAGCCGTGGCACGAGGCGCCCGCCGATGTAGCCCGTCGCGCCGGTCACCAGCGCGCGTTGCGTCATGACTCGAGTATGCGCGCCGCCGTCCCTATCCCGCCCGGTCAAGGCGTTCGTCCATCGCCAGCTTCGACGGCGGACTGAGCGCAAGTCAGGCGAGGCCGCGGCGGGCGACGCGCAAGTCTCGATCGCCGCGGATCGCGCTGACGACGTCGAGGGCGCGACGCGTGGCGGCGACGTCGTGAGCACGGAACACCCGCGCGCCCAGCCACGCGCTGACCGCCGTTGCGGCGAGCGTGCCCTCGAGCCGGTCAGTGGGCGGCAGGTCGAGTACCTCGCCGAGGAAGTCCTTGCGGGACAGGGAGACCAGGACCGGATAGCCGGTGTCGACCAGCTCGCCGACGCGTCGGGTGACTTCGAGCGAATGCCGCGAGTTCTTGCCGAAGTCGTGCCCGGGATCGATGAGTACGCCGTCGCGCCGCACACCCGCGGCGACGGCGCGTTCGGCCAGGCCGGTGGTGGTGGTCACGACGTCGGCGACTACGTCGTCGTACCCGACGCGATGTGGCCTCGTGCGCGGCGCCAGCCCGCCGGCGTGTGTGCAGACGATGCCGGCGCCGTACGCCGCCGCGACGTCGAAGATGGCCGGCTCGGTGCCGCCCCAGGCGTCGTTGATTAGGTCGCAGCCGAGCCCGCAGACGACGTCGGCAACCTCGGCGCGCCAAGTGTCGACACTGATCACTGCATCGGGGTGGGCGGCACGGATCGCTTCGACGAGGTCGGCGGTGCGCCGGAGCTCCTCGGTTGGGTCGACATGGTCGCCGGGGCCTGCTTTCACCCCGCCGATATCGATGATGTCGGCGCCTTCGGCCAGTGCCTGGTCGACGCGGGCCAGCGCCTGTGCCAGCTCGTAGGTCGCGCCCTGATCGAAGAACGAGTCAGGCGTGCGGTTGACGATGGCCATGACGAGCAGCGCGGCGTCGTCGTACGCCCGCGTCCCCAGTCGTAGTGGCACGCTGTCTCCCTCTCTCGCCGGCCCGCACAGTAGCGCCGCCCGCCCGCAGGCCGCTCCCGCCCGCCGCTCCCGCCCGTCCGACACCCAACTGCCTGCGAGCGCGACGGTCGGGAGGGGGCGCGGGGGGATTGGGCGCGTGAAACGATGGGTTTCTGCGTGTTTCGCCATCGTCGAAAGGTTCGTCCGCTCGTGCTACTCACCCTCGGTATGGCGATCGTGGCGCTGATCCTCGTCGGAGTCGCGGTCGCGGTCGTCAACAGCGATGCGGCCATGCCCGAAGCGCCGCGCGATCTCGCCGATGTCGGCCTGCCCGGCGGGCGGGCGATGACGGCGGACGATGTCGCCGACCTTCGGTTCTCGATGGGCCTGCGCGGCTACCGCATGGGCGAGGTCGACGACGCGCTCGCGCGACTGCGCGACGAGCTCGCCGACCGCGACGCCGAGATCGCAAACCTGCGCGCGAAGCGGTACAGCGATGCGTCCCTCGACGCCGGACCCGACGACGCCGACGGCGAGCAACCGCCCCTGGCATCGCCGGGCGAGCAGGTCGGGGAGCAGCTAGGGGAGCAGCTAGGGGAGCAGCTTCGCGAGACTCATGGCTGAGATTTCGCTGTCAGTCGACGTCGACGCGTCGCCCGAAGCGGTGTGGGACGCGATGGTCGACTGGGACCGGCAGGGCGAATGGATGCTGCTCACTCGGGTCAGCGGTTCGCACGGCGTGGGGGCGCCTGTCTCGGCGTTCACCGGCATCGGCCGCGCCGGGTTCGTCGACAGCATGACGATCACCGACTGGGAGCCCCCGCACCGGTGCGCCGTCGTACACACAGGAAAAATCGTGCGCGGGACCGCGGTCTTCGAGGTCGAGCCCCTGGACGGCGGGCGGGCCCGATTCGTCTGGACCGAATGGCTTCTGCTGCCGCTCGGCGTAGTGGGTCAGATCGGCTTCCAGCTGGTGCGGCCGTTTGCCGTCGCTGGGCTCCGGCACAGTCTGCGCAAGTTCGCGCGCTGGGTGCCGGCTCGTTCTGCCGACGCGACATGACCGAGATACCGCCGGAGAATTACTCGCCGTAGTGGGCCGGCGACGACAGCCGGGTCGCTGCGCTGGAACCTCGTGCTGATGATTGCGGAGTACGCGCGGCACAACGGCCACGCCGACCTGCTGCGCGAACGCATCGACGGCGCCACGGGCTTCTAGCGCCCGCCGGACTCAGCGGCCTTCGAAGACCGGTTTCTCCTTACGCAGGAAGGCGTCGAGGGCGTTGCGGTGGTCGTGCGTTCGGCACGCCTCGACCTGTAGCTCTGCTTCCAGAGTCAGCGCGTCGGCGTACGACGAGGTCTGGCCGAATACGAGCGCCCGCTTCGCCAGCGCGTACGCGCGGGACGGCCCGGTTGCGAGATCGCGCGCCCACGCCGCGGCGGCGGTCTGGAGATGGTCGGTGGGGACGACGCGGGAGACGAGGCCGAGGCGGTCGGCGTCGGTCGCGTTGATCGCTCCGGAGAAGGTCAGCAGCTCGAGCGCTTTGGCGTAGCCGACGAGGCGCGGCAGCATCCACGACATCCCGCTGTCGGGCACCAGTCCCATCGCGCCGAAGGCGAGTGACAGCGATGCGCTGTCGGCCATCAGTCGGAAATCGCAGGCGAACGCGAACGACGCGCCGGCGCCCGCTGCCGGACCGTTGATCGCCGCGATGGTGGGCTTGGGAATCGCGGCCAGCGCCAGCGCGGCCTTGTTGAAGCCGTCGACGACCGCGTGCAGGTCGCCGTCCGCCGCGTAGAGGGCGACGAGCTCTTTGAGGTCCTGACCGACGCAGAAGGCGCGCCCGGCCCCGGTCAGCACGACCGCGCGTACGGCGTCGTCCTCGGCGGCCTTGTTCAGCGTCGCCAGAAGCGCGGCTTTGGCTGGGGCGTCGACGGCGTTCATCGCGTCAGGTCGGTTGAACGTGATCGTGGCCACGGACTCGGACACGGCGTAGCACACGGCGTCGTCGGCGTACATCGATCGCAGCTTCCCTGAAGGCCGGAGGGTCCCCAGTATGCCCTCGCGGCGCAGCGGCTTTCCGTCGGCGGGCGGAATAGGAGACAATCTTGGTCAACCAGGCCGCCATGCCCGATCTTGGCGCGCCGACGGTCACCCGCAAGCCGACACCGCGCACAGCCGAGGGGAGTCCATCATGGCGGCGATGAAGCCGCGGACCGGAGACGGTCCGTTGGAGGTCACCAAGGAGGGCCGCGGCATTGTCATGCGCGTGCCGCTCGAAGGTGGTGGCCGGCTAGTCGTCGAGCTGACGCCGGCGGAGGCGTCCGACCTGGGCGATGCGCTCAAGGCAGTCGGCTGACCCACAGCTAGTCGTACGTCGGGAGGAGGCGGCGGGATCTCGCGCTGCCTCCTCCGTCATGCGTGCACCCAGGCCGCCAGCCCCCGGGGCCGCACCCCCTCGTGTTTTGGCAGATGGGTGCGCGGGCCTCGAGGCTGACTGCGTAGGATCGCCGCACGGTTCGTCGACGAGGAGAGCGGCCCGCATGGCGGTTCAGGTGTCGGTCGTTGTCGGAGCCGACCTGCTCACGCGCGACGACGACGTACTCGCCGTGCCGTTGTACGCCGGCGCTGACGGTTCGGGGCCCTCGCCCGGCTCCGACGCCGAGCGGCTCGGGGCGGCTCTCGAGCTCGACCTGCCGGCGTTCCTGGAGCGCGAGAAGGCCAAAGGGGAGCCCGGCGAGTTCCACAGCCTTCCGGCGTACGGCAAGCTAGCGGCCGGCCGGGTGCTGCTGATCGGGATGGGCGAGCGCGGAACGGCCACGGCGTCGACGTACCGCAAGGTCGGCTCGGGCCTGGCGCGCCGCTCCGGCGAGGCGACCTCGATCGCCACGACGGTTTGCGCGGGCGCGGATGCCGAGGCGCGGTCGGCCTTCGCCGAGGCGATCGCGCTGGCGGCGTACACCTTCACCGGCTACAAGTCCGATCCGAAGCCGTCGACGTTGGCCCGCGTGACTGTGCTCGACAAGCGCCCCGCGAAGGGTGCCTCCGAGGCAGTTGGCCGAGCGGGCATCCGGGCCGATGCGGTGTCCCTGGCGCGCGACCTGGTCAACACGCCGAGCCTCGACAAGACACCGGAATGGCTGTCGCGCCAGGCGGAGCGCGCTGCCAAACGCGCCGGACTGGGCTTCGCGGTCACCGCCGGCGAAGTCCTTGCCGCGCAAGGGTTTGGCGGCATCGTGTCGGTGGGCGCGGGGTCGATCCGGGCACCGCGGTTGATCCAGCTCGACTACGCACCGGCCGGTGGCGCCCGGCGGCACGTCGTACTCGTCGGCAAGGGCATCACCTTCGACTCAGGCGGCCTCTCGCTCAAAGCCAACGACGGCATGGTCACGATGAAGACCGACATGAGCGGCGGCGCGGCCGTCATCGCAACGCTCGAAGCCGTCGCGCGCCTGGGCCTGCCGGTGCGTGTCACGGGCCTGGTCGCCGCGGCCGAAAACATGATCTCCGGCTCCGCGACCCGCCCGAGCGACGTGATCAGGCAGTACGGCGGCCGCACCGTCGAGGTGCTCAACACAGATGCTGAGGGTCGGCTCGTGCTCGCCGATGCGCTGGCGTACGCCGACGCGCAGCTCGAGCCCGACGTCGTCATCGACCTGGCGACGCTGACCGGGGCGATGCCGGTCGCGCTCGGCCGTAAATGCGCCGGGCTTTTCTCGAACGACGACCGGCTCGCGTCGGCGCTGCTGGCCGCAGGCGAGGCAGCGGGCGAGAGGCTGTGGCGGATGCCCCTGGTCGAGGATTACCGCGCCGATCTCGACAGCGACGTCGCCGACTTGCGCAACATCGGCCACGGCAAGATCCAGGGCGGCTCGATCATCGCGGCCCTGTTCTTGCGCGAGTTCGTCGGCCGCCGCTCGTGGGCGCACCTCGATATCGCCGGGCCCGCGCGCGCGGACGGCGACGACGACGAGATCACTAAGGGCGGCACCGGCTTCGGCGTACGCACGGTCCTCACCTACCTCGAAACTTTCCGCTAACCCCAACGGTGCGTCGCGAACGATGAATCGTGACGCCGTCGACTGCGACGACGCCGCGCGTGCGCCCGACCGTGACGTGGATGGCGTCCTCTTCATGGCCCCGCTCCGCGGATGCGGAGCGTCCGACACCCGATTGCCGAATTGGGGCCGGCGCGGGCGGGCGGGCGGGGCTGATTGGGGGCCGG
>JBKJZO010000174.1:0-3737 GCA_046715235.1 Mycobacteriales bacterium
AGTCCTACGTGTCCTACCTACGCCGCAAGATCGACACCACCGAACCGCACCTGCTGCACACGCTGCGCGGAGTCGGCTACGTCCTTCGCGTCCCGCGCGAGTAGCGAACATGTCCGGTCGTACGCCGTTGCGCGTGCAGCTCGTCGCAGCACTCCTCGGTCTGGTCACCCTGGGGCTGCTGATCAGCGGTGTCGCGGCCACGACCGCGCTACGCACGCACCTTGTCAACCGCGTCGACGCACAGTTGGTCGAGACAGCTGAGTCGCTTTCCCAGCGCCAGCATCGAGGCCCTGGCGGGCAACGCGGGACGCTCGATCCGGACAGTCCCTATTTCGTCGAGCTGACCGACGCCGACGGCAAGTTCCTCGGCCGCGCCCCCAAGGAAAGCAGCATCGAAGTGCCAGACCTTCCGCGTACGCCGGTGAGCCAGGTCCTCGCGCGCGGCCGCAAACCCTTCACGGTCTCGGTCGACGGAAAGCAGCTCCGGGTGCTGGCGATCCCCGTCACCATGAGCACAGGGCCGGGAGCACTCACGGTGGGCCTGGGGCTGGACGACGTGCAGGACACAGTCAACCGGCTGGTGGTCGTCATGCTGATCGTCGGCGTCGGCGTACTGGTGCTGCTCGGCGTACTCGGCTATCTGCTCGTGCGTTCGAGCCTGCGGCCGCTGGTCGAGGTGGAGTCGACCGCGGAGGCGATTGCGGACGGCGACCTCAGCAGGCGCGTGCCCGAAGGGGATCCGCGGACCGAGGTCGGCCGGCTCTCCCGATCGCTCAACGGCATGCTCGCGCAGATCGAATCCGCCTTCCGCGCCCGGGAGGACTCGGAGTCGGCCGCGCTCGCGTCGGAGGACCGGATGCGCCGGTTCGTCGCCGACGCGAGCCACGAGTTGCGTACGCCGCTCACGTCCATTCGCGGGTTCGCCGAGCTGTATCGCCAGGGAGCCGTCCGCTCCCCCGAGGACATCGACCAATCGATGAATCGCATCGAGGGCGAAGCGGCCCGCATGGGCTTGCTCGTCGACGACCTGCTACTGCTCGCGCGCCTCGACCAGCAGCGACCGTTCGAGCGCAAAACCGTCGATCTCGCCGGCCTGGCGGCCGACGCGGTGCACGACGCGGCTGCGGCCTGGCCCGGCCGGGACGTGCAGTTGCGCGTGCTGCCCGGCGACGATTCGCCGGTCGTCCTGGGTGACCAGGCCCGGCTGCGCCAGGTGCTCAGCAACCTCGTCAGCAACGCGGTCATGCACACACCTGTCGGGACGGTCGCCACGGTGACGGTCGGTGTGGACGGCACGGACGCCGTACTCGACGTTGCTGACACCGGTCCGGGCCTCGATCCGGAAGCTGCGGCACGCGTATTCGAGCGCTTCTACCGGGCGGATACCGCGCGTACGAGGTCCGCCGGCGGCACCGGGCTCGGGCTCTCGATCGTGGCTGCGATCGTTGCTGCACACGGCGGCGCAGTGACCGTGGACACCTCCCCCGGCAGCGGATCGGTCTTTCGGGTTCGGCTTCCGCTGGCTACCAGTGCGATTGACGATGCGCCGGGTGTCGAGACAAACCATTCGGAGGCCGCAGCGGTCGAGTGACACACTGTCACGCATGGAGATCCGGCAATCCAGCAAGCTCGCGAACGTCTGCTACGAGATCCGAGGACCGGTTCTCGAACACGCAAAGAGGCTCGAGGAAGAGGGCCATCGCGTCCTCAAGCTGAACATCGGCAACCCTGCCGCATTCGGTTTTGAGGCCCCCGAGGAGATCCTGCGCGACGTCATCCTCAACCTGCCGACGTCCCAGGGTTACTGCGACTCCAAGGGCATCTTCTCGGCGCGTAAGGCCGTGATGCAGTACTGCCAGCAGATCGGCATCGGCGGCGTCGACATCGAGGACATCTACCTCGGCAACGGCGTCTCCGAGTTGATCGCCATGGCGCTGCAGGCACTGCTGAACGACGGCGACGAGGTGCTCGTGCCGGCACCGGACTACCCGCTCTGGACCGCGGCGGTGAACCTCTCCGGTGGGCGCGCCGTGCACTACCTGTGCGACGAGGGCGCCGACTGGTTCCCGGACGTCGAGGACGTACGCGCGAAGATCACCGACCGCACGCGCGCGCTCGTCATCATCAACCCCAACAACCCGACCGGCGCGGTCTATTCACGCGACATGCTCGAGGCGTTGACCGAGCTGGCGCGCCAGCACAACCTGCTGCTTCTGTCGGACGAGATCTACGACAAGATCCTGTACGACGACGCGGTGCACTATCCGACCGCGAAGGTCGCACCCGACCTGCTATGCCTGACTTTCAACGGTCTTTCCAAGGCCTACCGGGTCGCCGGCTTCCGCGCCGGCTGGCTGATCGTGTCGGGGCCGAAAGAGCACGCCGAGAGCTACATCGAAGGCCTGACCGTCCTCGCGAACATGCGGCTGTGCGCCAACCATCCGTCGCAGCACGCGATCCAGACCGCACTCGGTGGCTATCAGAGCATCAACGACCTGGTGCTGCCCGGGGGGCGGCTGCTTGAACAGCGCGATGCGACGTACAACGCAATCAACGCGATCCCCGGTCTGTCATGCACCAAGGCCAAGGGCGCGCTCTACGCCTTCGCGCGCATCGACCCCAAGGTCTACCCGATCGATGACGACGAAGCGTTCGTCCTCGACCTTTTGCTGCACGAGAAAATCCTTGTGGTGCAAGGGACTGGCTTCAATTGGCCGACCCCCGACCACTTCCGGATCGTCACATTGCCGCATGCCGAAGACCTCGAGGACGCGATCGAGCGCATCGGCAGATTCCTGCACCGCTACAAGGTCTGATCGGCGTCGGTGCGAGCAATCAAGGCCGTCGTCTGGGACATGGACGGCACGCTCTTCGACAGTTCTCACGTGGTGCCTGCAGCGTTCTCTGATGCCGTTGTCGCCGCCGGCCTCCCGCCGGTCGAACGCAGCGTCGTCGTAGCGTCGTATGGGCTCGGCCCGCCAGCCGTCGTGCTGGGTTCGTTGCTTGGCGGCGGGCTCGCGAGCGAGGCGGACCTCGCGGCGTACCACGCGTCATTGGCGAGACGAGCGAGCGGGGTTGCGGTCTACGACGGTCTGATCGAGGCGCTCGACGCGCTGCAGGACAGGGTGCCCATGGCGGTGTTCACGGGCGGCAGTGCACACAGCGCCGATCTCATGCTGTCGGCGGCGGGAATTCGCGATCGGGTCCAGGTCGTCGTTGGTGGCGATCAGGTGGTGAATCCGAAACCGGCACCCGACGGTCTACTGCTGGCGTGCGAGGCGCTCGGTGTGCCCGCTGAGGTGACGGTGTACGTCGGCGACTCACCTCTCGATCTGCGGTGCGCGCGCGGCGGGCAGCGGCGTGGGGCCACCAGTACGACCCTGACGAACCCTGTGATGTGCGCGCGGCGACTCCGAGAGACGTCGTATCACTGGTCGCCGGCACCAGATAAACCAAGCGGCTTTCAAGATCACAAGTGGACTTTCGGCCACTTTTCGCGGCAGAACTCCACTCGTGATCTTGTTCCGACGCGCTGTTCGGCGGCCGTCGCTGTTCGGCTCCACCTCAAGCTAGCTGTGCCCCCACTCGATGCAGGAGCGTGGGAAAGAAGCGCATCCTGGTCGGTGCCGTCGTCGCTGTCGCTGTGCTGTGGCTGGGAACCGACGCCGGCGTGTGGGCGCACGAGAAGATCCGAGACGATCGGGCAGCCGCAACGGCACGTGCGGAATGGCCGGCGC
>JBKJZO010000175.1:0-15857 GCA_046715235.1 Mycobacteriales bacterium
ACCTGGGCTTCCTGCCCGACGTCGAGAAGCTGCTTTCGCAGACGCCGTCGACCCGGCAGACCATGCTCTTCAGCGCCACGATGCCCGGCCCTGTCGTCACGCTGTCGCGCCGCTTCCTGAACCAGCCGGTGCAGATCCGGGCGGAGGAGCCGGACGAGGGCCGCACCGTCCCGACGACCGCACAGCACATCTTCCGGGCGCACAACCTCGACAAGCCGGAGATGATCGCCCGCCTGCTGCAGTCCGAGGGCCGCGGCCTGACGATCATCTTCTGCCGCACCAAGCGGCAGTGCGACAGCCTGGGCACCGACCTCGCCGACCGCGGTTTCGCCGCGTCGCCGATCCACGGCGACCTGCCGCAAAGCGTGCGCGAGCGCGTGCTGCGCGCCTTCCGCGCCGGCAAGATCGACGTGCTCGTGGCGACCGACGTCGCCGCCCGAGGCATCGACATCAAGGACGTCACCCACGTCATCAACTTGCACTGCCCCGACGACGAGAAGACCTACCTGCACCGGATCGGGCGCACCGGCCGGGCCGGCGAGTCGGGCATCGCGGTCACCTTCGTCGACTGGGAAGACCTGACGCGCTGGAAGATGATCAACACCGCTCTCGACCTGCCGTTCCCCGACCCGCCGGAGACTTACTCCACGTCGGCCGACTTCTTCGAGGCGCTCGACATCCCCGCCGGCACGACCGGACGGCTACCGGTCGCCAGGCAGACGCGAGCCGGGATCGAAGCAGAAGTGCTCGAGGACATCGGCGGTACGTCGGGCCGCCGGGCTCCGCGCACGGGTGCACCGCGCACGGGTGCACCGCGCCAGGCGAGCGAAGCGGCCCGTCCTGCGCGCACCAAAACGCCGCGCCGGCGTACCCGACGTGGTGTGGCCGCCGGCGAACCGGCGGTCGGGACGACCAAGGCCGGCAACAATGAGGCAGCCCCCACCGAACTTGCCGGAGAACGAACCGCAGGACGCGCTCGGCGACGCCGTGGTCGCGGTCGCGGAGGAGCCGGTTCGCAGCAGGAATCCGGACCCGGCCAGGAGTCCTCGGCCACTGGCTGAGGTGCGTTGCCCGCAATGCGCCGAACGGGCGGCCTGGCATCGCCCGGATGTCTCAAGACCTCCCTGTTCCGAGCCGACTGATTCATGAGGAATCCAGGCGGAAGGCAGGGCACGTGGCGCTTCAGCGGTTGCACGACCACCGGACGGGCGAGGACGCCGACGACCTACTCGCCTGGCTGCGGTCGCTGCCCGGTTGCCCGCCGATCGACGTGGCCGCGCTCGCCAGCTGCCGCAACGCCGAGCACGGTGACGACCGGCCCACCTGGTTCTACGTCGAGGCCGACGCGGCTGCGGGCATCGCGCGCCGACGCTGTCTGGCCTGCGGCGTCGTCCACCACATGCTCGACTCGCAGCGGCACTGGAAGCCAGGCGTGCACACCGCCTCGTGCCCGACCTGCGCGCAGTCGATGTTCGAGGTCGCGGCGGGCATGCACACCGAACCCGGCGACACGCCCGACCAGCCCGTTGTCACGTGGGTGGCTCTGGGAGTCCGCTGCGTGACGTGTGGCCGCGTCGACGGCATCACCGACATGTTCGTGCCGCGCGTACCACTGGCCGGAGTCACCGCCGCCCTGTAGCGGAGCCTCGGCCGTCGCACCTATCTCACCGCGAACGCCGCGGACGGTGAGCTCACCGACGTCGTCCGCCGCGAGGTCCACTGACCTAGCATCTCGCGCATGTCGACCGTGACCTCCCTCGACAAGCTGCCGCTGCGCCGGTACGACGTCCGCGGCGCCTCGATCGCTGTTGCCGAGGTCGACGAGGAGGGCGGCTCCGGCCAGCCGGTGCTGCTCGTGCCGGGGTTCACCGGCGGCAAGGAAGACTTCGTTGCGCTCGTCAAGGGCGTCAGTGCCGCCGGCTACCGCTATCTGGCGATGGACCAGCGCGGCCAGCATGAGTCGACCGGCCCCGACGACCCGGAGCTCTACACCGTCGCCTCTCTCGCGGACGACGTGCGTGCCCTCATCACGGCGCTCGGCCTCGGACCGGTGCACCTCGTCGGCCACAGTTTCGGCGGGCTGGTGACGCGGGCAGCGGTGATCGGTGATCCATCGCTCGTCCGGTCACTCACATTGATGTCGAGCGGGCCGGCGAGGCTGACGGGCGCACGCGCCGACCTGATCACAGCGCTGGAGCCGCTGTTGACCGGGAGCGGCCAGGCAGCTGTCTACGAGGCGCTCGCTTCGGCCACCGAGCGCGATCCGCGGCGCGCCCCGTCAACTCCTGAGATCGCGGCGTTCATGCGCCGGCGTTTCCTCGCGTCCAGCGCGGTCGGGCTCGGCGTCATGGGCAACGCGATGCTGACCGAGGCGGACACGGTCGACGAACTCGCCGCGTCCGGCGTACCGCTGCTCGTGTGTTACGGCGACGGTGACGACACGTGGTCACCCGCGTCGCAGCAGGTCATGGCCGAGCGCCTGGGTGCTCAGTGTGTCGTGTTCGCCGGCGCCGGCCACTCGCCGGCGGCCGAGACGCCCTCGCAGGTCGTGGGTGCCCTGACCGACTTCTGGGGTTCGATCTAGCGGCGCAGCGGCGGCGCTTTCTGGGTGCGCAGCTCCCTGCGTACGGAGTCCGAAAGCTTGGACGTCGCAGAGTGGTTGAGCTTGGCTCCCGCAGCGGCGCCGACGAGGAACGGCAGGAACGAGGCGGCATTCCGTCCGGCCCGCCGGGCGAGCCGGCGGCGGAGCGTGCGCTGCATCTGCTTCTTGGCCGCGGCGGCCCAGAGCTCCCCCGCTGTAGGTCCTGACTCGCTGTACTCGGGCGAGACGGCGCTGCTGTTTGCCCACGCGTGGGCGAGTGCGCCGGCACGCGCCACGCTCTCGGACGGGATCGGCCGCTCGTACGCCGCGTGCAGCTCGCCGATCAGGCGCATCTCGATGGCGGCGACCGCCAGCGTCTCGGTCACGAGCTCCAGCGGGGCGGCGAACCAGGTGGGCGGAGCGAACCATGCGGCGGCCGAAAGCCCGCCAGCGACGGCGCCGACTGCTCCCGTGGCCTTCGCGGCCTGGGCGGTCAGCTCGTCGGCAATCGCGTCGGCGTTCAGGTTGGGGTACTGGGCCTGCAGCACCGGAAGGGTGCGCACCGGCAGTTGCCCGGCGAGATCGACCGCGGTGTCGACCAACCACCTGCCGCTGGTCACCGCCCCCGCGCCGGCCACCTTTGCCGACCCGGCCATCGCGCGCATGAGGACGGCGAAGCCCTTGGCGTCAGTGCCTTCCGTGCTCACGCGCGCGAGCTCGCGGCCGACCTGTCCGTCAGGGCCGACGTCCGTCACATGATCACTGTCGGTTGCCACCGTCACCTCTCGGGTTTGACTGTGACTGCGCTGTACCCGTTCTGCCACGTCGACACGCTCCGAGTCCGATCGGCCGCACTCGTCGCCGATGCACCCGCACCTTTCGCGGTGCACGCTGGGTGTGCGGACGTCAGCTTTTCGGACCTTCTTGCTGGAGCACGTCGAAGGTCCATACCGACGATCCACTCGCTGCGGGTCCCTGACCGGCGGGCCGATCACCTGACGACTGCGCGTGCCCCTGGGCGAACGACTGGGACGCCATCCATGCCTGGAAGTCCTCGTGACTGCGCCACCTCGTGTAGACGAGGTAGCTGTCCGTGCCTTCGAGCGGGCGGAGCAGCTCGAACCACTCGAAGCCATCGGAGCCGGAGACCTGCCCGGCCCGATTGGCGAACCCGATTCGAGCGTCTCGCGCATCTCAGCGGGCACGGTCAGCGAGTTGATGACGACAATCGACACGGTTCTCCTAGGGCAGGCGGTACGCCGGAACGGTCACCCATCATCCCGACTGACGCCGTTCCCGGCCCAATTCACCCAGCGCCGACGTGATCGTTGGCTCCTTGGCCCGGAAATACCGGGATGACGAGCCAACGATCAAGGGTCAGTTTGTGTGCTCCGCGGAGGACGACCCCCGCTGCCGCTAACGCGGCGATGACTCTCGCCTGTCTGGCTTTCGAACATGTTCAGGTCGACGTACGCTCGCACGGTGACCCGCCCCTGTTCGATGGCCGCATCGTCGATGTGGTTGGAGTCGCCCGGCGCCGCATGCGAGTGGCCGCGTGAGTGATTACGGGTTGTTCGGGCCGGAGAGCGTGACGTGGCGACTGCACGCCGACTCGGCGATGGCGCTCGCGGGACTGCGCGCGCTGCTGCTGCAGGCGCTGCACCCGCTCGCGATGGCGGGCGTTGAGCAGCACTCGGCGTACCGCACCGATCCGTGGGGACGGCTGGCTCGCACCGGCGAGTTCATCGGGGTGACAACGTTCGGCACGACGGAGCAGGCGCACCGCGCCGGCGCGCGGGTGCGCGGGCTGCACGGCACCAAAGGCGGCGTCGAACCCGAGAGCGGGGTGCACTACCGGGTGAGCGACCCGCACCTGCTGCTGTGGGTGCACTGCGCGCAGGTCGACTCGGTGCTCGTGTCGCTGCGCGCCGCCGGCGTGCGGATTTCACGTGAGGACGCCGACCGGTACGTCGCCGAGCAGGTCGCGGTGGCCGAGCTCGTCGGCATCGAAGCGGCCGACGCACCCGCGACGACTGACGAACTGGCTGCGCTCGTCGAGGGCTACCGCGCCGAGCTGCGCTCCACCGAAGCGGGCCGCGGCGCACTGCGATTCGTGCTCTTCCCGCCGATGCCCTCCGCGCGCTGGGTCATAGCGGCAAAGCCGGCGTGGGCGACGCTGGCGTCCGTCGCCGTCGCGCTACTCCCCCGCTGGGCGCTGAAGCTCTACGGCCTGCCGGGATTGCCGACGACGCCGTACGTCGGTGCCGCGGGTGCGCGCACGTTCCGGCGTACGACGATGCTGCTGCCACAGGACAAGCGCGAAGGCCCGATGCTCAAAGCAGCACGCGCCCGCCTCGCCGCCGACGGCCTGCAATGGACCGGCTCCGGCACCGCCCCACTCGACGAGCAGCTCGCGGGCTAGCCAAGCTTGCGGAGGCGGTCCGCGGCTGCTTCCAACGTCTCGAGCTTCTTGGGGAAGGCGAAGCGGACCTTGTTGGCGCCCAGCGAGCGGTCGGCGTAGAAGCTGCTGGCCGGCACCGCCGCGACGCCGATGTCCTCGATCAGATGCCGGACGAACGCGACGTCGTCGCGCTTGGAGTCGAGCGCGTCGGTGTCGCACATGACGTAGTAGGCGCCCTGCGGCAGGTGCACCTTGAAACCGACCTCCGCGAGTACGCCGCACAGCAGGTCGCGGCGCTCGAGGTACTTCGCCGCCATGTCGTCGTAGTACGCCGGCGGCAGGTTCATCGCCGCGACGCCGGCTTCCTGAAGGGGCGCCGCGGCGCCGACGGTCAGGAAGTCGTGCACCTTGCGGATCGCACCGGTCGCCTCCGGCGGCGCGATGATCCAGCCGACCCGCCAACCGGTCACGGCGTACGTCTTGGACAAGGCGTTGATGGTGATCGTGCGGTCCTGCAGGCCGTCGACCGTTGCCGGCGGCACGTGCCCGCCGGGCCCCATGTAGTGGATGTGCTCGTAGATCTCGTCGGTGAAGACGAGTGCGTCGTACTGCTGGCAGAGCTCGCTGATCAGCGCGAGTTCGGCGCGCGAGAACACCTTGCCGGTCGGGTTGTGCGGGGTGTTGACGATGACGGCCTTGGTGCGGTTGTTGAAGGCGGCGCGCAGCTCAGCTTCATCGATGCTCCAGTCGGGCTCGTGCAGCGTGACGTATCGGGGCACCGCGCCGGAGAGGATCGTGTCGGGGCCGTAGTTCTCGTACCACGGGTCGAAGATGACGACCTCGTCGCCGGGGTTGAGCAGCGCCAGGCACGCGACGATCATCGCCTCGGTCGAGCCGCAGGTGACGCAGAGCTGAGTCTCGGGGTCGACGTCCCAGCCCGGATAGGTACGCGCGGTCTTGGCGGCGATCGCATCGCGGAAACCCTTTGCACCCCAGGTGATCGCGTACTGGTTGATGTCGGCGTCGATCGCGGCCTTGGCCGCTTCCTTGAGCTCTGGCGGGCAGGCGAAGTCGGGGAAGCCCTGCGACAGGTTGATCGCGCCGTGCCGGATCGACAGCCGCGTCATCTCGCGGATCACCGACTCGGTGAAGGTCTGCGCCTTGTCACTGACCTGCATTCGCACTCCCGGGCCCACTTGTGCGCACTTCTTCAGGTGACACGCCGGTGCCGTCGGCGTGTCGTCTGAACAGTTGCACACAAGACGCGGAAACGGCTCGGTGGAAGCGGGTGCCAGGCCGTCGGTCCGAGCGACGGGACGTCAGAGCTTGCGCAGGCGGACGCTCTCGACCGAGTGGTCGCTGGCCTTGTGCAGGATCAGGCGGGCCCGGTCGCGGGTCGGCACGATGTTGGCGCGCAGGTTGACGGCGTTGATGTCGCGCCAGATCTCGCGCGCCTTCTCCGTTGCGAGAAGGTCGGACAGGTCGGCGAAGGAGTGGAAGTAGGCCGTCGGCTCGGCGAAGACCGTGCTGCGCAGCGCGTGGAACCGGTCGACGTACCACTGCTCGATGTCGTCCTCGGCGGCGTCGACGTAGATGGAGAAGTCGATGTAGTCGGAGACGAACACGCGAGCGGGCCGCACGCCGATGAGAGCGCCGGTCTGCAGGACGTTGAGGCCTTCGACGATGACGACGTCGGGGCGGCGTACGACCTGCTCGGCACCCGGCACGATGTCGTAGGCCTGGTGCGAGTAGACCGGTGCGACGACTTCGGGCACCCCCGCCTTGACCTCGCTCATGAAATTCACGAAGCGACGCAGGTCGTAGCTCTCGGGAAATCCCTTGCGGTGCAGGATGTTTCGCTCTCTCAGCACCTCGTTGGGAAAGAGAAAGCCGTCGGTCGTGACGATGTCGACTCGCGGGTGGTCAGGCCACCGGGCGAGCAGGGCCTGCAGCACGCGTGAAGTGGTGCTCTTGCCCACCGCGACACTGCCGGCGACGGCGACGACGTAGGGCACCCGGGCAGCCGGGCTGCCGAGGAACGTGTCGGTCACCCGGTGCAGTCCCTGGCTCGCGGCAACATAGAGATTGAGGAGCCTCGACAGCGGCAGGTAGACCGCCGTCACCTCGTCGAGGGACAGCTCTTCGTTGATGCCGCCGAGCGTCTTGAGGTCGTCCTCGTCGAGGGTGAGCGGCGTGGCCGCGCGCAGCCGGGCCCACTCGTCGCGGGAGAACTCGATGTACGGCGACGGCACGCCCTCGGGAGCCGTCACGAGGCGACAGCGTCGTCGAGCCCGGCCCAGGGCTCGCGCGCGGCGGCCACAGCCCGGCCTTCGGCGCACACCGAGAGGAAGTCGCACCACGAGCATGCGGCGGACGGCCGGGCGGGATGAGCCGCGGCCTCGGCCGCCTCGGCCGCGATGTCTTCGGCGAGCCGGACATGCCGGCCGAGCGACTCGTCGGTGTGGGTCCAGGTGGAGACGGTGCCCGTCGGCACGTGGTGCAGCTCCACGGTGCGACAGCGCCGGCGCAGCGTGCGCTCGGCGGCCATCGAGTAGATGGCGAGCGCGAGCGAGCCGCGAGCGTCGTCGTCGGTGGTAGGACGGCGCCCGGTCTTGTAGTCGACGATGACAAGCTCGTCGCCGCGGCGATCGATGCGGTCGACCCGCCCCGACAACGCGAGCCTGCGGGTGCGGGTCGCAACAGTGCGCTCAACGCCGACCGGCTCGTCGGCCGGATCGAGCGTGCCGGCATAGCCCTCGACCAGATCCTCGGCGCGCTGCCGGTGCCGGGCCTCCTGCGCGTCGTCGCGGTAGCCGTCACGGATCCAGGAGAGACCGACGAGTGCCCGGGCCGCGGCCGGCGTACGGCGGACCAGCGGCAAGTCCCACCAGCTGCGGAGGGCGTTGTGCACGCTGGCACCGAACGAGTTGTGCGCCCACGGCTTGCCTTTGGGCGGCGTCGGGCGGTCGAGGTAGACCATGCGGTAACGACGCGGGCAGTCGAGCCATGCATTCAGCCGGGACGGCGTGCACGCGAAGAGCCGTGCCGGCATGCCTTCGAGCGGCATCTGATCCATGAGCTCATGGTCCCACCCTGCTGTGACAACCGGCCTTACCCTCGCGGCATGGACACGCGCGCGCTCAGCGCGGCCTATGCCGCGTTGTTGTCCGAAGCTGCCGCCGGGGGGTTCAGAGAACCGTCGCCCGGACACTGGACGGCGGGCATGTTGCTCGCGCACATCGCGATCAACGACGCGCTGCTCCTCGGCGTGACGCGCGCGCTTGCCGCCGGCACGCTCGCCGCATATGACAACGCGGCGGCCGTCGCGGAAACGGAGCTGCGGCGCGTGGCCGACAAGCTCGGCTGGGACGGCTTGCTCGGCGAGGTCCGGCGCAGTGCCGACGCGCTCATCGAGGCCGTGCACGGGTTGACCCAGGAGCAGGGCCAGCGGCTCGTCGATACACGCATCGTCGACGGGGGTGCGACAAAGGTCGACGACGCGGTGCCGTGGGATCGCCTGCTCGTCGTACAGGCCCAGACTCACCTGCCCTCGCTCACCCGGCAGCTGGTAGCCCTCCGCACCGCGTGACTCAGCCGGCAATCGGCGTCGCACCCGTCGCCGCGCTCGCGAGTGCCTCCCACACAGAAGGATCGGTCGTCTCGCAGCCGAGTCGGTGACCGGTGATGGTGCCGTGGTCGTCGCTGGACCCGGTCACCGCGAGTCCAAGCCCGCTCGCGAGCACGCGCAAACGCGACCGCGTGTCAGCCGGGTGGTCCGGGTGGTCGACCTCGAGCCCGTACAGGCCCGCGGCGGCCATCGCGGCGGTGACGTCGTCGTCAACCACGCGGCCGCGCTGCGCCGCGCCGGGATGCGCGAACACCGTCACTCCCCCGGCGGCTCGCACCATGGCGATCGCGTCGATGGGATCGAGCGCGTACTTGTCGACGTACGCGCGGCCGCCCGAGCCGATCCATTCCGGGGTGAAGGCACTCCCCACGTCGGCGATGACGCCCGCCTCGATCATGGCCCGCGCGACATGCGGGCGGCCGACCGCCCCGCCCGCGGCGAGTTCGTGCACCCTCTCGACGGTGACGTCGACGCCCATTTCGCGCAGCCGCTGCACCATCGCCTCGGCCCTGCGGATCCGGTCGGTGCGCAGCCGATCGCGCGCCGCCGCGAACACCGGCTCATCCGCGTCGAACAGGTAGGCCAGCAGGTGCAGCGAGATCCGCTCGCCGGTGGCCGCGTCCAGCACCTCGCACGAGATCTCCGCACCGGGTACCAGAGTCAGTCCTGAGGGAAGCGAGGCGGTCGCCTCGGCGTGCCCCCCGACTGTGTCGTGGTCGGTGAGGGCTAGCACGTCGAGCCCGGCAGCGGCAGCCCGCCGCACGACGTCGGCCGGCTCCTGAGTGCCGTCGGACGCGGTCGAGTGCGAGTGCAGATCGATTCGCATGCCGCGGTGGGGCTCCTCGTATGTGTCGGTGTCGCTGATGGTAGCTGCGTAATGTTGGGCACCGGAGGAACGATGGAACTGGCAGCGATGGCGGACCTGGCGTGTGACCACGCGCGCAAGCTCGGTGTCGACTACGCCGACGTCCGGGGCATGCGCGAGGACTCCGAGACGATCGATGTGCGCGACGACACGGTCCGCGGTGTGGGCCGCACCTCGTCGCGGGGAGTCGGCATCCGGGTGCTGGTCGGTGGGTCGTGGGGATTCGCGTCGACTAACGAAGTGGACGAACGCGCGGTACGGCGGGCCACCGATCAGGCGGTCGAGATCGCCCGGGCCAGTACGTCGGCGCAGCGGGATCGGGTGCAGCTCGACGATTCACCGCCGCCCGCCGGCAGCTACGCCACCCCTCACCAACGCGACCCGTTCGACGTACCGCTGGCCGAGAAGGTCGACCACCTGCTGGCCGCGGCCGCATCGGGTCGTGAAGTTGCGGGCGTCACGTTCGTCCAGGCGACGCACGATGCGTGGAAGCGCACGACGCACTTCCGCTCGACGCTCGGCGGCAGCTTCGACCAGACCGTGGTGCAGCTCGGCGGAGGGGTGCGAGCGCTGGCGGCCAAGGCCGGCGACGTGCAGTGGCGCAGCTATCCCAACAGCTTCCGCGGTCAGTTCACCTGCGGGGGCTGGGAGGACGTCCTCGCGCTCGACCTCGCCGGACACGCCGCCGACACCGCTCGTGAGGCGGTCGCGCTGCTCGATGCGCCCGAGCTGCCACCCGCGCGCCGGACGTTGATCCTGGACTCGAGCCAGCTCGCCCTGCAGGTGCACGAGTCGGTCGGCCACCCGACCGAGCTGGACCGGATCCTCGGCATGGAGCGTGCCTTCGCGGGCACCAGCTTCGTCCAGGTCGGCGATCGCGGGCAGCTGCGCTACGGCTCCCCGCTCGTCACCATCACCGCCGACGCGACCACGCCCGGCGCGCTCGGCACGTTCGGCTTCGACGACGAAGGCGTGCCCGGGGGCGAGACGACGATCATCCGGGACGGTGTGCTGGTCGGCTTCCTGACCAACCGCGAGACCGCGGCCGTGATCGGGGAGCGGTCCAACGGCACAGCACGCGCCGACTCGTGGGGAGCCATCCCGCTCATCCGCATGAACAACGTGTCGCTGCAGCCGCACGAGGGCACCCGCGAGTCGATCGTCGCCGACACGAGCGACGGCGTACTGCTGCTGACCAACAAGTCGTGGTCGATCGATGACCGGCGCGTCAACTTCCAGTTCACCTGCGAGGCGGCGTACGAGATCCACCGCGGCGAGCGGGGCCGGCTCTACAAGAACCCGACGTATGCCGGGCGCACGACCGATTTCTGGGGCGCCTGCGACGCGATCGGCGGTCGCGATGACTGGCGGGTGTGGGGCGTTCCCAACTGCGGCAAGGGGCAGCCGAGTCAGACCGCGCGGGTCGGCCACGGCGCGGCCACCGGGCGCTTCCGCGACATCAGCACTGGAGTCGGCGCATGAGCGGACTGGGCAAGGACAAGGCGCTCGCTCTCGCCGACATCGCCGTGCGCGTCCCGGGCGCCGACGCCGTCGAGGCGGCAATCACCGGCGGCGAGTCGGCACTGACCCGGTACGCCGACAGCCGGATTCATCAGAACACCGCCCGCGCCGACGGTCACCTCAACGTCCGCGTCGTCGTCGACGGCAGCCGCATCGGCGTGGTCGGGACGAACGAGCTCACCGAGGACGGCGTGCGCCGCGCGACGACCGCGGCCATCGAGGCGGCACGGGTGACGCCGCCGGATCCGACGTTCGCCGGGCTGGCCCAACTGGGCACCTACGCCGACGCGGGCGTCTTCGACGAGCCCACGTCCGACTGCTCGCCGGACACGCGTGCCGGTGCCGTCGCGACGATGCTCGCGGGGCTGCCCGCCGGCATCCTCGGCTCCGGAGCGGTAGAGACGGCGTACAACGAGCTGGCAATCGCCAACACCAACGGTGTCCGGGCGTACTCCCGCACGACCCGTGCCAACGTGTCGATCCTCGCGACCGGCACGAACTCGACCGGGTACGCCGAGGGCATGAGTGCTCGCTTCGCGGACGTCGACCTGGAGCGGCTCGCGGAGCAGGCGCGCCGCAAGGTCGAGCTCGGCCGCGACCCGGTCGGCGTACCCCCCGGCGACTACGCCGTCGTACTGGAGCCCTCGGCCGTTGCGACGATCGTCGACTTCCTCTGCTGGATGGCCTTCGCGGGCAGGGACTACGTCGAGGGCCGCTCTCCGTTGTCGGGGCGATCGGGCCAACAGGTCTGCGACGCGAGCGTGACGATCGTGGACGACGGCCTGTCACCGCTCATCCCGGGCATGCCGTTCGACTTCGAAGGCGTGCCCAAACAGCGCGTTCCCCTGATAGACAAGGGAATTGCCGCAGGCCCCGTGCACGATCTGGCGACCGCGAAGATGGTCGGCGCCGCGTCAACGGGCCACGGCCTGCCGGCGCCGAATCCCGAGGGCGGGATTCCGTTGCATCCTTTGATGGACACCGGCGACGCCGCGATGGACGACCTCGTCGGCGGCCTTGAGCGCGGCCTTCTCGTCACGCGCTTCCACTACACGAACGTCGTCAACCCGATGGAGTCGACTATCACCGGCATGACCCGCGACGGCACGTTCCTCGTCGAGGAGGGCCGCATAAGGCACGGCGTGCACAACCTGCGCTTCACCGAGTCGATCCTCGCGGCACTGAGCGGCGTAGAGGCGGTCGGCGCGGAGGCCGAGACGTTCGGCGAGGGTTTCTTCGGCTGCACGCGTGCGCCGGCGCTGCGGCTCAGCCGGTTCGCGTTCACGTCGGCAACGACGTTCTAGCTCTCCGACTCGACCAGCGTCTCCGGCGGCAGGTCGGTGGGGAGGATCCGAAGCCGCGGCGTCGGCGCCCCGAAGATAAGTGCGACCTCGGGATACTTCTGTTCCCGCAGATCCCGCAGCTCGAGCTTGCCGAGCACCGTCTGCGCGTTCTCGGGCCACACGATCGCCCAGAGCCAGCGGCCCATGGCTTCGCCGATGAAGGTGCAGCGGTCCTCGGCGGGCGCGGTGCGCCACAGCGGCGTGTCGTGACCGGCGGCGTCGAGTTTGACGTCAGGTGGGCCATCGGGCGGAGCGCCCGGGTCGGGGCCGGCCAGACCGGCGAACCGGGCTCCGAGCCCGATGCCTGGCTCTTCGGCGACGAGCATCAGGTCGGCAACGCCGCCCTTGGGCGCAGGTCCCGACAGCGCGATCAGCGATGCAACGGCCCCGCTGCGGTCGTCGCCGACCCAGCCGACGCCGCTGACGATCCAGCCCATTGGAGGCGGGTGGGGTGACCAGACGGGCACTCTGGCGTGGGAGACCAGCAGTTCGATCGCCGCAACGGTCAGGTGCGGCGCGAGGTGGAACGGCAATACCGAGCCGTGCCGGTCGCACTCCCACGCACTGGACCAGTAGCCGGGCGCGCGCAGCACGCCGGCACAGCGCGGACACGTCGGCGGCTGTGTCATCTCGCGATCAACGTGACGTGAGGCCGGTGAGACGTCAAGCGCGTGTCGATGCTCTAGTGACGCTCCTCGATCACCTCTTCGACGACGGGTTCGGAGCGCACCACCCGGCGAACTCGGGTGTGGCTCGCGCCGACTGGGCGTTCGATGACGACGGTGCGCGACGCCCGCCGACCCAGGTTCGGCGGCCCGAAAGCCAGCGCGAGAGCCGTGACGATCAGCAGGGCGACGATCAGCAGCGCGGCTTCCATGTTCACTCCTCGACTCCGCCGCAGAACGGCGACGGGCTCCCCGGTACAGGGACAATGCCCGGGTGGCGGGTGCCGAAAACGCGGAAGGGGAGCGTCTGGTCACGCTGTGTGCCGGCGCGGTGATCCGCGACGGCGAGGGGCGCCTGCTCGTCATACAGCGAAGGAATGACCCGAGCCGCGGTTGCTGGACGCTGCCTGGTGGGCGGGCCGAGCCCGGGGAGGCGTTGCAGGAGACCGCGCGCCGCGAGGTCGCCGAGGAGACCGGACTCGACGTGGCGATCGGCCCCGAGCTGGGCATAGCCGAAATGCGGTACGTCGACGCGGCCGGCGATGCGCGGGTGCTGCAGATCCACGATTTCGAGGCCACGGTGGTGGGCGGCCGGCTGGCCGCGGGCGACGACGCCGTCGATGTCGGCTGGATGTCGCACAGCCAGTTGAGCGAGCTCGAGCTCACGCCTGATCTGCTGGCGATCCTCGAGTCGTTCGGGGTGGTGTTCGACTGAGCGCGCGGGCTTAGCCGAGCGCTCCGCGCGACTCGGCGCCGACGAGAGCGACGAGCACTGCAGCCATCACGACGTACAGGAAGAACACGTGCAGCCGTGGCCGCTGGATCTGGTGTACGTGATCACTGACGACCGTCGCGCCGACGGTCCCTGCGGTGAACATGATCGTGAACATCAGCATGCGCGAGTCCTCGTGGTCGGCGACCGGATGGCGTCTTCCATCTCCATCGGACGCGCTCGCCATTTCGTTTAGACCGTTTAGGCAGCAGAGCGTTGAGGCGGAAAAGTAGACGGGCGTCGGACGCCGCGTCTCGAAAACCGGAGAACTTGCGCGAGGGGGAGACTCGTCGAGTGAAACGCATCGGTTTCCTGGTCGGCAGCCCGGTCGCCGTCCTGTTCGGGTTGCTACTCGCTCTGCCGCTCCGGGACGAGTATTCGGAGTCCGGCGCACACCCTGGTGTCCGTCGGGTCAGCGTGGTGAACAGGATGCTTGACCGCGATACCGATGCTGTTGTGATCGTTGCGGCGATCGCGATTGCCTGCATTGCTGGGCTGGTGGTTGCGACGATCGTCACGTCCCTCTTGTCTATTCACCGGACGAGGGCCGCTGAGCATCGAGCTCAACTAGGTACTTCGGCTAAGTCAGGCACACGGTCGCTCGGTCCACGTCGCCCAGGTCCACGCCGTCCTCGACGCGTCGCGCCCCTGTGAGCGAACTTTTCCGCCAGATATGGCGGAGGAATTCGCTCACAGGGCAAATGACGTCAGGTGCCAAGGGTGAGAGGGTTCCCCTGCGGGCGGGCTAGGCCAGGCTGACCGCCGCTCGGTCCGCGTCACGCAGGTCTACGGAGTGCTCGAGCCAGCGCTGCTCGAGGGCCGTGGCGCCGTGCACGCGCTTCCACGCGGCCTCGGTCGCGGTCATCGGCAGCAGGGGGAAGAAGCTCACCGGGTCCGCGCCCGGCTCCACACCCGGCAGGTCCGGCACCAGCCCGCCCGGCTCTGCGACGAGAACCGCGGTGAAACGCGCGCCCGGCCACAGGGGTTCGCCCAGGTCGATGCTGGCCCCGGCGACGACCACCAGCCCCTCCACCCGCGGGGCACTGGCGAGCACCGCGAGAGCGCGCGCCACGCCGTCGTGCTTGCCGCGCACGCTCAACAACAGCTCAGCCCGCGGTCCCCGAATGGGGTCCGCGACCAGTGCCGACGGATCGACCATGGGCGCATCCGACATGCCGAGGGTGGCGTAGCGCACCGTGCCGTCGTCCGCAGGGCCGAACCGCAGCACGTCGACCGTCTCGGTGCCGAGGAATGTCACCGACGCTCGGCCACTGTCCGGGCCGAGCGCGGAGTGCAGGTGCGCGGCGACGGCTGCCTTGATTTCCATCCGTCGCATTCTCGCGCGGCGGGTCAGAGTGTGTCCCGCAGCCCCTGCGCGGCGATGACCGTGCCGACCGTGAGGATGACGACCGCGGTGCCGAGTGGTAGCAACCGCATCGCGCGCGCCGCTCGCTGCACGCGCGGGCTAAGAGCGCCGTGGGCGCCGAGGCGGTCGCGAGCCCGCGACAGCGCGAGGCCCGTGCCGGTGAGCGTAAGAGCCATGCCTGCGCCGTACGCGAGGACGAGCACGACACCGAACCAGGCACGGCCCAGCGCCACCGCACCCAGCAGCACGACCAGCGCGGACGGGCTCGGTACAAGTCCGCCCGCGAAGCCCATCGCGACGATGCTGCGCCAGCCCAGGCGCCGGTCGGTCGCCGGGGCGACGTGCGTGTGGCTGAACAGCCCGTGCCGGTGCCGGTCTGACTCGCCGTCCGTCGCGTGTTCGTGCGGATGCTCGTGCACGTGCGGGTGCGGGTGCGGGTGCGGGTGCGGGTGTGCGTGTGCCTGGGCTGCCGCCGGCACGGCGGCGAGTACCAGCTCACGGCGCGCGGGTGCCGGGGCGAAGGCGTGCTGATGCGCGCGACGCTGGCGCACGGCGCGTACGAGCAACATCGCTCCGACCCCTGCCAGCAGCAGACCACTTGCGAGTCCGAGCACCCCGAAGACCCGCTGCGGCGCGGCGACATCGGTCGCCGTGAGCACGATCCCGAGCAGCAGTACGCCGGCCGTGTGCGTCACCGTCACGGTCAGGCCGATGA
>JBKJZO010000176.1:0-4996 GCA_046715235.1 Mycobacteriales bacterium
GGTAGACCCCGCGGCGCAGCATCTCGTGGAAGAACGCGCGGTAGCGCGCGACGTCGGTGCGGCTAGCGGTCGCGTAGTCGGTGACGTCGGCCTCGGTGAAGAACACGGAGAACAGATTGCCCGCGGCGTTGAGCCGATACGCCAACCCGGCGTCGTCGAGCGCGTCGGCGAGCAGGCCGGCAACAGTGAGCGCGGCGCGGTCGACAGTTCTGTAGACGTCGGGAGTCGCTGCGCGCAAGGTGGCGAGGCCGGCCGCGACGGCGACCGGGTTACCGGACAGCGTGCCGGCCTGGTAGACCGGGCCGACGGGGGCCAGCTGCGCCATCACGTCGGCGCGGCCACCGAATGCGGCAGCCGGCATGCCGCCGCCCATGACCTTGCCGAACGTCGCCAGGTCGGGCACCACCGGCTCGACGCCGTACCAGCCCTGCGGGCTGACGCGGAATCCGGTGAGCACCTCGTCGACGATCAGCAGGGCGCCGTTGCGCTGGCAGAGCGCTTTGAGGCCCGCATTGAAGCCTGGTCGCGGCGGGACGACTCCCATGTTGGCCGCCGCCGCCTCGGTGATGACGCAGGCGATGGCGTCACCGTGCTCGGCGAAAGTGCGCTCGACGGCGTCGATGTCGTTGTAGGGCAGGACGATTGTGTCGGCGGCAGACGCGCCGGTGACGCCAGGCGAGTCGGGGAGGCCGAAGGTCACGACGCCCGAGCCGGCCGACGCCAGCAGAGCATCGACATGGCCGTGGTAGCACCCGGCGAACTTCACCACCTTGGTGCGCCCGGTGAAGCCGCGCGCCAGGCGCACCGCGCTCATCGTCGCTTCGGTGCCTGAGCTGACGAGCCGCAGCTGGTCGACGTACTCGAGCCGTTGGGTGATCTCCTCGGCGAGCTCCACCTCGCCCACGCTCGGTGCGCCGTAGCTGGTGCCGCGGTCGGCGGCGGCGTGTATGGCGTCGATGACGGCCGGGTGGCGGTGGCCGAGCAGGAGGGGTCCCCACGAGCAGACGAGGTCGACGTACTCGCGGCCATCGACGTCGGTGAGGTAGGGGCCATCACCGGATGCCATGAAGCGCGGCGTGCCGCCGACCGCGCGGAAGGCGCGGACCGGCGAGTTGACCCCGCCGGGCGTGACCTTCTGCGCGCGGTCGAACCACGCCTGCGACGCGGGTGCGTCGTCGTCGTACTGCATAGGTGGCAGTTTCGCAGTGAGCGCCTAGCGCGCCCAACTCCAGGCGTATTCGGGGTCCTCGCACTCAAGCGCGGCCGTACCGAGGTCGAGCGGCCCGAACGTGTCGATCATCACCGCGAGCTCCTCGGTGCGCGCCTTGCCGATCGATGCCTCGACCGAGCCCGGCTGCGGACCGTGCGTGAAGCCCGACGGGTGCAGCGAGATCGAGCCGGCCTCGATGCCGGCGCCCTTGCGGCTCATGAAGTCGCCGTCGACGTAGAAGATGACCTCGTCGGAGTCGACGTTGGCATGGTTGTACGGCGACGGGATCGACAGCGGGTGATAGTCGAACATCCGCGGCACGAACGAGCAGACGACGAAGCCGGGACCTTCGAACGTCTGATGCACCGGCGGCGGCTGGTGCAGCCGGCCGGTGATCGGCTCGAAGTCGGCGATGTTGAAGGCGTAGGGGTAGAGGCAGCCGTCCCAGCCGACGACATCGAAGGGGTGGTGCTGGTAGGTGTAGCGCGTCAGGCCTTGCCGCTGCCGGACGAGGACCGGTACGTCGGCGCCCTCGGCGAGCAGGGGCGTGGCCGGCCCGCGCAGGTCGCGCTCGCAGTAGGGGCTGTTTTCGCGGAACTGGCCGCGCTTGGAGATGTAGCGAGCCGGCGGCCCGATGTGACCGCTCGCCTCGTAGATGAGCGCGCGGAGTTCGCCGTCCTCGGGCACCCAGCGATGCGTCGTCGAGGTCGGCAGGTGCACGTAGTCGCCGGGGCCGACCTCGATCGCCCCGAACAGCGACTCGAGCGTGCCGCGGCCCTGCTCGATGTAGACCAGCTCGTCGCCGACAGCGTTGCGGTAGAGCTCGCTCGGATCGGTGGCGACGGCGTACAGGATGCGCACGTCCTTGTTGCCGAGGAGGAGCTGGCGGCCGCTGACGAGGTCGCCGCCCCCTGTCGACAGCTTGTGGGTGCGGAAGTGGCGCGGGAGTAGGGGGCGGTTGGCGGTCAGCTCGCGGCGTTCGTCGTCGACCGCCTCGGCCGCGACGATCGCGGTGGGCAGACCGCGGTGGTAGAGCAACGCCGAGTCGCCGGAGAAGCCCTCCACCCCCATCAGCTCTTCGGCGTAGAGCCCGCCGTCCGGCGTACGGAACTGGGTGTGGCGTTTGCGGGGGATGTCGCCGACGGCGCGGTAGTACGGCATCGCGGTCTCCTGTCCGGTATTCGGACGTGATTGTTCGCTAAATGACGATGCGCTAGCGTCCGGCGTATGTCAACAGGCCTCGCGCGCCGGACGCTGCTCGGCGGATTGATCGACGATGCGGGGCTGTTCCCGCCGGCCAGCCTGCCCATGGAAGCGGCCGTAGCGCGCCATCGAGCGGCGCAGGCGGGCGCCGATGCCTGGCTGCTCGGCCGCTTTCTGTGCCCCGCCTCGCGGCTCGGCGAGTTCGACGAGGTGGCCGGAGGCGAAGTCGTCGCGGTCGGCGTCATCGCCGATCTGCCGTCGCCGCGCGACGCGATCAAGGCCACGCTCAAGCACGGCGCGGAGAACATCGAGATCGCGTGCGCGCCCGCCGAGGTCGACGGCGTACTCGATGGGTTGCCCTTTGCGATGCCTGCCTTCGTCGAACCGCGGCGCGGGCCCGGCGGCTCATGGCTGACCGCACTGTCGGCGATCGCGGAGGCGCACGCCGCCGGCCGCGACGTGGGCGCGAAGGTCAGGTGCGGTGGGGTCGACGACGCGGCCTTCCCGAGCGAGGCCGAGCTCGCGTCGTTCCTCGTCTGTTGCCGAGGTGCGCGGGTCCCCTTCAAGGCCACCGCCGGTCTGCACCATCCGATCAGGCACACCGACTCGGCGACGGGTCTCGAGCAGCACGGCTTTCTCAACCTGCTTGTCGCAGCAGCGCTGGCGATCCGCGATCGCCTGGACGTCGACGCTGTGACGTCACTGCTCGCGGAGCGCGAGGCCGGCGCTGTGCTCGGGCTGCTCGACCACATCGACAACAACACCGCAGTGCGCACCCGCGCGCGCATGCTCGTCAGCTACGGCAGCTGCAGCCTCGACGAACCCACCGACGACCTGCGCGCCCTCGGACTCCTCGGCGGCGCTGATGGCTAGCCCACTCGAAATCTCCGCAGACTCGGACTTCCCTCTCGACAACCTGCCGTACGGCGTCATCTCGCGACCGGGTGAGGCGCGGCGGATCGGCGTCGCGGTCGGCGACCACGTGCTCGACCTGGCGGCGGTGGAAGCCGCGGGACTGCTTGCGGGCGTCGTACCCGAACGAGTCTTCTCCGGAGCGACTCTCAACGCCTTCATGGCTCTGGGTCGGGCTGCATGGACTGCGACTCGCGCCCGCATCAGAGAGTTACTGACCGACGGCGGGGATCGGCGCGGCGTGATGCTGGTGCCTCGCGCGGACGTTGCTCTGCATATGCCGTTCGCGGTGGGCGACTACGTCGACTTCTACTCGTCGATCCACCACGCGACCAACGTCGGCCACATGTTCCGGCCCGACAGCGAGCCGCTGCTGCGGAACTGGCGGCACCTCCCGGTCGGTTATCACGGTCGCGCCGGCACGGTCGTTGTCAGCGGTACGCCGATCGTGCGCCCATGGGGGCAGCGGCTGCCGGACGAGGGTGCGGATCCGACGTACGGACCGACTTTGACACTCGATATCGAGGCCGAGATCGGCTTCGTCGTCGGTGTGCCGAGTGAGCTCGGTTCGCAGGTGTCTGCGGACGACGTACGCGAGCACGTCTTTGGGGTTGTGCTGCTCAATGACTGGAGCGCGCGCGACATTCAGGCGTGGGAGTACGCGCCGCTCGGGCCGTTTCTCGGCAAGTCCTTCGCGACGTCGATCTCGCCTTGGGTCGTGCCGCTAGAGGCAATGGAGGGCGCGCGGATCGAGCCGCCGCCGCAGGACCCCGAGCCGCTGGAATACCTGCGCTGCAAGGAGAACTGGGGTCTCGACATCGACCTCGAGGTCGTCATCAACGGCACGGTCGTTTCGCGGCCGCCGTTCGCCTCTATGTACTGGACGGTCGCGCAACAGCTCGCGCACATGACCGTCAACGGTGCGTCGTTGCGCACAGGCGACCTGTTCGCCTCGGGCACAGTGTCCGGACCGGAGAAGGCGCAGCGCGGCAGCCTGCTCGAACTGTCGTGGAACGGTCAGGAGCCGTTCGCGCTCGAGGACGGGTCAACGCGCACGTTCCTCGAGGACGGCGACGTCGCGACGATCCGCGCGCGCACGAAAACCGGGATCGGCTTCGGCGAAGTCACCGGCGTCATTCGGGGGTGAGGACCGGCTTCACCCCATGCCGCGCCGCGATCTCGAGCAACTGGTCGAGCGTCGGCCCGTCGGCGTACGCCTGACCGACCTCTTGAAGGAAGACGACCGATGGCGCGCCGAGCGACACCATCAGGTAGCGCGCCCTGCCCGCGGGCACGCAAAAGCTGTGCGGTACGCCGCGCGGCAAGGCCACGATGGTGCCGGTCTTGCCGGTTCCGTGGCTGTCGCCGACTCTGAGCTCCAGCTCACCTTCGAGGACGTAGAAGAGTTCATCCCATGGGTGGCTGTGAAACGGCGCCCACTCGCGATCCTGGGACACACCTTCCACGACCGCGACAGGGCACTCCCCACCTTCGCCGTTCACGCGCAGAGTCAGCTGGTCGCCGCCCGCACCTGGGAATGGCTCCGCATCGTCGCGGTCCTGGATCTGCGTCACGAAGCGATGTTCCACAGGTGACCTCCTATGCGTCTGTCCTCTGAGTGCTGACGGAATCAGAGGCCGTCATACACCGCTACTCCGTGCGGGTCTAGGG
>JBKJZO010000177.1:0-7959 GCA_046715235.1 Mycobacteriales bacterium
GCGCAGTGGTGACCGTGCGCGTCGCTGGGGAGCCGGGGGCACTCGTTGTGGTGCCCAACGTCATCGGACAGCTTGAAGCGGCAGCGTCGCAGGCACTCGCCGACGCTGGCCTGATCCCTTGGATCAGGGTCCAGCCCTCGTGCACCGCAGGGGCCGAATGTGCTGGAACGCTGGCACGAGACGCCGGCAAGGTCTGGCAACAGGACTTTGCCCCGGGCAGCAACGTTTCCGCGGGAACGACGGTCACGGTGGCCGTGCAGCCTCCGGCGCCGCCCCACCTGCGCTGGTCGCCGGCCCCCGCGACCCCCGCGCCGGCACCGACGCCTGAGCCGTCCGCTTCGGCAACTGCCTCCGCTGATCCGGCGGCGAGCACAACCCCCTCGCCCGAGACCTCAGCGGTCCCGGCGGGCTGAGCCTGGCCTGGCCGAGGGCCGGTAGACGCTGACCTCGGGTACGCCGGCGAGCCAGAACCGCCACGGCGTCACGCCACCTGGGCCAGCGACACCTACCCGCGGGCCAGACTCGACCGCGCCGGTTGGCGGCTCACTCGCCAGGATGCGCACCGGCCCGGCCAACAGGTCGGCGCCGTCCCACGAACCGTCGATGCCGAGGGCCCGGCTCAGTCGCGCCGGACCCCGGGCGAGGTCGCGCGCGGACGAGGCAGGCCGGCGTACCTGCGCGTGCTCGATCCCCTCGACGACGACCGCGGCGCGCAGCAGGACCGCTTCCGCGACTCCCTCAGTCGCGCAGACGACGTTGATGCACCAGTGCATGCCGTAGGTGAAATAGACGTACAGGTGGCCAGCGGGACCGAACATCGTCGCATTGCGCCGGGTCGGCCCCCGGAAGGCATGCGAGCCCGGATCCTGCGACCCGAGATAGGCCTCGACCTCGACCAGTCGGACGCGGACTGAACCGGTCGGCGCGTCGCAGACGAGGTCGCACCCGAGCAGGTCCGGCGCGACCTCCAGCGCTGAGCGCTGGTAGAACGACCGGGGCAGGACGGGCTCGGTCAGGCTCGCTCTCCCGTGCTCTCCGACCACCGCCGGTCCGCCGTGACTGTGTACCGGCAGGTGTCCAACTGCTCGCGGACGCGGTCGGGTGCGGTGCCGCCTTGAGCTGACCGGGCCGCGATCGCTCCGTCGATCTCGAGGACCGCGCGTACGTCGGGAGTCAGGTGCGGGCTGACATCGGCGAGCTCGTCGTCGGTCAGGTCGCCGAGATCGCAGCCCCGCGCGAGGCATACGGCGACGAGGCGTCCCACGGCCTCGTGCGCTTCCCGGAACGGCACTCCCCGGCTCACGAGATGCTCGGCGACGTCAGTCGCCAATGAGAAGCCGGCGGGGGCCGTGTCCCGCAGCCGATCGGCGTCGACGCGCATCGTCTCGATCATGCCGCTGAGCGCGGGCAGCACGAGCAGCAGTGTGTCGACCGCGTCGAACGTCGGCTCCTTGTCCTCCTGCAGGTCGCGGTCGTACGCGAGCGGAAGGCCCTTGAGGGTCGCGAGGAACCCGGCGAGGTGGCCGATGAGCCGGCCGGACTTACCGCGCGCGAGCTCTGCCACATCGGGGTTCTTCTTCTGCGGCATGATCGACGAGCCGGTCGAGAACGCGTCGTCGAGCTCGACCCAGCCGAATTCTTGCGTCGTCCAAAGGCACACCTCTTCGCCGATGCGCGAAAGGTGTACGCCGAGCAGTGCAGCAACAAACAGGAACTCGGCGACGAAGTCGCGGTCGCTGACCGCGTCGATCGAGTTGGCCGCGGCGGAGTGGAAGCCGAGCTCGATCGCGGTCGCGATCGGATCGAGCTTGAGACTCGAGCCGGCCAGCGCGCCGGCGCCGAGCGGACTGACCCCGGCCCGCTGATCCCAGTCACGGAACCGGTCGATGTCGCGATGGAGCGCCTGGACGTGTGCGAGCAGCTGATGCGAGAACAGGATCGGCTGGGCGTGCTGCAGGTGCGTCAGGCCCGGCGCGACGACGCCCATGTTGCTCTCGGCCTGGTGCAGCAGGGATTCCTGCAACTCGGTCGTGCGTTTGACGACCTGCCGCACGTGGTCGCGCAGGTAGAGCCGCAGGTCGGTCGCGACCTGGTCGTTGCGGCTGCGGCCGGCCCTCAGCTTCCCGCCGAGAGCGCCGAGGCGTTCGAGCAGTCCGCGCTCGAGTGCGGTGTGCACGTCCTCGTCATCGAGCTGCGGGCGGAAGGTTCCCTCAGCCGCGTCGCGGTCGAGCGATTCGAGTGCGTCGAGCATGCGCTCGAACTCGTCGTCGGTGAGCAGACCCGCGCCGTGCAGGACGCGGGCATGCGCACGTGACGACAGCAGGTCGTACGGCGCCAGTCGCCAGTCGAAGTGGACGCTCATCGACAGCCGGGCCAGCGCTTCGGACGGCCCGCCGGCGAAGCGACCTCCCCACAGCCGTGCGGGAGCCTCGTCAGTCACTGAGCAAGTCCCGGCCGGAGCGCTGCTCGCGCGCCGCCCATACCCGGGTCGGCAGGCCCCACAGGTCGACGAAGCCCTTGGCGTAGCGCTGGTCGAACTGGTCGTCGGCGTCGTACGTCGCGAGCTCGAAGTTGTAGAGCGACGACTCGCTGCGGCGCCCCGAGACCGTTGCCGATCCGGCGTGCAGGCGAACCCGGACATCGCCGCTGACACGCTGCGAGGCCTCGTCGAGGAACACGTCGAGGGAGCGCTTCAGCGGCGAAAACCAGAGGCCGTCGTACACCAGCTCGGCCCAGCGCTGGTCGACGCCGCGCTTGAAGCGGGCCAGGTCGCGCTCGACCGTCAGGTCCTCGAGATCGCGGTGCGCGATCAGCAGCGTGAGTGCGCCGGGGCATTCGTAGATCTCGCGGCTCTTGATGCCGACCAGGCGGTCTTCGACCAGGTCGATGCGCCCGACGCCTTGGGCGCCCGCGCGTACGTTGAGCTCGGCGACGAGCTGGGCGAGCGGCAAGGACCGGCCGTCGAGCGCGGTCGGGACGCCGTCGACGAACGAGATCGTCACCTCGTCGGGCTCGCGCGCAACCGTCGGGTCAGAGGTGTAGGCGTAGACGTCCTGCGGCGGCTGCACCCACGGGTCCTCCAGCACGCCGCACTCGGCGGTTCGGCCCCACAGGTTCTGGTCGATGGAGTACGGCGACCGCTTGCTCACGTCGAGGCTGAATCCGCGCTCCTCCGCGAACGCGATGGCCTTGTCGCGGGTCATGCCTGAGTCGCGGACCGGCGCGATCACCTTGATGTCAGGGGCGAGAGCGGCGGCACTCACCTCGAACCGCACCTGGTCGTTGCCCTTGCCCGTGCAGCCGTGCGCGATCGCGCTGGCGCCGTGCTCGCGGACCGCGGCGATCATGTGCTTGACGATGAGCGGTCGCGACAGCGACGACACCAGCGGGTAGCGGTCCATGTAGAGCGCGTTGGCGCGGATGGCCGGTCCGACGTACTGCTCGGCGAACTCGTCCTTGGCGTCGACCACGATCGACTCGACGGCGCCCCAGTCGAGAGCGCGCTGCCTGATGACGTCGAGGTCCTCGCCCCCCTGACCGACGTCGGCGGCGACCGCGATGATCTCCGCGCCGGTCTCGGCCGCGATCCAGCCGATGGCGACGGAGGTGTCGAGGCCTCCGGAGTAAGCGAGGACAACTCTGTCTGGCATCTGTTTTCTGCTCCTTGTCGGGACGCGCCGGCTGGCGCAGTACGTGTGGCTAACTGTCGGCGAGCTGCAGGAAGGTTTCGGCGACGGCTGCGGCGCCGTCGGGTGCGCGGGTGATGACCAAAACCGTGTCGTCGCCGGCCACGGTGCCGATGACCTCGGCTAGAGCGGTGCGGTCGAGCTTCGACGCCAGGAATTGTGCGGCACCCGACGGGGTGCGCAGAACGACGATGTTGCCCGAGTGGTCGACCGAGACCAGCAGTTCGGCGAGAGCGTGCCGCAACTCGTCCCTGGCGACGGGCGTGCTGTCGGGCGGCGCGGCGTACGTCAGTGACCCCTGGTCGTCTCTGACGCGCACAGCGCCGATCTCCTCCAGGTCACGCGAGAGGGTTGCCTGGGTGACGATGACACCGCGGTCGCGCAACACTCGAGCGAGATCGGACTGCGAATGCACCGGCTGCCGGTCGAGGATGTCGAGGATCTGCCGGCGGCGGGCGGCTTTCGTGGTCGCGTTTATGCGGACGTCGTCGAGGCTGCGCGCCGAGCTCTTGGGCTGCGTGCTCACGGCGTGCTCCGTTCGTGCAAGAACACCATCAGCGCTTTCTGCGCGTGCAGACGGTTCTCGGCCTGGTCCCAGACGACGCTATTGGGTCCGTCGATTGCGCCGGCCGAGATCTCCTCCCCGCGATGCGCGGGCAGGCAATGCATGACGAGTACGCCTTCGGAGGCGACTTCGATGGTGCTCTCGTCGAGCTCGTAGCCCAGGAACAGCTGCGCCCTGCTGTCGTGCTGGGCTTCCTGACCCATCGATGCCCACACGTCGGTGTAGAGCACGTCGGCGCCGGTAGCGGCTTCGATGGGATCGCTCATCACGACAGCGGCCCCGCCGGTCTTTTCGCCGATCGCGTTGGCACGGCGTACGACGTGCTCGATCGGCTCGTAGCCGGGAGGGGATGCGACGCGAACCCGCATGCCGGCAGCTGTTCCGGCGAGCATCAGTGAGTGCGCGACGTTGTTGCCGTCGCCGAGGTAGGTCAGCGTCAGACCCGACAGACCGCCCCTGCGCTCGCGGATCGTCTGCAGGTCGGCGAGCGCCTGGCAGGGGTGCGCGTAGTCGGTCAAGGCGTTGACCACGGGCACCGACGCGGCGCCGGCGAGGCGCTCGATCTTGTCCTGTTCGAAGGTCCTGATGACGATCATCGAGCAGTAGCGGGACATGACCCGTGCGGTGTCCTCGATCGTCTCGCCGCGTCCAAGCTGGGTCAGCCGCGCGTCGATGATGATCGGGTGACCGCCCAGCTCGGCGATGCCGACCTCGAACGAGAGCCTGGTCCGCGTCGACGGCTTCTCGAAAATGACAGCGACCGAGCGGCCTTCAAGAACGCGCGGGACGTCGTACCGCGTCTTCTTCAGCTCGTCCGCTAGGTCGAGGACCTGCTCGAGCTCGGCCGGGGTGAAGTCGTCGTCCGCCAGGAAGTGCCTCGTCATTGCGCCTCCGCCCCGCCCGTGATCTGCGCGACCCGGGCGAGCAACTCGTTGATGCCGAATGGCTTGACGAAAACGTTGTCGTGCCCCAGCTCATCTCGCAGGGCTGGGACCGCTTCGAGCTTGCCCGTGAGTACGACGACCGCAACGGATGAGAGCGCGGGATCGGCCTTGAGGCGTTCGAGAACCCGCGCCCCACCCAGGTCGGGCATCATCAGGTCGAGCAGCATCAGCGCGGGCGTCGCGGCGCTGAGCTTGCTCAGGCCGCCGAGGCCGTCGGATGCGGTCGTGACGTCGTACCCCTCGGTGGTCAGGAGCGTCTCGAGCAACCCGCGCACGTTGGGGTCGTCCTCGACGACGAGTATCTGCGGCGGGCTGGTCATTGCACCCCCGCGACATCGGGTTGTGGCAGCTGACCCGACAACAGCTGCGTGTAGGCGGCGACCTGCCGGATCTGCTCGGGCGTCAACTTCCCGCGCCAGCGCGGCATAGCGTTCAGCGGCTTGCCGCGGCCGGTCTTCTCGACCCGTTGCTCGAAGGTGAGGCCCGACAGCGGCCCGCCGGCGACGAAAGCCGGACCCTCGTCGCCCTGACCCTGCGGGCCATGGCAGCTCGCGCAGTTGCGCTGGAAGATCTCCGCTCCGGTGCTGCCAGCTTCGGTCTTGGCGCCGGGACACGTGTTGGCACCGGCCCGGCAGCCGAGAACGACGACCCCACCGAGCACAACAGCCGACGACACGATCGCCGCGGCGATCCACGCGAGGCGACGAAGCCATCGGCGCGGCTTGGGCACCGCGGTATCGGCTGGGCTGGTGTCGGCCGGCGTCCCGTCGCGGGTGGAACGGTGTCTCGCGGACATGGCGGCGACCCTACCCGCCCACCGAGTGGGCGGAGGCGGCCAGGTCGAGCAGCTCCGGTACGGCGGACGTGAAGCTGTCGATCTCGTCGTCGCTGATGACCAGCGGCGGCGCCAGGCGCACGACATCGGGCGCGGGCGCGTTCACGAGGAACCCAGCGGACCGGGCGGCGGTCTCGAACGCCTTTGCGATCGGAGTCTTGAGTACGACGCCACGCAACAGACCGGCGCCGCGCACGGAGGAGATCTGATCGTGGGATCCGTCAATGCCGTCGGCGAACCTCTCGCCAGCCGCCTTCGCCCGATCGAGCAGACCGTCCTCTGTGATGACATCGAGTACGGCGAGCGCTGCGGCGCACATCACGGGATTGCCGCCGAAGGTGCTGCCGTGGTCGCCCGCGGTGAAGACGTCACCGGCCGCACCGAAGCCGACGCAGACACCGATCGGCAGCCCGCCAGCCAGTCCCTTGGCCAGCGTCATGACGTCAGGCGGCACACCCTCGGCCTGCCAGCGGAACCAGGCGCCGGTGCGCCCGACGCCCGTCTGCACTTCGTCGAGAATCAGCAGCGCGTCGTTGTCGGTGGCGATCTGCCGGGCGGCGGCGAGGTAGCCCGCTGGTGGCATCACGACGCCGTACTCCCCCTGGATCGGTTCGACGATCACCGCTGCCGTCTGCGAGCCGACGGCAGCGCGCAACGCGTCAGCGTCGCCGTACGGCGTGAAGGTCACGTCGTGCAGAAGGGTGCCGAAGGGCTCGCGCTTGGCCGGTTGGCCGGTGACCGAGAGCGCGCCGGTGGTGCGCCCGTGGAAGGAGTCGTCGTTGGCGACGATGGCGGTCTTCGCCGGGTCGATCGCCCGCCCCCGCTTGATCGCGACCTTCAGCGCGGCCTCGACCGCCTCGGCTCCGGAGTTGCAGAAGAACGCACGGCCCGGCAGGCCGGCCAGTGCCATCAGCCGTTCGGCCAGCACCACCGAGGGTTGCGTGTAGTAGAGGTTCGACGCGTGCACGAGCTGCTTCATCTGCCCGCTCACTGCGTCGTGCAGCCGCGGGTTGGCATGCCCGATCGACGACACCGCGATGCCCCCGAGCAGGTCGAGGTAGCTCTTGCCGTCGGCGTCCCAGACGGTGCAGCCCTCGCCGCGGACAACCGCGATCGGCGGCGTGCCGTAGTTGCGCATCAGGTGCGCTTCAGCGGTCTGGGCGAGCTCGTCGTACGACGTCATGACGCGGTCACCATCGTGCCGATGCCGGCGTCAGTGAAGATCTCGACGAGCAGCGAGTGCGGCACCCGTCCGTCGATCACGTGCGCCTGCGGCACGCCCGCGCGTACCGCCCGCAGGCAGGCCTCCATCTTGGGCGCCATCCCTTCGGACAGGTCGGGCAGGAGCTTCTCGAGCTCGTCAGCGGTGATGCTCGACACGACCTCCGCGCCGGCGGCGTAGTCGCGGTAGAGGCCTTCGACGTTGGTGAGCACCATCAGCTTCTCCGCGCCCAGCGCGGCGGCGATCGCGGCAGCGGCCGTGTCGGCGTTGACGTTGTAGATCTCACCATCGGTGTCTCGGGCGACCGTGGCGATGACCGGCACGCGGCCCTGGTCGAGCAATGCGTCGATCGCCGCCGGGTCGACCGAGACGATGTCGCCGACCTGGCCGATGTCGACGAGCTCGCCGTCGACGAGCGCGCCCCGGCGTTCGGCGACCAGCAGGTTGGCGTCCTCGCCGGAGAGCCCGACGGCGAACGAGCCGTGGTCGTTGATCAGCCCCACGATGTCGCGGTTGACCTGGCCGACGAGCACCATCCGGACGACCTGCATCGTCTCGGGCGTGGTGACGCGCAGCCCGCCCGCGAACGTCGACTCGACGCCGAGTTTGGCGAGGTGCTCGCTGATCTGCGGTCCGCCGCCGTGTACGACGACCGCCCGCAGGCCGACGTAGCGCAGCCAGACGATGTCCTGCGCGAATTGCGCGCG
>JBKJZO010000178.1:0-17213 GCA_046715235.1 Mycobacteriales bacterium
GCTACGCGCTGCGCGTACTCGCGCGCGACCGCGCCGGCGTCACGCTCGTGCTCCGTGACGGCTCACAGGTGAGCGGCACCCTCGACCGCGTGGGGTCAGACTTCGTCGAGGTCGCCGAGCATCCCGCCGGGGAGGCGAGGCGTGCCGGAGCCGTCATCGGCGCACGAACGATTCCGCACGCCGCGATCTGCGTCGTGCGGTCCTCGTGAGGCCTACGCCGAATCGTCTTCCCTGGCGCCGAGCGGATGGCTGGCGACGAAGGCGCGGGTCTCGTCGTAGCAGCGCTTGATGTAGTCCTCGAGCACGGTGCGCTCGACTCGCCACTGACCCCTGCCGCCGATCTTGATGGCCGGCAGCTCACCTGATCGCACGAGCGCATAGGTCTGCGCCGCGGAGATGTTGAGGATCTCCGCGACGTCCGAGAGCTGCAGGAAGCGCGAGGTCACGTGGGCGGCGGCCTTTCTGCGACGGCGATGGGGTGAGCCATTATCGGCCGGTGCCGGGCTCCCTGCCGGCTTTGCCCACACCCGCCTCCCTTGGCGCGTCTCCCGCGCACCCACGCGCCCGCATCTGGTGGCAATTGACCAATACGTCCGACACCCGATTGCGTTAGCCGCTCGTGGCCGGCGCGGCCTTGCGGGTGGTGAGGTGGCGCTCGCATCCCGTGTTCGCATGATCACCGGACGTTCGGTCGTACGCGGCCCTTGCAACCGGAAGAATTAGGGCTAGAGTCTGCATCTACGCGAATATCAACGGTGACACCAAGGTCACAATCGCGCCACAAACACCTACACATTCTGGCGCAAACGGGCTAACTGGGGACATTGTGCAGAAAGCGAGTGGGTGGCACGCGCCTGAGACCCGGCTGGGAGGGTTCGTCCGCGTATGACCACACCGCTCGAGGTCACCGGCTCCGAGGCCCAGGCTCAGCCTGAAGCAGTCCTCGCGGGTGCCGGAAAGATCGAGGGACGCTCTCTCGGCCAGATCGCGTGGACGCGCCTCAAGCGCGACAAGGTGGCCATCGCCGGCGCGATCGTCGTGGTGGTGCTCATCCTGATCGCGGTGTTCGCACCACTCATCGTGAAGCTGCTCGGTCATCCGCCCAACGAGTTTCACTATTCGGAGGTCGACGCCGACACCCAGGTGCCCATCAACCGGTTCGGCGGCGTCACCCGCGAGTTCCTCTTCGGCGTCGAGCCCATCAATGGCCGGGACCTGTTCAGCCGGGTGATCTACGGGTCGCAGATATCGCTGTTGATTGCGTTCCTCGCCACGATCATGTCCGTGGCCATCGGCACCGTCCTTGGCGTGGTGGCCGGGTACTTCGGCGGCTGGGTAGACGCCATCATCAGCCGGTTCATGGACATCTTCCTGGCGTTTCCGCTGTTGCTGTTTGCCATCGCGCTCGCCGGCGTTGTGCCGGATCAGGGTTTCGGTCTCGAGGGCGACACTCTGCGCATAACCCTGATCGTATTTATCATCGGCTTCTTCAACTGGCCGTATGTCGGACGCGTCGTCCGTGGTCAGACGCTCTCGCTGCGCGAACGGGAATTCGTCGACGCCGCCCGCAGCCTGGGCGCCCGCAGTCCCTACATCCTCTCTCGCGAGCTGATGCCCAATTTGATCGCGCCCATCCTGGTCTACTCGACGCTGCTGATCCCGACCAACATCCTCTTCGAAGCGGCGCTGTCGTTCCTCGGCGTCGGCGTGCGTCCACCGCGCGCGACGTGGGGCGGCATGCTCTCCGATGCGACGCACTGGTACCAGGTCGACCCCTGGTTCATGGTTTTCCCCGGACTCGCCATCTTCATCACCGTGCTCGCCTTCAACCTGTTAGGAGACGGCCTGCGCGATGCACTCGACCCACGTTCGCGGTAGTTCACCCGACCACCGCGATTCCGACCCAGCTCCCACCAAGAGAAAAAGGGGTGTGGCAGTAAATGAAAAGGACGCGCGTGAGGGTGCTGGTTGCCGCGGCTGCGGCGCTCAGCTTGGGCCTTTCGGCCTGCAGCGACAAGAACAAGGACGAGCCCGCACAAACGACGGCTGCCACCGGTGGTGCGACCACTGCGGGTGCGGCTGCTGGTGCGAACGCAGGCGTCGACAACGTGTTCAACCCCTCGGACGAGAAGGGCGGCACCCTGCGTTTCGCCAACTCGGACGACTGGGACTCGCTCGACGGAGCCGACACCTACTACGCCTTCTCGTGGAACTTCATCCGCCTGTACGGCCGCGGCTTGACAGTGTTCAAGGCGGCACCAGGCGCGAAGGGTTCGGAGGTTGTCCCTGACCTCGCCGAGTCACTCGGTGTGGCCAGCAACGATGCGAAGACCTGGACCTACAAGTTGCGCCCCGGCCTCAAGTACGAGGACGGCACTCCGATCACGTCGAAGGACGTGAAGTACGCCGTGTGGCGCTCGCTCGACAAGGACATCTTCCCGAACGGGCCGACCTACTTCAACAACTTCCTTGCGATCGAGGACTCGGTGGCGAAGGCGCCGGGTCCGTACAAGAACAAGGGTTTCGACACGAAGTCGATCCTGACTCCGGACCCCCAGACGATCGTCTTCAACCTGAACAAGCCGTTCGCGGGCTTCGACTACTTCGCGCAGCTCCCGTCCACCATTCCCGTACCTGAGGCCAAGGACACCGGAGCGAAGTACAAGGAGAAGGTTCTCAGCTCCGGTCCCTACAAGTTCGAGAGCAACGAGCTCGGCAAGAAGTTCACGTTGGTCCGCAACGAGAACTACGACCCGGCGAGTGACCCCGACTCGGGCCGCAAGGCTCTGCCGGACAAGATCGAGGTCTCGCTCAAGGTCAACGCCGACGACATCGACAACCGCCTGATGTCCGGTGACCTAGATCTCGACGTCGGCGGCACCGGCGTCCAGGCTGCTGCCCAGGGCAAGATCCTCAAGGACGAGGCCCTGAAGGCCAAGTCCGACTCCGCGGCGGTCGCGCGTACCTATTACGGCGTTATCGCCGGGGATGTGGCGCCCTTCGAAAACGTGGAGTGCCGCAGAGCCGTCGTCTTCGCGTCCGACAGGACCGGGTACCAGCGCGCGTATGGCGGGGGGACGGGCGGGGACGTGGCCCTCAGTCTGCTGCCGCCGATCATTCCCGGATACCAGAAGATCGACCCGTTCGATGCAGCGACCAAGCCTGATGGCAACCTCGACAAGGCCAAGGAAGCGCTCAAGGCCTGCGGCAAGCCCGACGGGTTCGAGGCCAACATCTCGTTCCGCAGCGACCGCCCGAAGGAGAAGGCGACCGCAGAGGCACTGCAGCAATCCCTGGCTCGCGTGGGCATCAAGCTCACGCTCAAGGGATACCTCGCGGGCGACTACTACAAGTTGAACGCCGGCAACGTCGAGTTCGCCAAGAGCAACAAGCTCGGCATCAGGCTCACCGGCTGGGGTGCGGACTGGCCGGATGGCTTCGGCTTCCTGTCGCAGATCGTCGACAGCCGCACCATCCGCCCGGCGGGCAACTACAACCTCGGGATCGTTCTGCCCGAGGTCGACAAGTTGCTCGACAAGGCGCTCGCGACGGTCGAGGTCAAGGAGCGTGAGCCCATCTGGGCCGAGATCGACAAGCAGGTGACGGAGAGCGGGCACGTACTCCCTGGCGTCTGGCACAAGGGGCTGCTGTACAGGCCCGACCACCTCACGAACGTCTACGTCACCAACGCGTTCCAGATGTACGACTACGCCGCGATTGGCACGACCAAGAAGTAAGCAAGTAGCAAGGAAGTTTGCCACTCACAGAGGTAGGTGAAGGCGCAGGCAGGCCGGCGTCCCCGCAGTTGGGGGCCGCCGGCTGGCCAAGCCGATCCACGTGGTCACGTACATCATCCGTCGCCTGTTCGCGGCCGTGCTGTTGCTGTTCATCGTGAGCGCCGTCGCGTTCTCGATCTTTTTCCTGGTGCCGCGACTTGCCGGTGCAGACGCCGACGACCTGGCGTCGCGATACGTCGGCAAGAGCGCTAGCGAAGAGCAGACCCGACGGCAGGCAGAGAAACTGGGCTTCCACGACCCGATCTACGAACAATACGGACGGTTCGCGAAGGGCCTGTTCGTCGGTGCCGACTACGACACCGGCCCGAGCGTCGAACGTTGCCCCGCCCCGTGCTTCGGTTATTCGTTCATCACCCAGAACCCGGTGTGGCCGGACCTGCTCGACCGGCTCCCCGTCACCCTCTCGCTCGCGGCGGGTGCCGCCGTCATCTGGCTGTTCGGCGGCGTCGCTACGGGCGTGCTATCCGCCTTGAAACGAGGCAGCGTGTTCGACCGGGCGGCAATGGGAACCGCTCTGGCCGGCGTGTCGCTGCCGATTTTCTTCACCGGTCTGCTGTCGCTGAGCATCTTCAGTTACGAGTTGGGGTGGGCGGCACCGGGCGGGCGCAACCCGATGGATGCGACGTTCCCGCTCGGCTGGGCGTACGCGCTGATCCTGCCCTGGATCACGCTTGCCTTCCTCTACGCGGCGGCGTACGCGCGCCTGACGCGTTCAGGCATGCTCGAGACGATGAACGAGGACTACATCCGCACCGCGCGCGCGAAGGGTCTGCCCGAGCGCACCGTCGTCATGAAGCACGGCTTGCGCGCGTCGCTCACGCCGATCCTGACGATCTTCGGCCTCGACCTCGGCCTGCTGTTCGGCGGCGCGTTCCTGACGGAGTCGACGTTCTCGTTGCCAGGGATCGGCCAGTACGCGGTCCAGGCCATCTTTGCCCAGGACCTCCCGAAGATCCTCGGCGTCACGCTGCTCGGCGCGTTCTTCATTGTCATCGCCTCGCTCGTCGTCGACCTGCTGTACGCCGTCATCGATCCGCGGGTGCGCGCCAAGTGAGCTTCCTCGAGGTCAATGAACTGCGCGTGCACTTCCCAACCGACGACGGGCTGGTCAAGGCCGTCGACGGGTTGACGTTCTCGCTCGAGCGAGGGAAGACCCTAGGCATCGTGGGTGAGTCGGGGTCGGGCAAGAGCGTGACGAGCATGTCGATCATGGGCTTGCACAAGCGGGGCACGGCCAATATCACCGGCGAGGTTGTCCTCAACGGCCAGAACCTGGTGGACGCCGACCCCGAGAACGTCCGCAGGCTGCGTGGCAAGACGATGGCGATGATCTTTCAGGACCCGTTGTCCGCGATGCATCCCTTCTACACAGTGGGTCACCAGATCATCGAGGCGTACCGGGTGCATCACAGCGTCAGCAAGTCGGTCGCCAAGAAGCATGCGATCGACATGCTCGACAAGGTCGGCATCCCGCAGGCGAGTTCCCGTGTCGACGACTACCCGCACCAGTTCTCCGGCGGTATGCGGCAGCGCGCGATGATCGCGATGGCGCTCTCGTGCGACCCCGATCTGCTGATCGCCGACGAGCCGACAACCGCGCTCGACGTCACCGTGCAGGCGCAGATCCTCGACCTGATCAGAGAGCTGCAGCAGGAGTTCAACTCCGCGGTCATCATCATCACGCACGACCTCGGTGTCGTTGCCGAGCTCGCTGACGACATCCTCGTCATGTACGCCGGCCGCTCGGTGGAGTACACCAGTGCCCGCAATGTCTTCCGCGCCCCGCAACACCCCTACACCTGGGGCCTGCTCGGTTCGATGCCGCGGCTGGACCGGGAACGCATCGACCGCCTGCTGCCCATCAAGGGTTCACCGCCAAGCCTGATCAACGTCCCCGCGGGGTGCCCGTTCCACCCGCGATGCGAGTACGGACATCTCAACGGCGGAGCCAGCGAGACCGAGCGCCCCGAGTTCACGGACATCGGCGGCGGCCACTACATCGCGTGCCACCTGAGCACTGAGGATCGCCTGCGGATCTGGGAGACGGAGATCAAGCCGAAGCTATGACAGATCTCAAGAACGCTCCGACCGCACGCCCAGCGCTCAGCGGCGAGGACCTGCTGACCGTCACCGGGCTGCAGAAGCATTTCCCCGTGCGCAAAGGGCTTCTGCAGCGTCAGGTCGCCGCCGTGCAGGCGGTCGACGGCCTCGACTTCACCGTCATCAGTGGCGAAACCCTCTCGCTGGTCGGCGAGTCCGGCTGTGGCAAGACCACGACCGGGCGGCTGCTGACCCGGCTGCTCGAACCCACCGCGGGAAAGATCATCTTCGACGGGCACGACATCACGCACATGTCGGTCGGCGCGATGCGACCGCTGCGGCGCGACGTACAGATGATCTTCCAGGACCCCTACGGTTCGCTGAACCCGAGGCACACCGTCGGGACGATCGTCGGGGCACCTTTCAAGCTGCAGAAGGTCAAGACCGAACACGGCACCAAGCGCGCGGTCCAGGAGCTGCTCGAGCTCGTCGGCCTCAACCCGGAGCACTACAACCGCTACCCGCACGAGTTCTCCGGTGGCCAGCGCCAGCGCATCGGGATAGCCCGCTCGCTGGCCCTGAAGCCCAAGCTCATCGTCGCCGACGAGCCGGTGTCTGCTCTCGACGTGTCGATTCAGGCGCAGGTCATCAACCTCCTCGAGGACCTGCAGAGCGACTTCGGGCTGACCTACGTCGTCATCGCGCACGACCTGTCCGTCGTACGCCACATGTCCGACCGGGTTGCCGTGATGTACCTCGGCAAGCTCGTCGAGATCGCCGACCGGACCACTCTGTACGAGACGCCGATGCACCCCTACACGATCGCGCTGATGTCGGCGGTGCCGGTGCCCGACCCGGAACGCCGGACGGCACGCGACCGGATCAGGCTGCAGGGCGATGTGCCCAGCCCGATGAATCCCCCGTCTGGCTGCCGTTTCCACACCCGCTGCCCCTACCGCCAGCCGACGCGGTGCCACGACGAGGAGCCGGAGCTGCGACCGGTGGCGATCGGCCACAACGTCGCGTGCCACTACGCCGAGGAAGTGCTCTCGGGCTCGATCCAGCCGCGCCAGGTGAGCGTGACCGACACGACCGCGGACATCGCTGACCCGACCTCGGCTTAACCGGCTCGAGGTCCGGTTTTCCACACGATCCGGCGAACCGTGTCACCGCTGGCTCAACTTCGCGTATTTTCATGAGCCGAAGCTGTGTTCGAGGGGGGTCTCGGAGTTGCTCGACGTTGCGTCGCCGCCTGCTCTTCGTACGCGTCAGGCGACGTGGGCGGACCCAAGGCTGCTCGGCGGCATTTTGCTGATCCTGGTCTCTTTGGTCGTAGGCGCGAAGGTCGTCACCGCCGCCGATCGGACCCAGCCGCTGCACTCGCTCAAGCGAGATCTACCTGCCGGTCATGTGCTGACCGGGGACGACGTCGTGCCGGTTCGCGCGCGCGTCGTCTCCGGTCAGTCTGTCTATGTCCCGGCTAGGGACGTGGTCGCGGGCAGTGTCTTGCTGCGCGAGGTCCGCAAGGGGGAACTGCTCGCCCGCAGCGCGGTCGGCGTCGCGACGAAGCGATCGATGCGTGAGATGTCCGTTGCCGTGAAACAGGAGCATGCCGCGGCCGGCCTCGTCGCGGGCAGTCGAGTCGACGTCATCGCGACAACGGCCAAATCCAACGACGTTCCGGCCCGCACCTGGACGGTCGCCAAGGGGGTCGAGGTGCGCGGCGAGCCGAAGGCCGCCGGTGCTTTCGGTGGCAACACCTACCGGGTGATGCTCGACGTCCCGACCGAGCTGGTTCTCGACCTGACAATGGCGATGCGCACGGCCGAGATCGACATCGTCGAGGTGCCCGCGGGCGATCAGGGCGACATCGGCGATGTCGCAGCCGGCATGGCGCCCTGACAGTGCAGGCGTTCTCGGCGCCGGCGCCGATCCCGATCCTCACGGTGGTCAACGACCGGCACGCTGAGGCGGTGTTGGTGCACGCCTTCGAGTCGGGCCGGCTGGGGATCGCCGTCGTTCGGCGTTGTGTCGACCTTGCCGATCTGCTCGCGACCGCCGCGACGGGCACCGCTCGCGCCGCTGTTGTCTCTCACGATGTGCGGCGATTCGATCGCGATGCGCTGGCGCGGTTGGCGGCGGTCGGCGTCGGCGTCGTCTTACTCGTGCCGGTTGACGACGAGGACGCGGAACGACGGGTGCGCCAGCTCGGCGCCAGGCACGTGCTTGCGGTCAGTGCCTCCCCGGAGGAGGTCGCCGCGGCTGTCGCCGACGCTGCCGGCGACGACCCCGACGCGAGCAGTTCGGCCCATTCACTAGCCGAATCGCTCGCCGGTCTCGACGAGCTCGAGGACGGCGTCACAGTTGGGGAGAGCGAACGCGATCTCATCGCGAGCGGCCGAGTAGTCGCCGTCTGGGGTCCTACCGGCGCACCTGGCCGGACCACGGTCGCGACGACGTTGGCCGCCGAGCTTGCGGCAGTTGGCGAGCAGACAATGCTCATCGATGCCGATGTCTACGGCGGTGCCGTCGCGCAGTCACTCGGATTGCTCGACGAGGCACCAGGGCTTGCCGCCGCCGCCCGCGGTGCCAACAGCGGCACTCTCGACGTACCTGCTCTCGCCCGGCTGGCTCGCGCCCTGACTCCGGAGTTGCGTGTCCTGACCGGCATCTCGCGAGCGGAGCGCTGGACCGAGCTTCGGCCGTCGTCGATTGAGGCGGTGCTCGCGTTGAGCCGCCGGCTCGTGACGCACACGGTTATCGACTGCGGCTTCTGCCTCGAAGAGGACGAGGAGCTCTCGTTCGACACGGCGGCTCCCCGGCGCAACGGCGCGACACTCGCAGCGCTCGCGGATGCCGACATCGTGATCGCGGTCGGCGCCGCCGATCCGGTCTCATTGCAGAGACTGGTTCGCGGACTCTCGCAACTGGCCGCAACGGTCCCAGGTGTCACTCCAATGGTCGTCGTGAACAAGGTGCGCAAGAGCCTGCTTGCGGGTGATCCCGAACAGGAGATCGGCGCGGCCCTCGAGCGGTACGCCGGAGTGGTGCCGGCGGCCTACGTCCCCTTCGACCCCAAGGGCGTCGACGGCGCGCTGATGGCGGGCAGGTCGCTGACCGAAGCCGCCCCGGAATCCCTTGCCCGCAAGGCGTTGCAGGCTCTTGGGCTCGAACTCGTCGGCAAGTCGGCGGCGCCACCGAAGCGGCGAATCTCAATGAGACGGTAGAGCGTCCGTACCCCTGTCACGGCGCGTGCCAGTATGTAGGCGGATGACGACGTAGGGAGGTGCCGTGGTAGACCGGCTCAGCCACCTCGACGTGTCGTTCCTGCATCTCGAGAAGGCCACGATGCCGATGCACGTCGGCGGTGTCGCGATCTTCGAGGCGCCGCCGGAGGGCTTCGACTACGACGCCTTGGTCGAACTGATCAGCGAGCGCATCCCGCTCGTGCCGCGCTACCGGCAGAAGGTTCGCTGGGTGCCCGCCGGTCTGGGCAACCCGGTCTGGGTCGACGACACCGACTTCGACATCACATACCACGTACGGCGGTCGGCACTACCGCGCCCAGGCACGGAGGAGCAGCTCAAGGAGTTCGTCGCCCGGGTGCAGTCGCGGCCGCTCGATCGCGCGCGCCCTCTCTGGGAGATGTACCTGATCGAAGGGTTGGAGCACGGCCGCGTGGCAATCATGACGAAAACCCACCACGCGATGGTTGACGGCATGAGCGCGATCGACATGGGTCAGGTCATCCTCGACCCCTCACCTGAGCGGCGTCCCGCGCCGCTCGACGACTGGGTACCGAGCACCGAGCCGTCGGGTGCCGAGCTCGTCGGCGGCGTGATCGGCGATTGGTTGCGCAAGCCAAATGCCATGGCCGAATCGGTGCGCGCCGAAGCCTCGAGCATTCAGGCGTTCACGGCACGCGCCGCCGGCGTGGCGGGTGGTCTTGTGTCCTACGCCATGACGACGGCGCGCAAGGCGCCGGAGACGCCCCTCAATGTCCCCATCGGCTCGCAGCGCCGGTTCGCGGTCGCGCGCACCGAGCTCGATGACTACAAGCGCGTCCGCAAATCGCACGGTGGCACGGTCAACGACGTCGTCCTCGCAACAGTGGCCGGAGCCTTGCGTTCGTGGCTGCAGATGCGCGGCGAGAACGTCCGCACCGGCACGACGTTGCGCGCGATGGTGCCGGTCAGTGTCCGCAGCACTGCAGAGGGCGGTGTGCTGGGCAATCGGGTCTCGACCTTCTTCGTCGACCTCCCGGTCGGCGAGGCCAATCCGGTCGTCCGGCTCAAACAGATCACCTATTCGATGGGTGGTCTCAAGGAATCCGGCCAGTCGGTCGGCGCGGAGGCGCTGATCGGTTTGGGCGGCTTCGCGCCGCCAACTCTGGTCGCCCTCGGCGCCCGCGCGGCGGCAGCGTTCTCCAAGCGGCTGTTCAACGTCATCGTCACCAACGTCCCTGGGCCGCAGATCCCCTTGTACGCCGCCGGTGCGCGCATGCTCGAGGTGTTTCCCTACGTCCCACTCGTGACCGATCACGCGGTCACGATCGGCCTGACGTCGTACAACGGCGGGGTGTTCTTCGGCATAAACGCCGACCGTGACGCCATCCCCGACGTCGAGGTGCTCGCCAGCAGCGTGGAGGAGTCGCTCGCGGAGTTGGTGGAGGCAGTGCGATGACGCGTCGCGGTCTCGTGCTCGGAGCCGGCGGTGCTCTCGGCGCGAGCTGGACGGTGGGCGCGTTGACGGCACTGGAGCAGGCGCTCGACTGGGACGCGCGCGCCGCCGACATCCTCATCGGCACTTCGGCCGGCTCGGTTGTCGCCGCGATGCTCGCGGGAGGGGTGAGCGTCGACGCCCTGCGCGACCACCAGCAAGGTGTGCCGGCGCCCGATCAGGCTCCTTTCGACTACGACTACGCCGCTGAGTCGGCCCGCCCGCCCCTGCCGCGACTGCGCCTCGGGTCGCGGTCGCTACTGCTGCGGTCGGCCCTGCACCCGTGGCACGTCTCACCCATGCAAACCGTCAGCGCGCTGCTGCTCGAGGGTCGCGGCAACCTCGACCACATCGGTTCGGTCGTCGAGCAGGTCGTCGGAGCAGGGGAGTGGCCGACGGGCCCGGAGACGTGGATCGTCGCGATGGACTTCGACACCGGGGATCGTGTCGCGTTCGGTCGCGACGGTGCGCCGCTCACCGATCTCGCGGCAGCCGTGAAGGCATCGTGTGCGATTCCCGGCTGGTATGCCCCGGTGGTCATTGACGGCCGCCGGTACGTCGACGGCGGCGCGGTCTCGCCCGCGTCGCTCGATCTCCTCGCTGGAGGCGGGCTCGATGTCGTTTACGTGCTGGCGCCGATGAGCAGCCTCGATCATCGGCCTGACACGGCCGCGGGCCGCTTCGAGCACTACTTGCGCGCCGGCGTCAGCCGCAAGCTGCGCCGGCAAGCTGCGGCGGTGCGCGCCGCCGGCACGCACGTCGTGCTGATCGGCCCGACCGCCGAGGATCTCGACGCGATAGGTGCCAACCTGATGGACCCGCGGCGGCGCCAGCGCGTCCTCGAGACGTCCCTGCGCACGTCCCCCGCGAACGTACGGCGGGCGTTGACGGGTGACGAGCTGTCGGAGGCCGGGTGATGCGCGTCTACCTGCCCACAACGTTCGCCGGCTTGCGTGGGTTGCGGGCCGCTGGCGAGATCGGGCCGGCACCACTGCACGGCCACGCGGTGACGGCGGCGCTGCGCGAGTCGTACGCCGTCGGCGACACCGAGGATCTGGAGCACGTCGCCCAGCTGGCTGCCTCCAGTGACTCGATCTCGCTGCTGCGCGAGGATCCTGCCGTTCCCCGGCGCCGCGTCGTGCTGGCCGCCGACGTACCCGACGAGAGCGTGCGCAACGCGCAGGGCGGCGACGAGAGCTCGGTGACGTTGAGCGTCGCCGTACCGCTGTCATCGGTGCAGGCGATCCTCGTCGACGATCCCACTGTGTCGACGGTCATCGAGCGGGCAGCAGACTCATGGCTGGATGCGCAGACCGGCGACGACGACGCGTTGTTCGATCTCGATGAGGCTTATGCGCAGGACCTCATGTGGTACGCCTGTCAGGAACTCGACGAGCTGCTGTCCTGACGGACGTGGATCGGAGTGACAGTGAACGCGATCACGTCGGTACCCGCGCCGGTCAACGAGCCCGTCCGCGGCTACGCGCCTGGCAGCCACGAGCGCGCCTCTCTCGAGGCTCGCCTCAAGGAGTTCGCGTCCGCGGGCCCGATCGAGCTGCCGATGACCATCGGCGGCGCGCAGCGACTCGGCGGCGGGGAACCTCTCGATGTCGTGATGCCGCACAACCACTCGCATGTCCTCGGCACGATGCGCGGGGCTACCCATGCCGACGCCACCGCCGCGATCGATGCAGCCTTGGCCGCGGCGCCCGCGTGGGCAGCGATGTCGTACGACGACCGCGCGGCCATCGTGCTCAAGGCGGCCGAGCTGCTGGCCGGCCCGTGGCGAGACACCCTCAACGCCGCGACGATGCTCGGCCAGTCGAAGACCGTGCAGCAGGCAGAGATCGACGCGGCGTGCGAGCTCATCGACTTCCTTCGCTTCAACGTGCAGTACGGCCGATTCATCCTCGAACAGCAGCCGCAGAGCTCACCGGGCGTGTGGAACACGATGGACTACCGGCCGCTCGAAGGATTCGTTTACGCCATCACGCCGTTCAACTTCACGGCGATCGCGGGCAACCTGCCGCTCGCGCCAGCGTTGATGGGCAACGTCGTCGTGTGGAAGCCCGCGCCGACGCAGCAGTTGGCCGCGCACTACTTCATGCGCCTGCTCGAAGAGGCGGGCCTGCCCCCCGGGGTCGTCAACATGGTGACCGGCCACGGTGTCGGGGTGTCCGAGGTGACGCTGACTCACCGTGCTCTCGCCGACATCCACTTCACCGGCTCGACGAAGGTCTTCAAGACCTTGTGGCGCGGCGTCGCCGACGGCATCGACACCTACGCTGGCTATCCGCGGATCGTCGGTGAGACCGGCGGCAAGGACTTCGTCGTCGCGCATCCGTCAGCAGACGTGGCGGCGCTGAAGACGGCTCTCGTCAGGGGGGCGTTCGAGTACCAGGGGCAGAAATGCTCCGCCGCCTCGCGGGCCTACATCCCGCGTTCGCTTTGGGACGTCCTGCGCGACGATCTCGTCGCCGAGACCGAGTCGCTGGCGATGGGCGACGTCGCCGACCTGCACAACTTCATGGGTGCTGTCATCGACGAGCGTGCGTTCCGCCGGCTCGCCGACGTACTCGAGCGGGCCAAGTCCGACCCCGCGGTCGAGGTCATCGCCGGCGGCACCGCCGACGACCGCGAAGGCTGGTTCGTGCGCCCCACGATCCTGCGCGGCGACGACCCGACGCACGACATTTTCACGACGGAGTACTTCGGCCCGATCCTCGGCGTCTTCGTCTACGACGACAGGGAGTACGACGACGTCGTGCGTCAGGCCGCCGACGCGGCGCCGTACGCCCTCACCGGCTCGATCATCGCGCAGGACCGTGCCGCGATCGTCGCGGCATCCGAGGCACTGCGCTGGTCGGCCGGCAACTTCTACATCAACGACAAGCCGACTGGTGCGGTCGTCGGGCAACAGCCGTTCGGCGGCGCGCGGGCGAGCGGCACCAACGACAAGGCGGGCAGCTACCTCAACCTGATCCGCTGGACATCGCCACGGGTCATCAAGGAGACGTTCAACCCCGCGACTGACTACCGCTACCCGCACATGGGCTGAGGGTTACAACGCCTCGGCGCTGAAGTCAGCCGACAGCCGCGCCTCGCCGGAATCGGTCTTGATGCCGGTGCAGAGAAGGGTGCCGGCCGCGCCGGTGACGTCGACTCGGGTGAACTCGACCGTGCACGTGCCGTCCTCGGACAGCAGATCGATGCCGAGTGGTGTGTAGTAGAACGCGACTCTCAGTCCCTCACGGGTCTTGTGGGAACCGAGCGAAACTTCGCCGTCGACGCTGAGCTGCACGTCCTCGGCGCGCTTCGGATCGGCGACGTTCAGCCTGAGCACTCGCTTCGTCTCACCAGAGGTCTGCTCCAGCGCACTTTCGGCCAACTCTGTCTGTTCGAGTGTCGCCGCCGTCGTCTTGCCGCCGAGCGTGATCGACACCAAGGCGCTCGCGCGCAGGCCCACTGTCTCGCTGGTCTCCGGGTCGATCGCGACCGGCAGCGTTGCCTCGCCCTCGGGCGACCCGGATGGAGACGCAGCCGGTACGGCGACGGGCGACTGGCGAGCCGGCACCTTCTGCTCGTCGGACGCGCGCACGCAACCAGCGAGCGCGAGGACAGCAACCGCGGCTACCGACAACTTCAGAAGACTCTTCACCGAGTTGATATCGGCGAGTACTCGTCGTACTGGAGTGACGAGTGAGCTCGTCCTTAGCGTGCACGACTTGGTCTCTCGGCTATCGTCACCGGCATCGGATCGCGGCACGGGCATAGCACCGGAGGCTGGCGGATGAGCACCACGACCGACGACACCAAGTCGTTCTCGGACAAGCCCGGTGAAAAAGGCCTCAAGGGCGGCGCCCTCGGCCTGCTCGCCACGGTCGTCATCGGCGTCGCATCGACAGCGCCGGCGTACAGCTTGGCTGCCAGCCTCGGATTCGTCGTCGCCACAACGAACGGCGACGGCATCGTCGGCGTCAAGGCGCCGGCCATCATGCTGCTGGCTTTCATCCCCATGTACTTCATTGCCGTTGCCTATCAGGAGCTCAACACCGCGGAGCCCGACTGCGGTACTACGTTCACCTGGGCGACTCGTGCGTTCGGTCCGCGCGTCGGCTGGATGGGCGGCTGGGGCATCATTGCCGCCGACGTGATCGTGATGGCCAACTTGTCGCAGATCGCCGGCAGCTACACGTTCCGGTTGTTCGGCGCCCATGGGGTTGCCGACAGCGCGATGTGGTCGATGGTTGCCGGAGTCATCTGGATCATCGCGATGACCTATATCTGCTACCGGGGCATCGAGGTGTCCGCACGCACGCAGTACGTGCTGCTCAGCGTAGAGGTCGTCGTCCTCGTGATCTTCTCCGTCTACGCCCTCGCCAAGGTGTACGGCGGCACCTCGCCCGAGGAGTCGCTGAAACCGAGCCTGACCTGGCTGGTGCCGACCGGGATGTCGCTCAACGCGATCGTCACCGCAGCCCTGATCGCGGTCTTCATCTACTGGGGCTGGGACACCGCCGTCGCCTGCAACGAGGAAACCGACGATCCCGGCCGCACCCCCGGCCGCGCGGCGATCCTGTCTACTCTCCTGCTGCTGGCCACCTACGCCGTCGTGAGCATCGCGACCGTCGCGTTCGCCGGCGTTGGCAGCGAAGGCGTTGGGCTCGGCAACGAGGAAAACAGCGACGACGTCTTCGCCGCGTTGGGCTCCACGGTGTTCGGCGACGGCGCCACCGGCTCTGTGCTCAAAGCGCTGCTGATCATTTCCGTGCTGACGTCGGCTTCGGCGTCGACACAGACGACGATCCTGCCGACCGCCCGCACGGCGCTGTCGATGGGCGCCTACCGGGCCATCCCGCGCCGCTTCGCCCGGATACACCCGCGCTACCTCACCCCCACCGACGCCACCATCTGGATGGGTGCCGTCTCGATCGCCTTCTATGTCGGGATGTCGCTCATCAGCGAGAACATCCTCGGCGACACCATCGCGGCCGTCGGGCTGATGATCGCCTTCTACTACGGGCTCACCGGCTTCGCCTGTGCGTGGTACTTCCGAAAGACGCTGGCCGGCAGTCCCCGCAACATCTTGATGCGCGGTCTGCTGCCGCTCCTTGGCGGCTTGCTCCTCCTCGGCGCGTTCGTCGTCGCCTGCTACCTGTACGCCGACCCTGACTACGGCACCACGTCAGTCGCGGGTGTCGGTGGCGTACTCGTGGTCGGCATTGGCGCGCTCCTGCTCGGCGCAGTACTGATGTTCGTGTACGCCGCGCGCGCGCCTGAGTTCTTCCGCGGGCAGACGCTCGCAATGGGCAGTGCGGACCTGATGCTCGAAGGCGCCGCAGCGTCGGCGGGCCTGCGGCTTCCCGACTCGGCGATCCCCGGCACGGTCATCGCTCCCGACCTGTCCAACCTGCCGCCGGGTCATACCCCACCGGCACCACCGGCACCCCCTGACGAGTCGGAGTAGCGGGGAGCAACGTTACTCACCGCAATCGCATCGGACCTCAGCGCCATTGGCCATTTCAGGCCATGGATCTCCTGACACAACGCACTAAATTCACCTATACGGACGTCAAGATTCGGGGCACGAACCCAGCCGCGAGGCGCGTGACCGAAGGGAACTCGACGCAGCGCATGGATTCGAGCCGGGGGGATTGGTTTTGCAGTTGAGGCCAGATCGCCTGGCGACGCCGGGCGGCGCGCATCGGCGATCACTCCTACGGCGGTCGACGCGGCAGCGTGCACCTCGCCTGGTTGCGATCCTGGTGGCTCTGGTGATGACCGCGGGGGGACTCGGTACGGCGGCCGGCGTCACACCCGTGCGCGCGCGCACCGTTGTGCCTCCAGTCATGACGCCGGCTGTCATCAGCCTCGGCGACGGCAAGGTCGACGTGTTCACCACTGACGGCGCGACGGGCGCGATGAGCGTGACCCGGCGCCGGGCCGGGGTGTGGTCGGCTCCGTCAGGACTCGGTGGCAAGTTCGTCACCGGGCCCGCCGCAACACCCTTCCGCGGCGGCATGGCCGTAGTCGCCGTCACGGCCGCTCACCGCGTCTCACTGCGCACGCGGACAGGCCGCGTCTGGTCCGAGTGGTCTGACCTCGGTGGCCACGCTGTGGGGCCAGCTGCCGTGGTGTCGCCAGCCGCGGGTCAGCTCGAGGTGTTCATCAGGGGGCCGCGCAACGATTTGCTCGCTCGCCGTTTCGCCAAGAACAGATGGTCCGGCTGGACCCGAGTCTCCACCGGCATCACGTCCTCGCCCGCTGTAGCGGCGATTGGCACCAACCGGGTCGCGATTGTTGCGGCGCGCGCCGGCGGCAGCTTCTTCCAGGTAGAACTGCGTAACGGAAGGCCCGCCGGGACCTGGCTCGCGATCCCAGGGTCCCCGCGCGGCGTACCCGCGCTGGCTGTTGCCCCGGGCACCGGAGTCCGCACCATCCTCGTGCGCGGTCCTGGCGGTGTTCTGTGGACCGCCGATTACCTGCCGCAGTCCAAGAAGTGGACAAAGTGGAGGAGATTCAGCCGCCGCCTTGGATCCGGTCCGGCCGGCGCCTACTGGTCATCGACACATCTCGAAGTGCTTGCGTACGACGGCAGCCAGTCGCTGGTGCGCGTCAGCCGCGACGCGAGCAGCTGGAGCACCTACTTCTCGCTCG
>JBKJZO010000179.1:0-43688 GCA_046715235.1 Mycobacteriales bacterium
ACGCGTGACCCCGCGACGCCCCTGTCGTGGGCCAAAGCACTGTCCGAACAGCTCGAGTCGGGCCAGCTGCTGACGTACGACGGCGACGGGCACACGGCGTACGGCGACGGTGATTCTTGCGTCGACCAGGCCGGCAACTCCTACCTCATCGACCTCGTCCTGCCGGCGCCGGGGAAGCTCTGCGGGTAAGGCTTTCGCCCCGGCCGGCCGATGAGGCTCTCGGGTAGAGTTCCGTCCCGCACCAGGCCGCCTTAGCTCAGTCGGTAGAGCGTCTCACTCGTAATGAGAAGGTCGTCGGTTCGATTCCGACAGGCGGCTCCATACGTGCCGTGGAGGATGGATGACGCAGCAGCCACCTCATCTGACCGGTGACTGGTACCCCGGAGACGACGGCAAGTGGTACCGGTGGCCGGAGACCGTGCCACAAGACGCACCGCCGCAGTTCGGTGTTCCTGTCGAACCGCTGATGGGCGAAACGACCAATGGGCTGACCGAGCGACAGCTCCTCTACGCGGTCTATCAGGAGATCCGGTCATTTCGCCGTGTCTGGTGGCAATCGTGGTCGTCCAGATCGCACTTGGGATAGTTGTTTGGTGGATCGCAACATTCGGGAGCGTGCAGGGCTAGCTGGCGGCCGAGAGTGTCTGACTAGTAGCAAGATCGTGTTGGGGGGAAGTTCTCCCGTTCGAGGAAGTTTTCGGGCGGTTCGGGAGAAGAATCCCCACGACCGATCTTGGTCAGAGCCGTAGGCCGTTGCGGCTACTTCTCCTTGGGAGTCGTCCGTCTGCGTCGAGCGTCTTCCGACTTGCGAGGTTGATCTCGCAGGTCGGCGCGCCGTTCGCGCTGGCTCTCTATGTGCTCACCGAGCGTGGGACCCGTCCACTTTCGCCATAGCTTGCGGCGGATCTTCTCTGGCTCGGCAGTCTCGCCACCTGCGAGCTCCTGGGTGACGCGGCGACGAAACGCTCGCTCGATTCGAGCTCGCTTCAGGGGAAGGTTCTTGCGGGCAGCCTTCTGGTTCTCTCCCCAGACGTCAACGCGATCTCGCTCCAAGGCCATCTTCTTCTTGTCCTGCGGAGAATCCGGTCGCTGCGCCATTCGTTGATGATGACCCACTGGTGCGTGTCACGACATGGCATGCGGCTCCACACCACCCCGCGAGCCGAAGCTCAAGATCGCGGTTGTGCAAACTTTGTCTGTTTGGGCAGAAGTTTTCGTTCCTGAACGCCAAAGAATGCACAAGCGCGATCTTGGTCCCGACGGGAGGGCGGCTAGCCGGCGCGTGAGACCCCGAGAGCCGCTACTAGACCTGCCGGGTCGGCGACCGTCACTGTGAGACCCGGATGGATCGCGAGCGGGAACAGCGCACGAATTGGTTCGTGAAAGTGGAGGCATACGCCGCCGGCCGCCGTCGATCCGAACGTCGCGCCCTTGTCCGTGACCGAGTAGCGGGGCCCGATCGCCCGTATCGCTCGGTACGGCCCCGTCACCTCGGCCTTGGCGATGTTGGCCAGCGGCGTCGACGCGCTGAGCATCCCGAACCGCGCTCGGAACTCTGTGTCCGTCACGTCGACGTACGCAGTCGAAGGCCGCACCCCCCACAGCAACAGGATTGCCTGAGCGCCGGGGGCGAATGCGAACGGGAATCGCACTGACTCAGCCAGCGCGATCACTATCTGCCAGCCGCTTGCGCGACACGTCGATCTCCTCGTACGCCGCCATGGCGTTGACCCAGGTGGCGCCCTCGACCGACTTGCCCGGCTCGAGGTCCTTGTAGGTCTCGAAGAAGTGCTGGATCTCCATCTTCATGAACTCGCCGATGTCCTCGAGGTCGATGATGTTGGCCATCCGCGGGTCGTCGGCGGGCACGGCCAGGACCTTGTCGTCGCCGCCCTTCTCGTCGGTCATCCGGAACATCCCGATCGCACGGCACCTGATGAGGCAGCCTGGGAACGTCGGCTCGTCCAACAATACGAGTACGTCGAGCGGGTCGCCGTCCGCCCCCAGTGTTTCCTCGATGAAGCCGTAGTCGGCGGGGTATCGCGTCGCCGTGAAGAGCATCCGGTCAAGGCGGATCCGGCCCGTCAGATGGTCCATCTCGTACTTGTTTCGGGTTCCCTTCGGTATTTCGATCGTGACATCGAACCGCACTCAAAGCCTCCGTGTCTGGACTGCTGACCTCGCTAGTGTCGTTGATGGAGCGGCTTTACCCCAGCGAATGGCAAGGAAGGTGCGCCCATGCGCCGCCGCGTCGCCCTCGCAGCGGTCGGCGCGTTGTTGTGGTCGATGCCCGGCGCGCCAGCGACGGCCCGCGTCCAGCCGGCTCCACCCGCGCCCAGGGCGGCCGCACCTCAGGTCGCCCGCCCGCCCGCCGAGTTGACCGAAGCGGAGCCCGCTGCAGTGGCAGCGGCCGTCAACGCGGCGTTCTCGGCTCCGGGTCTCGGCAGCCGCGTCGGGGTCACCGTGGTCGACGCGGACTCGGGCGTCGCCCTCTACCGGCGGTCAGGGGCAGGCCCGGTCACCCCCGCGTCTGCGATGAAGCTCGTAACTGCCTTTACGGCGCTGACGGTGCTCCCCGCGCAGACCCGCTTCACGACCACGCTCGTCGCTTCGGGCACCATCGCTGGCGGCGTCCTGGCCGGCGATCTCGTGCTGGTCGGCGGAGGCGACCCCATGCTCTCCTCCTCCACCGCGCCGACGTACCCGCAGCCCGGGAGGATCACGGACCTGGCCGACGCCGTACGCCGACGCGGCATCACCCGCGTCACCGGCGGTCTCGTTGTCGACGCCAGCAGCTTCACCGGCCCGGCCACGGCGCCGGGCTGGAAGCCGACGTATGTCAGCGAGGGGTCGGTGGCCCCGGTCAGCGCCCTGATGGTCGACGGCGGCCGCCGGCCGGGGAGGACGACCGGACCTCGCACCCCGACGCCCGACCTCGCCGCGGGTCGGCGTTTGGTGGACCTGCTCCAGGTGCGCGGGATCGGCGTGACCGGGCCGGTACGCCGGGGCGCCGCGACTGCCGGCGCGACCAAGCTGGCCTCGGTCCAGTCGCCACCCTTGCCCGCGCTGGTGGAGCGGATGCTGCTGACCAGCGACAACGACATCGCCGAGGCGCTGCTGCGCCGGGCGGCCACCGCACGCGGCCAACCCGCGTCGTTCGCGGGAGGCGCGCAGGTCGCGCTGGCGACGCTGACCGCCGAGGGCATCCCCACCACGGCGGTCGTCCTGAGGGACGGGTCGGGCCTGTCGCGCGCCAACAGGCTGACCACGGACACACTGGCGGCCGTCGTACGGGCGGCCGCTGCCGACGAGCGCCCGCACCTGCGCCCGCTGCTGTCGGGGCTGCCGGTCGCGGGTTTCAGCGGCACTCTTGCGTCCCGCTACCGCACCGCGCCGACGCGCGATGCGGCCGGAAGGGTGCGCGCGAAGACGGGTTCGCTGGACAACGTGACCACGTTGGCGGGAACGGTTCTCACCCGCAGCGGCCAGCTCCTCGCGTTCTCCGTCTCCGCCGACCGGGTTCCCACAGCGACGGTGACACCGGCGGCTAGGGCGCTGGACGTCGCGGTGGCCATGCTGGCCCGATGCGGCTGCGGGTGAGTCCTGCTTTGGCGCCGTCACGAGGCGCCACTACGATCGCGACCATGCTTCCTCGTCGCCTCGCCCAGACGGCAACTCGACTCCTGGTCACGGCGCTTGTGCTAACCGGCTCAACCCTCGCCGCCGCGCCCGCTTGGGCGCAGAAGCCGCTGCCGCCGACGGAAAAGGAGCTTGTCGCGCCGCACCCGTGGCACTACTGGGTGGCCTGGGCGCTGTTCTTCGGCGTCGTGATGGCGATCGCGGCGTTCAGCGGGTTGTACCTGCTGAAGAGCCGCGGGTTCCGCGCCAATCAGCGTCGCGGCGGCGCGAAGTAGTCACCCGGCGTTCCAAACTGGCCATCACCGGGCATGGCGCTGGGCAGCCACAACCTTGGAGGCCGGGTGTCCGCTGACATGATCGACTGGGGCGTCGCCGTCGCGACGGCCCGCCAGCTGATGAAGCCGGGACCTGTCGTGTCCTGGCAGGACGCGCACGACGTCGTCGCCGAGCTGCGGTCACTGGTGCCGGCGGCGGAGCGGCACGTCAGCGAGTTCACCGGCCTGGTCAATCCCGACAGCGACAACGGCACGGTCGCCGTCGTCGACCGCGTCGGCTGGGTCCAGGCCAACCTCGAGGGTTTTCAGATCCTGCTCGAGCCGCTCGCAGCCAAGCTGCTCGAGAAGCGCGGCGAGCAGTCCGGCATCGCCCGCACCGTCTCGGCGAAGGTCGCCGGGGTGCAGGTCGGCACCGTGCTCTCCTACTTGGCGTCGCGAGTCCTCGGCCAGTACGAGCTGTTCATCCCGGCAGGTCAAGGCAACGGGCGGCTCACGCTGGTGGCCCCCAACATCGTCGCCACCGAGCGCAAGCTCGAGGTCGAGCCGCACGACTTCCGGCTGTGGGTGACGCTGCACGAGGTGACGCACCGCACCCAGTTCACCGCTGTCCCGTGGCTGCGCGAGCACTTCGGCGGGCAAGTCCGCGAGTACATCGAAGCTAGCGATCTCGACCCGGCCGAGCTGCTGCAGCGGCTCAGGGCCGCCGCTGGCGTGGTCCGCGGCGCAATCGGGCGCGGCGACGACTCCGGCAGCATCGTCGATGCTCTGCAGAACCCGGCGCAGCAGGAGATTCTCCAGCGCTTGCAGGCCCTGATGAGCCTGGTCGAAGGCCACGGCGACTTCGTCATGGACGGCGTCGGGCCGTCCGTCGTACCCACTGCGGCTTTGATCCGGGAGCGCTTCGAGCAGCGCCGAGCCGGCGCGAGCAACTTCGACCGGATGATCCGCCGGCTGATCGGGCTCGAGCTGAAGATGAAGCAGTACGCCGAGGGCGAGCGGTTCGTCAGCTACGTCGTCGACGCGGTCGGCATCGGCAACTTCAACCAGGTGTGGACCTCGCCCGAGACGCTCCCGTCACTCGCGGAGATCCGCGACCCGCAGAGCTGGATCGACCGGGCTGGCCCGTTCGCGGTCGAGGCCGGCCCGGCCGACGGCACCCGGGATGCCAGGGCCTGACCCGGCGGTAGCCGCGGTTCGCAGCGCGGTCCGCCGGGTGCTCGCGGAGGTCGACGCAGGCGATCTTGTCCTCGCGGCGTGCTCGGGCGGCGCCGACTCGGTGGCGCTGGCGGCGGCGCTCGCGTTCGAGGCCCCCCGAGCCGGCCTACAGGCCGGGATCGTCCATGTCGACCACGGTCTCGCGGCGGATTCGGCGATCGTCGCCGCTGCCGTCGAAGGTCTGGCCAAGGAGCTGGGGGTCGACGTCGTCGAGGTGGTGCGGGTCGACTCGACGGCGGCTCCGGGCGGGTCAGGGCCCGAAGCACACGCGCGGGACGCCCGCTACGAGGCTCTGGCCGCGGCCGCCGAGAAGCACCGCGCGCAGCTCGTCCTGCTCGGCCACACCCTCGACGACCAGGCGGAAACGGTTCTGCTCGGCCTGGCGAGGGGCTCGGGGGCCCGTTCCCTGGCCGGCATGGCCCCGACTCGCGGCGTCTTCGCCCGGCCGCTGCTCGGCGTACGGCGAGCGCAGACCCGCCGCTGCTGCGAGGCGCTGCACCTGGCGATCTGGGACGACCCGTCGAACGACGACCCCAGGTTCGCTCGCAATCGAGTCCGCGCGCGCGCCCTGCCGGTGCTCGAGGCCGAGCTCGGTCCCGGCGTCGCCGAAGCGCTCGCCCGCACCGCGTCTTCGCTACGTGCGGATGCCGACGCGCTCGACGATCTGGCGGCGAGCGAGTTCACCCGGCTTGCGACAGTCGATGAGGGCACGGTCACAGTCCCGACGGATGCACTGGCTGCCCTGCCCGCCGCCGTACGCCGGCGCGTCCTGCTCAGGGCCGCGCTCGCCGCGGGCATCCCGGCCGGGTCGTTGGCATCGGTGCACGTAGGCGCGATGGACGAGCTCGTCACGTCCTGGCATGGGCAGGGAGCGGTCGCGCTGCCCGAAGGTTTTGCGGCCACCCGCCGGTATGCGAGTCTGCACGTGGCACCTGCGCCGCGCTGACTGGAGTAGTGCGTGATCGAGGACGACATCGCCTCCGTGCTTGTCTCGGAGAAGGACATCCAGTCCAAGATTGAAGAGCTCGCTTCGCAGATCGACCAGGACTATGAAGGGCGTGAAGTCCTCCTGGTCGGGGTGCTCAAGGGCGCTTTCATGGTCATCTCCGACCTCTCGCGAGCGCTGACCGTCCCGCTCGAGATCGACTTCATGGCGGTGTCGTCCTACGGCCTGGCGACGTCGACCTCCGGGGTCGTGCGCATCCTCAAGGACCTCGACCGCGAGATCGCCGGCAAACACCTGCTGCTCGTCGAGGACATCATCGATTCTGGCCTGACGCTGGCCTACCTGCTGCGCAACCTCAAGTCGCGCGAGCCCGCTTCGATCGAGGTCTGCGCGCTGCTGCGCAAGCCCGACGCGGCCAAAGTCGAGATCCCGGTGCGTTACCTCGGGTTCGAGATCCCCAACGAGTTCGTCGTCGGTTACGGACTCGACTACCGGCAGCGCTACCGCAACCTGCCCTACATCGGCACGCTCAAGCCGAACGTCTACGAAAACTGACAGGCGCGGCCGGCGGAAACAATGCGGTCGTCCCGCCCGTTGGTGCGTACGTCGGCCGGGGTTTACCTTGGCAGGTGGCTGATCGCGTCATAACTGCGCGCAAGCCCTGACAAGATCAGCGCAGACAAGGGTCCTCGATACCACCGGTACGCCGGCAGGTCGGGGCGTGCAGGCGGCAGGAGGTCGGAGCGCCTCAATTGGTGCTCCAGTACACCGTGGACTTTCGACGTTACTTTCGTGGACCGATCATCTACATCGTCCTCGTGCTCATGCTGGTGTTCCTGTTCTTCCAGCTGGTCGGCGCGAGCGGCAATTACAAGACCGTCCCGCTGTCAGATGTGCGCTCCGCGATCAAGTCGGGCAGTGTCGCCAAGGGCACCATCCATGACCGCGAGCAGCGCATAAAAATCGAGCTCAAGGGCGACCCGAAGGCGAAGGACCAGAAGGTCCAGGCGAGTTTCGCCCAGGGTCAGGGCAAGGACCTGCAGAACGAATTGCAGGCCGTCGAGGGCACCAAGAGCGACGTCAAGGTCAGCCGTGACAGCGTCCTGGTCAGCCTCCTGATCCAGCTGCTTCCGCTCGCGTTGATCATCCTGCTGGTCTTCTTCTTCATGAACCAGATGCAAGGCGGCGGCTCCCGCGTCATGAACTTCGGGAAGTCAAAAGCCAAGCTCGTCACCAAGGACATGCCCAAGACGACGTTTGCCGACGTCGCAGGCGCCGACGAGGCGATCGAGGAGCTCCAGGAGATCAAGGACTTCCTCGAGAACCCCGCGAAGTTCCAGGCAATCGGCGCCAAGATCCCCAAGGGCGTGCTGCTCTACGGCCCCCCGGGCACCGGTAAGACGCTGCTCGCCCGGGCCGTCGCCGGTGAAGCGGGAGTGCCGTTCTACTCGATCTCCGGATCTGACTTCGTCGAGATGTTCGTCGGCGTCGGCGCATCCCGCGTGCGCGACCTGTTCGAGCAGGCCAAGACCAACGCGCCGGCGATCATCTTCATCGACGAGATCGACGCCGTCGGCCGGCACAGAGGCGCCGGTCTCGGTGGCGGTCACGACGAGCGCGAGCAGACCCTCAACCAGCTGCTCGTCGAGATGGACGGCTTCGACGTCAAGGGCGGCGTCATCCTCATCGCCGCGACCAACAGGCCCGACATCCTCGACCCCGCGTTGCTGCGGCCCGGTCGCTTCGACCGCCAGATCGTCGTCGACCGGCCCGACCTCGAAGGCCGCAAGGGGATCCTGAGGGTGCACGCGAAGGGCAAGCCGATCGGCAAGGACGTCGACCTCGACATCATCGCGCGGCGTACGCCTGGCTTCACCGGCGCCGACCTCGCCAACGTCATCAACGAGGCCGCTCTGCTCACTGCCCGCATGGGCGAAAAAGAGCTGAGCATGAAGACGCTTGAGGAGAGCATCGACCGGGTGATGGCCGGTCCCGAGCGCAAGAGCCGGGTCATGTCCGACAAGGAAAAAAAGATCATCGCCTACCACGAGGGCGGTCACGCGCTCGTCGCGCATGCCCTGCCCAACGCCGACCCGGTGCACAAGGTGACAATCCTGCCGCGTGGCCGCGCGCTCGGTTACACGATGACGCTGCCGATGGAGGACAAGTTCCTCCAGACCCGCTCCGAGATGGTCGACGAGCTGGCGCTCCTGCTCGGCGGCCGCACGGCTGAGGAGCTGGTCTTCCACGAGCCGACGACCGGCGCGTCCAACGACATCGAGAAGGCGACCGCGATCGCGCGGGCGATGGTCACGCAGTACGGCATGAGCGACAAGCTCGGCGCGCTGAAGTTCGGCAGCAACAACGCCGAGCCGTTCCTCGGCCGGGACATGGGACATCAGCGCGACTACTCCGAGGACGTCGCCGCCGAGATCGACATCGAGGTACGCCGCCTGGTCGAGGAAGCGCATGACGAGGCGTGGGAGGTGCTGGTCCAGTACCGCGACGCCCTCGACGAGCTCGTGCTCGAGCTGATGGAGAAGGAGACGCTCGCCAAGGACGAGGTGCTGCGCATCTTCGGCGCGGTCCACAAGCGTCCGTCGCGCGGCACCTGGGTCGGCAACGGCAAGCGCACCCCGTCGGAGCGACCGCCGGTCATGACGCCCGCCGAGCTGGCGCTGCTGGGTACGACGGCGCCGGGCGCATCCACGCGCAGCGCGAACGGGTCGTCGACGACGGGCGCCGCAAAGGACGCGGCCGACTCGGCCGAATCGGGCGACTGAGCCAGTGGCAGGCGGTTTCGACACCGACCGCGCAGAGGCGGCCGTCCGGGAGCTGCTGATCGCGGTCGGTGAGGATCCCGACCGCGACGGCCTGAAGGAGACGCCGGCCCGCGTCGCGCGGATGTACCACGAAGCGTTCGCCGGCCTGCGACGCGACGCGGGCGAGCTGCTGACGACGCGGTTTGACGAGGGCCACGACGAGATGGTCATCGTGCGCGACATCGAGCTGTACTCGATGTGCGAGCATCACCTCGTGCCGTTCTTCGGCCTGGCGCACGTGGGCTACATCCCCAACGTCCAGGGCGAGATCACCGGGCTGTCCAAGCTCGCTCGCCTCGTCGACGTCTACGCGAAGCGGCCGCAGGTGCAAGAGCGGCTCACGACACAGATCGCCGACGCTCTCGAGCACCACCTCAAGCCGCGCGGCGTCATCGTCGTCCTCGAGGCCGAGCACCTGTGCATGTCGATGCGCGGCGTGCGCAAGCCGGGACACAAGACCATCACCTCCGCCGTGCGCGGCGGCTTCCGCGACAACGTCTCGACACGCGCCGAGGCGATGAGCCTGATCCTCGGCAAGTGAGCGAACGGACCGGCTTCGCGCTGCCCGGGCTCCCGGCCTACGACCGGACCGTCGTCATGGGCGTGCTCAACGTCACGCCTGACTCCTTCTCCGACGGGGGCAACTGGCTGGCCGCGGCGGATGCGATCAAGCACGGCGCCGAGATGGCGGCCGACGGAGCCGACATCGTCGACGTGGGAGGCGAATCGACTCGCCCGGGTGCCAGCCGCATTGACGCCGACGAGGAGCTGCACCGCACCATTCCGGTCGTGCAAGCCCTTGCGGCCGAAGGGATTCGCGTCTCCATCGACACGACGCGGTCAGTTGTCGCGCGGGCTGCTATCGATGCTGGCGCCGTCCTGGTCAACGATGTCTCCGGAGGTCGCGGCGACGCGGCGATGGCGGCTCTGATCGCGAGCAGCGGCGTGGCGTACGTCGTCATGCATTCACGCGGCACGAGCGCCGACATGCAGCAGCTCACTCAGTACGACGACGTCGTGCGCGACGTTCGCCAGGAGCTCAAGGAGCAGCTGCACGCGGTGTCAGCCGCCGGCGTACGGCGGGAACAACTCGTCGTCGACCCGGGCATCGGGTTCGCGAAGGACGCCGACGGCAACCTGCGCCTGCTCGCGGCGCTCCCGCGGATCGGCGAGCTCGGCCTGCCGGTGCTCGTGGGTGCATCACGCAAGAGCTTTCTCGGCACGCTGCTCGACGGTCGTGCCGTCGACGAGCGTGACGACGCGACTCAGGCGATCACCGCCTTGGCCGCATGGGAGGGCGTGTGGGGCGTGCGCGTGCACGCTGCTCGGGCGGCTGCCGACGCGGTTCGCGTAGTCGCCGCGATCAGAAGCGCACGCGCATGATCCAGCCGGATGTCGACGTCGTCACAGCTGCCAACGAGGAGTTCTACGCGGCGTTCGAAGCGGTCGATCTCGACCGCATGGATGCTGTGTGGGACGACGACGAGAGCGTCGCGTGCGTGCATCCCGGCTGGCAGATGTTGCGAGGTCGCTCCCGCATCATGCGGTCCTGGGCGCTGATCTTCGCCAACACGCCGTACATCCAGTTCTTCCTCACCGACGTGCATGTGGCAGTTACCGGCGACGTCGGCGTCGTGACGTGCTCCGAGAACATCCTGACGTCGGTCGGCGACGAGACCGGTGACGCGTACGTCGTCGCGACGAACGTCTTTCACCGGCGCGACGGCGGGTGGCGGCTGCGGGTGCATCACGGGTCACCGGTGGCCCTCGCGGGCGACCGTGAGGAGGATGCATGAGCCGCGACCGCATCGCGATCCGCGGCTTGCGGGTACGCGGCAACCACGGGGTGTTCGACCACGAACGCCGGGAAGGCCAGGAGTTCGTGGTCGACGTCGTGCTCGAGGTCGACACTGCGCAGGCCGCGGCCAGCGACGACGTGAACGACACACTCGACTACGGCGCAATTGCCTTCGAGATCGTTGCCGTCGTGGGTGGTCCCCCCGTCAACCTCATCGAGACGTTGGCCGCGGGCATCGCTGCCAAATGCCTCTTGTACCCGCGGGTTGAGTCCGTCGAGGTCACGGTGCACAAACCCCAAGCGCCGATCATGCTGCTCGTCGACCCTGAGCCGACAGCGCCGAAGAACTCGGCGAGGTACGCCAAGGCGGACTTCGACGACGTAGCCGTGACGATCGTGCGCCGACGAGACGATCTGGGCCGCCGGTGACGCGCGCCGTCGTATCGCTCGGCAGCAATCTCGGTGATCGCTTCGCGACGCTGTCGGATGCCCTCCGCGGGCTCGCGGCCGCGGGCATCCGGATCACCCGAGTCTCGCCTGTCTACGAGACCGCACCGGTCGGACCCGAGCAGCCTGACTACCTCAATGCCGTCGCCTTGATCGAGACCGCACTGCCGCCGTACGACCTTCTCGACGTCGTGCACGAGGTCGAGGACACGCTCGGGCGGGTGCGCGACGAACGCTGGGGGCCGCGCACCATCGACATCGACATCGTCGCGTACGGCGACCTCGTCTCCGGTGACGAGCGGCTGTTGCTCCCGCATCCGCGCGCCGCCGAGCGGGCCTTCGTGCTGGTGCCGTGGCTGGACGTCGACCCCGGGGCGGCCCTCCCTGGCGGCGAAACGGTGGCCGAGCTGCTCGCCGGGACAGACCGGTCCGGCCTACGCCCGCGCCCCGACCTCGTGCTCGCGGCGGTCCCGTGAAGCCGACGCGCATCAGTGAGCTGGTGGCAGTGTTCGTCGTGGTGGCGATCGGCATCCGCCTCATGGCCGAACCGCTCTACACCAGCTTCGGCACCCAACTCAAAGGCATGCCGGTCAGCGCTCCGCTGACGCTTTTCCTGGTCGCGTTGTTCGAGTTCTACAGCGCGCACGCCATCCGGGTGCGCCTCGACGGCCGGCCCGGCAGCAAGCCGATCCTGCCGATGACGGTGGCCCGCTACGCGGTCGTGGCCAAGGCGTCGTCGCTCGGCGCCGCCGTCGCGGGAGGCTTCTGGTGCGGGCTGTTCGCGTTCACGCTGACACACGTGGAGAACTTCCGGTACGCCGGAACCGACCGGTACGTCAGCGCCGCATCGGTCGCGTCGGCGCTGTTGCTGATCACCGCGGCTCTCATGCTCGAGCGGGCCTGCCGCGTTCGCACACCGCCGGGTCCGCAACCGGACGTCGACGGGCCGTAGGCTGACACCAGGAATCGATGGAGGCCACATGACCGACGTAGTCCGAAGCGAGCTCGACAGTTGGTCGACCGACGCGCTGCGGGCGCGGGCGGTGTGGCTCGCGGAGAAGCGCCGCGACGTCCGGTTCTTCTGGGATCTGGCCAAGCACCTGCCGGCCAGCGACGCGTCGGCGACCGACGACGGCTTCAGCGGCCCGAGTACGACGATCGGCGACTTCCTCGAGCTGTGGCGCGAGCTGCGCGCCGAACACGTCACCGGCGACACGGAGCCGCTGCTGCGGGCGGCGTTCATCGACTACATCGCCAAGCACCCCGAAGGCTGACGGCGACCGCTACGCGCTGGCTGCCACCGAGCGGCGCAGTGCCGCGTGCAGCGAGTCGGGAGTGAGCACGCCCAGATAGCGGTGGTCACCGGCCAGCACGGCTACCCACGCCGCGTCGTGCGCCAGCATCTCCGCGAAAGCGCGTTTGAGTGACGAGTCGGCCGGTACCCACGCCGGCATCCGCCGTGCCCGTTCGTCGACGCAGCCCGGACCGGTGCAGGCTTCCCGCCCGATGTACCCGTGCAGCTGGCCGGCGTCGTCGAGCACGATCGCCCAGTCGGCGTTCGCCTCTTCGAGCACGCGCCGCGCATCGTCGAGCGAGTCCTTGAGGCCCACGACAGGTGGATGCTCCAGATCCGCGACGTCGATCGGCGTCACCGACAGCCGTTTCAGTCCGCGGTCGGCGCCGACGAACGACGCCACGAACGGCGTGGCCGGCCGGCCGAGTACGTCGGCAGGTGCGTCGTACTGCTCCAGCACGCCGCCTTCGCGTAAGACCGCGATGCGGTCACCGAGCAGAATCGCTTCCTCGATGTCGTGCGTCACGAAGATGACGGTCTTGCGCAGCTCCCCCTGCAACCTAAGGAACTCCTGCTGCAGGCGGTCGCGCGTGACCGGGTCGATGGCGCCGAACGGCTCGTCCATCAACAGCACCGGTGGGTCGGCGCCGAGCGCACGCGCCACGCCGACCCGCTGCCGCTGGCCACCGGAGAGCTGGTCCGGGTAGCGGTCGCGGTACAGCGCGGGTGCCAGCCCCACCAGTTCGAGCAGCTCGTCGACCCGTTTGCGGATCGCGGCGCGATCCCAGCCGAGCAGGCGCGGCACGGTCGCCACGTTGTCGGCGATGGTCTGGTGCGGGAAGAGCCCGATCTGCTGGATCACGTAGCCGATGCCACGGCGTACGGCGACCGGATTGGCTCTGGTGACGTCCTGACCGTTGATGTAGATGCTGCCGCTCGTCGGCTCGATCAGGCGGTTGACCATCTTCATCGTCGTCGTCTTGCCGCAGCCGGACGGCCCGACGAGGACCACGAGCTCGCCCTCGGCGATGTCGAGCGACAGGTCGTCGACAGCGGTCTGACCGTTCGGGTAACGCTTCGTGATGTGATCGAGCTTGATCATGCCGGCGCCGATATCGTGGCGGCCATGGCGTCGAGCGTGCCGTGCACCGCGACCGATGCGTGGGTCTGCTGGGACTGGATCGGCGACCACACCGACGAGATCAGTGCCGCGCTGCGCGAACACATCGCGCTGACCGCGGTCGCCGTCGGCGTCGGGCTTCTCATCTCAGCACCGCTCTCCTTGGTCGCGTGGCGTAGCAAGCGCGCGGCCTCGGTCATCCTGTCAACGACCGGGATTGTGTACACAATCCCCGCACTGTCGCTGTTCGGCTTCCTCATCCCCTTCACCGGACTGACCTTCCTGACAGCACAGATAGCGCTGGTCGGCTACACGTTGCTCGTCATCATCCGCAATGTTCTCGCCGGCCTCGAGGCAGTCCCAGCCGACGTGCGCGAGGCCGCGGCCGGCATGGGCTTCACGCCGACGCAGCAGCTGGTCCGGGTCGAGCTGCCGCTCGCGCTCCCGACGATCATCGCGGGGATCCGCAGCGCGATGGTGACGACGATCGGCTTGGTCACGATCACCGCCCTCATCACGTACGGCGGCCTCGGCCGGCTCATCCTGCGCGGGCTCCAGCAGGACTTCCGCACGCCGCTCGTGGTCGGTGCCGTTCTTTCGCTGGCGCTCGCGGTCGTCGCGGATCTGCTGCTGCTCGCCGTACAGCGGCTCCTCACGCCGTGGAGCAGGGCGGCGGGCCGATGAGCTTCTGGCGCGATGTGCTGGAGTGGTTCACCACGAGCGAGCACTTCACCGGCGCGAACGGCGTGCCCCGCCGGCTGTGGGAGCACTTCGAGCTGTCAGCGAGCGCTGTGCTGATCGCGATCCTGCTGACCGTGCCGCTCGCGCTGGTGCTCGGGCACGTGGGGCGCGGCGGGTTCCTCGCGATCAACGTCGCGAACATCGGCCGCGCGATCCCGTCCTTTGCGATCCTCGTCTTCGCCAACCAGATCACCCACGACATCGGCTTCAAGCCGGCGCTGATAGCTCTCGTCGCGCTTGCGGCGCCGCCGATCTTCACCAACACGTACGTCGGCGTGCGCGGAGTTGAACGCGACATCACCGAGTCGGCACGCGGGATGGGGATGACCGGCCGGCAGGTTCTGCTGCGGGTCGAGGCCCCGCTGGCGATGCCGGTGGTGATGGCCGGCATCAGGACGGCGGCAGTGCAGGTGGTGGCCACCGCGACACTCGCCGCGCTGATCGCCGGGGGTGGCCTCGGCCGCTACATCGTCGACGGCATCGCCCAGATCGACTACGTACAGGTGTTCGCCGGTGCACTGCTCGTGGCGATGTTCGCGGTCGTTACCGAGTTGGTACTCGAGCGGGTTGAACGCCGCCTCACCCCGGGTGGGAAGGTATCCGAGCGCCCCATGGTTGCCGCGATCGAGCCGGCAGGTGGCGTGACCGCGACAGCGGCGTGACGCGCGTGTCGGCTCGATGTCATAAGCACTCCCTGGTAGGAGGCCGTAGGGGCCCGGGCAGGAAGGCAACCCAATGAATCGCAAGTTCGGCGCGAGGCTGGCCGCAAGCGTGTCCCTGTTGGCGATGGTGCTGACCGGATGCGGCAGTGACGAGAAGACGATCGTTGTGGGCGCGGCAAACTTCGGCGAGAGCGAGATCCTCGCGAACATGTACGCCAAGGTTCTCGACAAGGCCGGCTTCAAGACGGAGATCAAGAAGGGCAATCTCGACCGCCCGCTGCTGTCGAAGGCGCTGCTCGCCGGCGAGATCCACGTCGTACCCGAGTACGCAGGCACCGACACCGACTACTGGAACAAGGAGATCAACGGCCCGGACGCCGCGCCGAAATCGTCCAGTGACCTCGACGCGACGGTCACCGCACTCAAGGAGCTGCTCGCCCAGAAGGACCTCGTTGCCTACGAGCCCTCGCCCGCGGCTGACCAGAACGCGTTCGCCGTCACGAAAGAGACGGCCACCAAGCACGGCCTGGCGAAGGTCTCCGACCTGTCCAAGGTCGCGTCGACGTTCACGCTCGGAGGTCCGCCCGAGTGCCCGACCCGCGCGTTCTGCCAGCCAGGGCTGGAGAAGACGTACGGGCTGAAATTCAAGGCGTTCAAGGCACTCGACCCCGGCGGCCCGCTCACCAAGAACGCCCTGGCTGACGGCAACATCGACGTCGGCCTGGTGTTCAGCTCCGACGGTGGCGTCGTGGCTCGTGGCTTCTTGGTCCTCGAAGACGACAAGAAGTTGCAGACAGCCGACAACGTCATTCCGGTCGTGCGCAAGGACATCGACTCGGCCAAGGTGAAGGCCGCGCTCGACGGCCTGAGCGCCAAGCTCACGACTGAAGCCCTGCAGGAGCTCAACAAGCAGGTCGACATCGACAAGGCCGATGCAGCCGCCGTGGCCGAGAAGTGGCTGAAGGACAACGGCCTGGTCTAACTCGCCCGCCTAGCACGACCCTGCTTTACGCGTGATCCAGGGCGCGACAGGCCGGAAAACCCGGTCTTTCGCGCCCTGGATCGCCGTTCCCCCACCGGATCAGACGCCGAGTGCTGTCATCACGTGCTTGATACGGGTGTAGTCCTCGAGGCCGTACATGGACAGATCCTTGCCATAGCCCGAGTGCTTGAAGCCGCCGTGCGGCATCTCGGCGACGAGCGGGATGTGCGTGTTGATCCACACGCAGCCGAAGTCGAGCGCCTTGGCCATCCGCATCGCCCGGCCGTGGTCGCGGGTCCAGACACTGGATGCGAGTCCGTACTCGACGTCGTTGGCCCAGCGCAGCGCTTCGCCCTCGTCGCTGAACTGCTGCACCGTGATCACCGGACCGAAGACCTCGTCTTGGACGATCTCGTCGTCCTGGTGCAGCCCCGAGACGACGGTCGGCTCGAACAGGTAACCGCGGTCGCCGGTCTGCCGCCCGCCGGTCACCAGTTGGGCGTGCGCGGGTAACCGGTCCATGAAGCCGCGCACCCGATCGAGCTGATTGCGGTTGTTCAGCGGCCCGTAGTCGGCGCTGTCGACGTCGAGCCCGCCGACCGTCGTACCCTTCGCGGCTTCGGTCAGTGCCGCGACGAAGTCGTCGTGGATGCCGGGCCCGGCCAGTACCCGCGTCGCGGACGTGCAGTCCTGGCCCGCGTTGAAGTAGCCGGCTCCCGCGATGCCGGCCGCCGTGGCCTCGAGGTCGGCATCGTCAAAGACGATCACCGGCGCCTTGCCCCCGAGTTCGAGATGAACCTTCTTCAGATCGGCCGCGGCCGCCACTGCGACCTCCTTGCCGGCGCGGACGCTGCCGGTGATCGACACCATCCGCGGAATCTTGTGTGCGACCAGTGCGCGGCCCGTCTCTCGGTCGCCACACAGCACGTTGATGACGCCCTGCGGCAGAAACTCCGCCATCAGCTCGGCCATCAGCACCGAGCTGACCGGCGTCGTGTCCGAGGGCTTGAGGACCATCGTGTTGCCGGCTGCGATGGCCGGAGCCCACTTCCAGACCGCCATCATCATCGGGTAGTTCCAGGGGGTGACCGCCGCACAGACGCCAATCGGTTCGCGGCGTACGAACGACGTGTGGCCGGCCATGTATTCGCCGGCCGATTTGCCTTCCAGGACGCGCGCTGCACCGGCGAAGAAGCGGATCTGGTCGACCATTGGCGGGACTTCCTCGGCCATCGTGAGCCCGACGGGCTTGCCCGTGTTCTCACACTCCGCCTGGACCAGCTCCTCCGCCCTGGCCTCGACCGCGTCGGCAATGCGCAACAGTGCGCGGCTGCGTTCCGCGGGAGTCGTCTGGGACCACGTCTCGAAGGCAGCTGCCGCCGCGCTGCAGGCGGCGTCGACATCCGCCTGCGTCGACAGCGGTGCCGTGGCGAACCGCTCGCCTGTGCTCGGGTCGACCAGATCGCTTGCTGCCCCCTCGACAGCATCGCGAAGCTCACCGTTCACGAAGTTGCGAACGACACGTGCGGTACTGCTCACGGGCTCTCCAGCTGGTTTTCCGGTGGACCTGGGTGCCGAGATTTACAGACTAGAGCCCCTTTCGCAAGGGATTCGGTTGTTCTCTTGGCTCCAGTCTACGGATTCGCTTGCCAACAGGCCAATACCCAGACAAGATCATGCGGGCGCGATCGCACGTCAGGCGCGCCGCGGCCAAATTGGTGTGCGAGAGGAGTGCTCGTTGTGATCAGCGGCGTGAGCGGAGCGCGCGAAACCCGCGACGGCGCAGCCCCGATCGTGCTCGACGCGACGTCGAAAGCGATCATCGAGCAATTGCAGCAGGACGGCCGACGGCCCTACGCGACCATCGCGCGCGCCGTGGGGCTGTCGGAGGCGGCGGTGCGCCAGCGTGTTCAGCGCATGGTCGACGGCGGGGTGATGCAGATCGTCGCGGTTACCGATCCGCTCACGCTCGGATTCCGCCGCCAGGCACTCATTGGGTTGCGCGTGGAAGGCGACCTCAACACAGTCGCCGACCAGCTGGCCGCCACTCCCGAGGTCGACTATGTCGTCATCAGCGCGGGGTCCTTCGACCTGATCGTCGAAGTGGTTTGCGAGGACGACGACGCCCTGTTCACCCTGCTCAATGACAAGATCCGTTCTATCCCGGGGGTCCGGGCTACGGAAACGTTCGTGTACCTGCGCCTGCGCAAGCAGACCTACACGTGGGGGACCAGATGACGGTCCGCAATGCGACACCCTCCGACCAGCCCGACGCCGCGCAGTTGCAGGAGATGGCGCGCCGAAACCTGTGGATGCACTTCACCCGGCTGTCGTCGTACGCCGACCACGACATCCCGATCATCGAGCGTGGTGAGGGCTGCTACGTCTGGGACGTCAACGGCAAGCGCTACCTCGACGGCCTGGCCGGGCTTTTCGTCGTGCAGGCCGGCCACGGCCGCCGCGAGCTGGCACAGGCCGCCGCCGAACAGGCCGAGAAGCTTGCGTACTTCCCGGTGTGGAGCTACGCGCACCCGCAGGCGATCCAGCTGGCCACGCGGCTGGCATCGCTCACGCCGGGAGATCTCAACCGCGTCTTCTTCACCACCGGTGGCGGCGAAGCGGTCGAGTCGGCGTGGAAGCTGGCCCGCGCGTACTTCCGCGCCCGCGGCGAGCACGGCCGGTACAAGGCGATCTCGCGCAGCGTCGCCTACCACGGCACCCCGATGGGGGCGCTGTCGATCACCGGCATTCCGGCGCTGAAGGCGGCGTTCGAGCCGCTCGTGCCCGGCGCTTTCCACGCCGCCAACACCGACCGCTACCGGTGCCGGTTCTGCTCGCTGCAAGCGGCGTGCACGCTCGAGTGCGCCGCGACGATCGAGGACCTGATCGTCGCCGAGGGTCCTGAGTCGGTGGCCGCGGTCTTCCTCGAGCCGGTGCAGAACGCCGGCGGCTGCTTCCCGCCGCCCGAGGGCTACTTCCAGGAAGTCCGGCGGATCTGCGACAAGTACGGCGTCCTGCTCGTGTCCGACGAGGTCATCTGCGCGTTCGGCCGGCTCGGCTACATGTTCGGCTGCGAGCGTTACGGCTACCAGCCCGACATCATCACCGTCGCGAAGGGGCTGACGTCGGGCTACTCGCCGCTCGGGGCAATGATCGTGTCCGACCGGCTGGTCGAGCCGTTCCTCGAAGGCGGCAACGCGTTCCTGCACGGCTTCACCTTCGCCGGCCACCCCGTGAGCGCAGCCGTGGCGATGGCCAACCTCGACCTCTTCGAGCGCGAGGATCTGCTCGGCAATGTCCGCGCCAACGAGGGCGCGTTCCGCGCGACGCTCGAGTCGTTGTCCGACATCCCGATCGTCGGCGAGGTCCGCGGCGACGGGTACTTCTACGGCATCGAGCTGGTCAAGGACCGCGACACCCGCGAGAGCTTCACCCACGCGGAGAGCGAGGAGCTGCTGCGCGGATTCCTCTCCGGCCGGCTGTTCGAGGCCGGCCTCGTGTGCCGCGCCGACGACCGCGGCGACCCGGTCATCCAGCTCTCGCCACCGTTGATCGCGGGCCCCGAGCAGTTCGCCGAGATCGAGCAGATCCTGCGCCAGGTGCTCACCGAGGCGTCGAAGCGGATGCGCTGACCTACCGCGGCGTCATCTCTTTGAGCCCGTGCGGGCTGCCGTAGTCGCCGAGCAGGTCGAGGAACGGCACCGCGTCGAATGCTTCCGGTCCGAGTACGCCGGCGCCCGACCACGCGCCGGTGTGCAATAGCTCCAGCGCCACTACGGGGTTGATCGCGGTCTGCCATACGACGGCCTGAGCGCCGTTCTCGCGCATGCAGGTCTCGTTGTCGACCACGTGGTAGAGGTAAACCTCCCGCGGGCCGCCGTCCTTGCCGGTGCCCTTGACCCATGTGCCGGCGCAGGTGCGGCCGCGCATCTTGTCGCCGAGGGTTGCGGGGTCGGGAAGGCAGGCCGCGACGACGTCCCGCGGTGAGACCGAGCCACCCTTGACGTCGACGGGACGCGTCGAGTCCAGGCCTACTTTGTGCAGGGTCTTGAGTACGTCGATGAACTCGTTGCCGAGCCCATACTTGAAGGTGACTCGCCGCGCGTCCACCCATCTGGGGATGAGCAGCACCTCTTCGTGCTCGACGTTCACGCATTCGACCGGCCCGATGCCCTCAGGGAACTCGAACACCTCGGGCTCGCTGAACGGCTCGGTCGTGTAAAAGCCGCGCTCCCGCTCGTACACGACGGGCGGGTTGAGGCATTCCTCGATCGTCGTCCAGATGCTGAACGTCGGCGCGAAGGTGTAGCCCGCGACCGTCAGGTCGGCGCCGTCGCGGACGCCGATCTCGTCGATCTGCGCGAACAGGTGATCGGCGGCGTAGCGAGCGAACACGTCGGACAGGCCCGGCTCGACGCCCATCCCGACGAGCGCGAGCCGTCCGGCGGCCCGCCAGTCGTCGTCCCGCGCGAACTGCTCAGCGCCCAGCATCGTGCCGACCTTCGAGTACGGCTCGTCGGGGTGTGGCTTCGACAGCGACAAGGCCATGTCGAGGTACATGCAGCCCGCATCAAAGGCGGCCTCGAACAGCGGCATGACGAAGCGCGGGTCACACGCATTGAGCAGTACGTCGGCGCCTGAGGTCTTCGCCAGATCGGCTATGGCGCGCCGATCGCCGGCGTCGAGGCTGACGGCGCGCATGCCTCCGGAATTGCGGTCGACGACCCGTTGCGCGCGGGCCAGATCGACATCCGCGACGATCAGTTCCTCGATGAACCCGCGCTTCGCTGCGATGCCGGCGATCGCGCCGCCCACGCCGCCGGCACCGACCAGTAGCACGCGCATGTCATCTCCTCGGGGGGCGAGCGGGGCGGTCGACCGATCTAACCCCGTGACTAACATTTCGCACGTGCGACCCGACGAGCGCGCCTGGCGTTCCCTGTCGCTGTGGCTGGACCAGGTGCCGGGCTCGCTGTCGCCGCGACCACCCCTGACCAGCGACATCGACGTCGATGTCGTAGTCGTCGGCGCCGGCTTCACCGGCCTGTGGACGGCGTACTACCTCTCGGCCGCCGACCCGTCGCTGCGGATCGCCGTACTCGAGAAGAACATCGCGGGATTCGGTGCGTCAGGTCGCAACGGCGGCTGGTGCTCAGCGTTGTTCGCCGCCAGTCGCGACGCCATCGCACGGTCGAGCGGGCGCGATGGGGTGCTGGCGATGCAGCGCGCGTTGAACCACACGGTCGACGAGGTCGGTGCCGTCGCCGCTGCCGAGGGCATCGACATCAGCTACGCGAAGGGCGGCACCGTCGTACTCGCGCGCAGTCCCGCGCAGGTGACGCGGCTGCGCGCGAGCATCGACGCTGCGCGCAGCTGGGGTATCGGCGCGGACGACCTCCGCTGGCTGAGCGCCGACGAAGCGCGCGACCACGTCAACGCGGAGCGAGTGCTCGGTGCGGTGTTCACTCCGCACTGCGCGCGCATCGACCCGGCTCGCCTGGTCCGTGGCCTGGCGACCGTCGTCGAAGCGCGCGGCGTGCGGATCTACGAGCAGACCCAGGTCGATGAGCTGATCAAGGGCGGTGCGCTCGCCGCCGGGCATCGGGTGAGCGCCGATATCGTCGTACGGGCGACGGAGGGCTACACGCCGACGTTGCCCGCGCATCGGCGGCAGGTCGCGCCCGTGTACTCCTTGATGATCGCGACGGAGCCGTTACCGCCGGCGTTCTGGGCAACCGTGGGGTGGGCCAACCGGGAGACGCTCTCCGATGGACGGCACCTGATCATCTACGCGCAACGGACGGCGGACGACCGGATCGCGTTCGGTGGCCGCGGGGCGCCGTACCACTTCGGCTCACGCGTCACCCCGGGTTTCGACCAGGACCCGGCGGTGTTCGCGCACCTGCGCGCGGCCCTTGTCGAGATTGTTCCGGCAGCCGCCGATGCGCGGATCACGCATCAGTGGGGAGGACCGCTCGGGGTGCCGCGCGATTGGTACAGCTCGGTCGGGCTGGACCGGTCGATGGGGCTGGCGTGGGCGGGCGGCTACGTCGGCGACGGCGTGTCGACGAGCAACCTCGCGGGGCGCACTCTCGCCGATCTGATCCGCGGCGTCGACAGCGAGCTGGTGCGGTTGCCGTGGGTCGGTCACCGGTCACCGTTGTGGGAGCCCGAGCCGCTGCGGTGGCTCGAGATCAACGGCGGGCGGATCCTGATGTCGACCGCCGACGGCGCGGAGGAGCGATCGGGGCGACCGTCGCGACGGGCGCGATGGATGGGGCGTTTCGTCGGGCCTTAGCCCGCGCCAGTCTGTTGCGTGCTGATTCTGTACCAGACAGCGTAATTCACGACTGAATCGTCTCTTGACAGCGCATACGGCGACGGAAACGATCGCGCGGCGGGTGACGGTTGGTCAGTGCGTTCGTGCATGTCGTTGGTCGGCTAGAGGGGTTGGCAGATGACGCAGAACGACGGTGGTCCGGTAGGCGCAGAGGTAAGCAGCGACAGCCAGCGTCTCAACGAGCTGGGTTACGCGCAGGAGTTGCGGCGCCGGATGAGCGGTTTCTCCAACTTCGCGGTGTCGTTCACGATCATCTCGATCCTCACCGGCTGCATGACGACGTTCTACCTCGCGATGTACGCCGGCGGCGGTCCTTCGATGAGCATCGGTTGGCCACTCGTAGGCGTCCTGGTGCTAATGGTCGGACTCGCGATGGGCGAGGTCTGCTCGAGTTTCCCGACAGCCGGTGGCCTCTATTACTGGTCAGCGAAGCTGGCGCGAAAGAACGCGGCTGCGTGGAGCTGGTTCACCGGCTGGTTCAACCTCGTAGGCCAGATCGCCGTGACAGCCAGCATCGACTTCGGCTTCGCACTCTTCTTCGGCGCGTGGTTGTCGCTGCTCGATGCCGACTTCGTCGCTACTCCGCGATGGACGTTCTTGTTCTACGCACTCGTCCTGATCGCGCACGCGCTGCTCAACGCCAGGGGAGTCAACCTCGTCACCAAGCTCAACGACATCAGCGTCTGGTGGCATATCGCAGGCGTCGCGTTGATCGTCGGAGCACTGGTGATCATCCCCGACTCACACGCTTCGTCTAGCTTCGTGTGGAGCGAATTCCACAACGAGACCGGCTGGTCGTTCCCTGGTTCGGGGCTCTATGTCTTCGGGATTGGCCTGTTGCTCGCGCAGTACACGCTGACCGGCTATGACGCGTCCGCGCACATGACGGAGGAAACGGTCGGCGCCGACGTCGCAGGACCGCGAGGCATCGTGCGGTCCATCTGGGTGTCGGTGCTCGCCGGCTGGATCCTGCTGCTCGGACTCGCGTATGCGATCACCGACTACGACAAGACGCTCGCTGCCGCCGACGCGTCCGGCGTACCGCCGGCGCAGATCTTCCTCGACTCGCTCGGGTCGAGCTGGGCGCGAGTGTTGATGTTTGTCACGCTCGGAGCGCAGTTCTTCTGTGGGGCAGCGTCGATGACCGCCAACTCCCGCATGATCTACGCGTTCTCCCGGGACGGCGCTATCCCGGGCTCGCGGCTCTGGCACCAGATCAACCCGAAGACCCGCACGCCGACCAACTCCATCTGGCTGGCGATGGTAGGGGCGATCGCACTCGGGCTGCCGTCCCTGTGGCGCAACCCGGCCGGCGTACCCGTCGCATTCTTTGCGATCGTGTCGATCGCGGTCATCGGCCTGTACGTCTCGTACGTCATCCCTGTCTACCTGCGCCTCAAGCTGGGCGAGAGCTTCCAGCGGGGCCCATGGCATCTGGGCAAGTGGAGCTACATCGTCGGTTGGATTGCCGTGATCTGGGTCGGGATCATCGCTGTGCTGTTCCTGCTGCCGCAGTTCGCCCCGGTCGACAAGTACAACTTCAACTACGCACCGGTGGCGTTCGCTTTGGTCATCGGCGCGGTCACCGTGTGGTGGCTGGCGTCGGCGAAAGAATGGTTTACCGGACCCAAGGTGCAGGGGACGCCGGAGGAACTGGCCGCCATCGAGAACGAGCTGGCGGCTTTGGAGCGCGGCGAACTGAGTGCAGCCCCCGAAAGCGGAAAGGGATAACGAGTGGCGAAGCCCCGAGAGCGTGAGTCAAGGGGGCTGACACTCGAAGAGCTCAAGGTCGCGGTCGAGGACGGCAGCATCGACACCGTGCTGCTGGCGATGACCGACATGCAGGGACGACTTCAGGGCAAGCGCATGGCGGCGAGCCATTTCCTCGCCGACACCGTCGAGCACAGTGCCGAGGGTTGCAACTACCTGCTCGCGGTCGACGTGGACATGAACACGGTCGAGGGTTACGCCATGTCGTCATGGTCCCGCGGGTACGGCGACTTCGTCTTCAGCCCTGACATAGCGACCCTGCGCCGAATCCCTTGGCAGGAGGGCACCGCGCTCGTCATTTGCGATCTGGAGTGGGAGGACGGCACGCCCGTCGTCGCTTCGCCCCGGCAGATCCTGCGCAAGCAACTCGACCGGCTCGCCGAACGTGGCTGGAAGGCGTTGGTCGGCACGGAGCTCGAGTTCATCGTCTTCCGCGACACCTACGAAGACGCGTGGCGCTCGGGCTACCGCGATATGACGCCCGCCAACCTCTACAACGTCGACTACTCGCTCCTGGGCACGGCGCGCGTCGAGCCGTTGCTCCGACGCATCCGCAACTCGATGACCGGCGCGGGCATGTCCGTCGAGTCGGCAAAGGGCGAGTGCAACCTCGGCCAGCACGAGATCGCATTCCTGTACGACGAGGCGTTGCGGACAGCCGACAACCACTCGATTTACAAAAACGGTGCCAAGGAGATCGCGGCGCAAGAGGGCAGCAGCCTCACCTTCATGAGCAAATTCAACGAACGCGAAGGCAACTCATGCCATGTGCATATGAGCCTGCGCAGCGATGACGGCGACGCTATCCTCGCCGGCGAAGGGCATGGCTTCTCCGCACTGTTCGAGCACTTCCTCGCCGGACAGTTGGCAACCCTTCGCGAGCTGATGCTCTTCCTCGCGCCCAACATCAACTCCTACAAGCGCTACGCCGTCGGCAGCTTCGCGCCTACTGCTGTCGCGTGGGGCCGTGACAACCGCACCTGTGCCCTGCGCGTCGTCGGGCACGGGCACGCGCTGCGAGGGGAAAACCGGGTGCCGGGTGGTGACGTGAATCCCTACCTCGCGATTGCGGCGATGATCGCCGGCGGCCTGCACGGCATCGACAACGCGCTGCCTCTCGAGGCGGAGTTCACGGGCAACGCCTACGACTCCGCCAAGCCGCGGGTGCCATCGACGCTTCGCGACGCTAGGGACGCGTTCGTCGCCAGCGAGGTCGCGCAAGAGGCGTTCGGCGCCGAGGTGGTCGAGCACTATGCCAACATGGCCCGCATCGAGCTCGAGTCGTTCGACGCAGCGGTGACCGACTGGGAACGCTATCGATGCTTCGAACGGATGTGAGCACTGACGTGCATGCAGTGATCGACCCCGCGACCGAGCAAGTGATCGAGCAGGTTGCAGACTGCACCGCGGCGGACGCCGACGCAGCGGTCGAGCGCGCAGCGGCGGCATACCCGGCCTGGCGCGGCGTCGCGCCAGGTGATCGAGCCATTCTGCTGCGGGCGGTTGCGGACGCCGTCGACAGCCATCGAGAAGCGCTAGCCCAGCTGGAGTCGCGCAACGCGGGCAAGCCCATCAGTGACGCGCGTGGCGAGATCGGCATGGTTGCGCAGACGTTCGCCTACTACGCCGGCGCTCCGGAACGCCTGAGCGGGCAGACCATTCCGGTGTCGGGCGGCGTCGCCATGACGTTCCGCGAGCCGCTCGGCGTCGTAGCACTGATCGTGCCGTGGAACTTCCCGCTCGCGATCGCAGCGTGGAAGATCGCGCCCGCGATCGCAGCGGGCAACACCGTCGTACTGAAGCCGGCGGAGTTGACCCCGCTGACAGCGTTGGCCTTCGAGCGGATCGCCGTCGAGGCAGGACTTCCGGAAGGCGTTGTCAACGTTGTGACGGGCAAGGGGTCCGTCGTCGGTGCCCGCCTGGTCGAGCACCCGAAGGTCGCGAAAGTCGCCTTCACCGGCTCCACCGAAGTGGGCCGCGGGATCATGGCCGCTGCTGCCGGCACCATCAAGCGAGTCACGCTCGAGCTTGGTGGGAAGTCGGCCAACGTAGTGTTCGCGGACGCCGACCTCGAGCGCGCCGCGGCGTCCGCGCCCGGTGCGGTCTTCGGCAACGCGGGACAGGACTGCTGCGCGCGGTCCCGGATCCTGGTCGAGGCGTCGGCGGTCGAGGAATTCCTTGCGTTGCTCGAGCCCGCAGTCACATCGTTGCGCGTAGGGGATCCCTCGGACGAGAAGACGCAGATGGGGCCGCTGATCTCCGCCGGCCAGCGCCAGACCGTGTCATCGTTCGTGCCGGACGGTGCCGCAGTCGCGTTCCGTGGTTCCGCTCCTGACGGACCTGGCTACTGGTTCCCACCGACAGTGCTCGCGCCGGTCGATTCGGGAGACCGCGCAGTGACCGAGGAGATCTTCGGGCCCGTCGCCGTCGTCATCCCGTTCCGCGACGAGGCGGAGGCAATTCGCATCGCCAACGACACGGTGTACGGGCTGTCCGGCTCGATCTGGACCAGGGACGGCGCGCGGGCCCTGCGCGTCGTCCGCGGCATCGAGACCGGCAACCTCTCGGTCAACTCCAACAGCTCGGTCCGCGTCAGCACGCCGTTCGGCGGGTTCAAGCAGTCCGGCGTCGGGCGCGAGCTCGGTCCGAACGCCACCGACTACTACACCGAGATCAAGACGGTCTTCATCTCCACGGAAGGAAGCTGATGGCAGGACGGCTCGAGGGCAAGGTCGCCGTTATCACCGGAGGGGCGGGCGGCATCGGCTTCGAGACGGCGCGCCGCTTCTCTCAGGAGGGCGCGAGAGTCGTCGTCGTCGACCTGTCCGACGAGGCCGGCGAGAAGGCGGCGGCGGAGATCGACGGCCTCTACCTCCATGCCGATGTGACGAGCGAGTCCGACGTACGGCAGATGTACGCCGAGACCGCGGCGCGCTACGGCGGCATCGACGTTCTCTTCAACAATGCAGGCATCTCGCCGAACGACGACGGCTCGATCCTCGATACGTCGTACGAGGCCTGGCAGCGGGTGCAGGACGTCAACCTCAAGTCGGTCTTCCTGTGCTGCAAGTTCGGCATCCCGCACCTGCTCGATCGCGGCAAGGGATCGGTCATCAACACCGCGTCGTTCGTGGCGGTGATGGGTGCCGCGACGTCACAGATCTCCTACACCGCGTCGAAAGGCGGTGTGCTCGCCTTGAGCCGGGAGCTCGGCGTCGAGTTCGCCCGTAGGGGCGTGCGGGTCAATGCGCTGTGCCCGGGTCCGGTCAATACGCCGTTGCTGCAGGAGCTGTTCGCCAAGGACCCGGCCAAGGCCGCGCGCCGCCTCGTGCACTTGCCAATGGGCAGGTTCGCCGAGGCGATCGAGATCGCGAATGCCGTCGTGTTCCTCGCGTCCGACGAGTCGTCGTACATCACTGCGAACACGTTTCTTGTCGACGGTGGCCTTTCGGGGGCCTACGTCACAGCTGAGTAGTCCGCGCGTTTGCGTGCGAACTCGACCAGCGACTCGAACAGCCGCATGTCGTCGCTGACTTCGGGGTGCCACAGGACACCGAGCGCGAACGACCGGGCTTCGACCTCGATCGCCTCGATGGAACCGTCGGGCGCGTGTCCGGTGGCGGTGAGCCCTTCGCCGACGGAGGCGATGCCCTGGTGGTGATACGAGTTGACCTGCGCGACGTCACCAAGCAGCGCCGCAAGACGGCTACCCGAAGCGAGCTCGACGGCGTGCTGGCCGTAGATGCCGGGGGAGGGCCGGTGCCCGTCGTGACCGAGCGCGTCAGGGAGATGCTGCTCGAGCCGGCCGCCCAGGGCTACGTTCATCAGCTGCATCCCACGGCAGATGCCGAGCACTGGCACATCGTCGTCGAGTGCTGCCTGCAGGAGCGCGAACTCACCCTCGTCGCGGTCGGGGCGCAGTCCGGTGGCCGGACTCGCCGGCGACGGCTCCGCGCCGTAACGCTCGGGGTCGACGTCGGCGCCTCCGGCGAGGATCACACCGTCGAGCGCGCGCAGCGTTTCCTCTGCGCCGTTCGGGCTCGGCGGCAGCAGCACGGCGCGACCACCCGCTGCCTCGACGGCCCGCACGTAAGCCATCGGCAAGAGGGCGGCGTCGCAGTCCCATACCCCCCAACGGGCGCATTCGACGTAGGTCGTGATGCCGATCAGGGGGATCATGCGCTCATTCTAGAGTCGGCCTGCGGGCCACCCCGCACTGCTAGTTACGATGAGGCTTCGGACCTGCGCCGGGCGGTTCCTTCGATGCCGGAGGCAAAGCGTGCGGACTGAAGGACACTTCATCGACGGCGAGTGGGTCGCGGCCGAGGGCGCGACGATGGAGGTCGTCAACCCTTACGACGGCGCTGTTCTCGCCGCCGTACCGCTCGGCGGCACCACGCTGGTGGATCGAGCTGTTGCCGCAGCCAAGCGCGCGATGCGCACGCCACTGCCGGCGCACGAACGCGCGGTCTTGTGCGAGCGCATCGCGGGCATGATCAAGGCCGATCTCGAGGGCTTCGCCCGGGAGATCTGCGCCGAGTCGGGCAAGCCCATCAAGACCGCCCGCGCCGAAGCGGAGCGCGCGGTGTCGACGTTCACATTCGCGGCGGCGACAGCCCGCACGATGACCGGTGAGACCGTGCCGATGGACGCCTCCGCGGCAGGCGTCGGGAAACTCGCATTCACTATTCGTGAGCCACGAGGTGTCCTCGCGGCCATCACGCCCTTCAACTTCCCGTTGAACCTCGTCGCCCACAAGCTCGCGCCTGCGCTCGCCGCCGGCTGCGCGACGGTGCTGAAGCCTGCCGAGAAGACGCCGTTGTCCGCGGTCCGGTTGGTGCGGGCGATGGCCGCGGCGGGCGTCCCCAACGGCTGGATCAACCTCGTGCACGGCACCGGCGACGACGTCGGAATTCCGCTGGCGACGCATCCCGATGTCGCGGTGGTGAGCTTCACCGGATCGACGCGGGTAGGCCACCTGCTTGAGCGCAGCGCCGCGGGCAAGCACGTGCTGCTCGAACTCGGCGCCAACGCGCCGCTGATCGTCGCCGCGGATGCTGACCTCGCTCGCGTGGCCGGCAAGGTGAAGGCGAGTGCGTTCACTCATGCTGGTCAGTCGTGCATCTCGGTGCAGCGAATCTTTGTGCAATCCCAGGTGTACCAGGCGTTTCTCGACCAGCTCGTGCCCGCCGTTGAGTCACTGGTCGTCGGCGATCCCGCCGACGAGGCGACCGATGTCGGGCCGCTGATCCGTGAGAGCGAGCGGGATCGCATCGTCGAATGGGTCGAGGAGGCGCGCAGCAACGGAGCGGAGGTGCTGACCGGCGGCAAGCCCGACGGCGTACTCCTGCCGCCCACCGTTGTGGCCGGCGGATCCGCCGACGTGAAGCTGGCCACCGAGGAGGCGTTCGGTCCGGTCGTGATCGTGCAGCCGTTCGACACGATCGACGAGGCGATCGAGAGGGCGAACGCGTCGCCGTACGGGCTCAACGCCGCGATCTTCACGGCCAATCTCGAAGCTGCGTTGCGTGCCGCGCGCGGGCTCCGGGCGGGCGCCGTCCTCGTCAACGAGACGCCGACGTTCCGCGCCGATCAGATGCCGTACGGCGGCGTCGGCGAGTCGGGCAACACCCGTGAGGGTCCGGCGTACGCCGCGCGGGAGCTCACCGTCGACAAGCTCGTCATCCTCGAGTCCTGAAAGGGAGCGCGAATGGCCGCTAGGGTCGTCACTGCCGTCCCTGGACCACGCTCCATCGAGATGCGCGCACTCGTGGACGAGTTCGTGCCGCAGGCTGTCTTCAACACCCACCCGATCTTCGCCGAATCTGGCGAGGGCTCGATTCTGATCGACGTCGACGGCAACCAATTCCTCGACTTCACCGGCGGGCTCGGCGTACTCAACGTCGGGCATCTGCCGCCCGGCGTCGTCTCGGCCGTGCACGCGCAGCTCGAGCGCTTCACGCACACGTGCTTCCACGTCGCGATGTACGACGGCTACCCGCGGCTCGCGCAGGCGCTGGCGCAGGTCACTCCTGGCGACCACGCGAAGAAGACGATGCTGGCCAACTCCGGAGCGGAGGCGGTCGAGAACGCGGTGAAGGTCGCGCGCTACGCGACCGGCCGTCCGGGCGTCATCGTCTTCGACCACGCGTTCCACGGGCGCACGCAGCTCGGCATGACCATGACCGCGAAACCCTTGCCCTACAAGGCAGGACTGGGCCCTGCGTCGCCGGAGATCTACCGGATGCCGTTCCCTTACGCCTACCGCTGCCCGGCCGGCCACGACCCCATCGCCTGCGGCCACGAGACCGCTGATTACATCGAGGACGCCATCCACACGCAGGTCGGCGACGAGCGGATCGCCGCGATCGTGATCGAGCCGGTGCAGGGTGAAGGTGGCTTCCACGTCGCGCCGCCGGGATTCCTTATCAGGCTGCGGGAGATCTGCGATCGCTACGGCATCGTGCTCGTCGCCGACGAGATCCAGTCGGGGTTCGGCCGCACGTCGAAGTTCTTCGCCTGCGAGCACGACGGCGTCGTTCCCGACATGGTGACGATGGCGAAGTCCCTCGCGGCCGGCTTCCCGCTAGCGGCGGTGACGGGCCGCAGCGAGCTCATGGACAGCGTGCACGTCGGCGGTCTAGGCGGCACGTACGGCGGCAATCCGGTGGCGGTCGCGGCCGCGCTGGCGGTCATCGACATGTTCACGACCGGCGGTGTCCTGGAGGTCGCGCGCGCGATGGGCGATCAACTCGAGAAGGGGCTCGATGAACTCGCGGTGAAGCACCGGCTCGTTGGCGAGCACCGGGGGCTGGGCGCCATGCGGGCACTCGAACTAGTCACCGATCGCGACGGCAAGACGCCCGCGCCCGATCAGACGCGTGCCGTGATCAAGGCGGCGGCGGACCGCGGCTTGCTGCTGCTCGGAGCGGGCACCTATGCGAACGTCATCAGGATCCTGGCGCCGCTCACGACGCCGCCGGAGCAGGTCGACGAAGGGCTGGCGATCCTGGACGAATGCCTCGGCCTCGAGTCGATCGGCTAGCTGCGCGTCCTGCCCGTCTCGTACGACTCGGCGCGAGCTTCCGGCAGCTCGATCGTGAGGACGCGTGCGTCGAGCAGGCCGGCGCTCGCTGCCAGCGCGACCCGGTTGCGGCCTTCGCGCTTCGCCGAGTACATCGCGCCGTCTGCCTCAGCCAGGAGCTGGTCGGCCGTAGTGATGTCGTCCGTGGTCAGAGCCCCACCGATGGACGCGTGTACGTCGACCGCGGTCCCGCTGATGACGTAGGACTGCGCCGCAAGCGACGCGCGGATCTGCTCGGCCCGCGCGTACAACACCTCCGCGTCATGCGTGTCGGGCAGCAGCGCGACGAATTCTTCGCCGCCCCAGCGGGCAACGACGTCGCCAGGACGCGTCACGTCCCGGAGCCGGTCCGCGAACTCCGTCAGCAGCTGGTCCCCACCGAGGTGGCCGTGCTCGTCGTTGACTTTCTTGAAGAAGTCGATGTCGATGACGAGCAGTCCGACCGAGCCACCCTGATGTGCGGCGCGGCCGAGGTGCCGCTCCAGCAGGGCGAGGAAATGCCTGCGGTTGCTCAGTCCGGTGAGGTAGTCGGTCAGCGCCTGCGCTTCGGCGATCGCACGGAGTTCGACGAGCTTGCGATTGGCTTCCTCAGCCGTTGTGAGAGCCTCGCGCAGCTTGGTCACATCGGTCACGACGCCGTCGTAGATGCGCCGGCCGTCGGGCCCGATCGGCCGCGGCCACATGCGGTCGAGGACCCACCGTGTCACGCCGTCATAACCGATCAGGCGGTACTCGATGGATACCGGCAGGCCCGTGTCGCAGCCACCGTCCACGGCGTGCTGGCTGTCGAAATCGTCCGGGTGGATTGCCGCATCCCAGGCCTGGGCGGGACTGACTCCGTTCGGGATCGGCCCACCAAGCAGTGTCTGGATGCCGGGACCGGTGAACAGCTCGTTGTAGCGACCGTCGGCACGCGCCTCGCCCGTATAGACGTGGCAGTCGATGCGATCGAGGACGTCGAGGAGGCGTGCCGCGTCGACATCGCGAGAACAGTCGTCAGCATGATCCTTGTTCATGGAACCCCCCACAACGCGGACCCACCCCGTGCCCCCCTTAGCGCATCGAGTGTCCCACTATGTGCGTCGGCGCAACAGGGGTACCGAAAAAGGCGTCGAACGGACGCAGGGGGTTAGCCCATTCGTGTCGTTGCGACGCCTGAACGGCTACTTGTCGACGTCTCCCACGACGAAGAACATCGAGCCCATGATCGCGACAAGGTCGGGCAGCAGGGTGCCCGGCAACAGGTGCGAGAGCGCGTGGATGTTGTTGAACGACGCTGAGCGCAGGTGCAGGCGCCACGGCGTCTTCTCGCCGCGAGACACCAGGTAGTAGCCGTTGATGCCGAGGGGGTTCTCGGTCCAGGCGTAGGTGTGCCCCTCGGGCGCCTTGACGACCTTCGGCAGCTTCACGTTGACCGCGCCACCGGGGATCTTGTCGAGGCACTGGTCAGCGATGTCGAGCGACTCGTAGACCTGGTCGAGCAACACCTCGAAACGCGCGAAGCAGTCGCCGGTGTCACGGGTGATGACCTTGAAGTCGACCTCGTCGTACTTCAGATAGGGCTCGTCCCTGCGCAGGTCGAAGTCGACACCGGACGCGCGACCGATCGGCCCGCTGACGCCGTACTCGAGCACCGCGTCAGGAGATAGGACACCCACGCCCACAGTGCGCTGGTGGAAGATCTCGTTGCCGCGGATGAGGTTGTCGATGTCCTTCATGCGCGCCCGCACGTTGCGTACGGCGACGCGGCAGCGGTCCTTCCAACCCGCGGGGAGGTCCTCCTTGAGGCCACCGACCCGGTTGAACATGTAGTGCATGCGGCCGCCGGAGAGCTCCTCCATGACCGCCTGGATCTCCTCGCGCTCGCGGAACGCGTAGAACACCGGCGTGATCGCGCCGACTTCGAGCGGGTAGGAGCCGAGGAACATCAGGTGGTTGAGGATGCGGTTGAGCTCAGCCATCAGCGTGCGGATCCACAGCGCCCGCTCGGGCGTCTCGAGGCCCATCATGCGCTCGACGGCGATGACGACACCGAGCTCGTTGGCGAACGCCGACAGCCAGTCGTGCCGGTTGGCGAGGACGATGATCTGCCGGTAGTCGCGCGCCTCGAACAGCTTGTCGGCGCCGCGGTGCATGTAGCCGATGATCGGGTCGGCGCGGATGATGCGCTCGCCATCGATCGTGAGTGCCAGGCGGAGCACGCCGTGCGTCGAGGGGTGCTGGGGCCCGATGTTGAGCACCATGTCGGCGGTCGCCAGCTCACCGGCGCCGATGCCGAGGCCGACCGTGGCCTGGGTCACCCCGGTCGTGGACGGCAACGTGTCGACCATGCTTGTCCCTAGCCTCGCGTGGGTCCGGTGGGTTCGCCCGCATCGTCCCACGGCGGGCGCTGCGCAAGCCAAAACTGGGGAGGCACCTCGACGCCGACGGGTTGCACAACCCACACGAAATCGCCCAGCCCGCCGCGCGCGATCAGCTCCGCCGCTTGACCGGCTGCCTGCAGCGCCGAGAGGTACCCGCGCGGATCGGCCGACGCGAGGGCGCGGTCCGGCAGATCTCCTGTGACACCGAGGTCGCGGAGCATTGCCCGCTGGTCCATCAGGTACGCCCGGGCGCCGGCCACGATCGCGCCTGCCGCCGCGACCGCGTCGAGGGCGACGTGAGCGGTGATGTCGCACGAACCGTCAGGGACCGGGAACACCTGACGGCCGTCCCGGTAGCCGGTGAGGGTTCCTCCGGCGTACGCCGACGCCCCTCTCTCTGCACGCATGTGCCCGTAGTCGATCGCGACCGCGAGCCCGGCCTCGAGGTGCGAGACCGCGGCGGCCCACGCTTCGTCGCGGGGCAGTCCGATCTCGGCCCGGTCGCCCTCGTCGGTCAGAGGCCACCACCGCTCGAGCCATTGCGATTCGGCGTCCGGGGCTGGCGGCCCCGTCGACTCGGTGCCCTGCTCGTCGACAATGACCAGCCTTGGACCATCAGCGGTCATCACGGCGACATCCAGAGGCACGTTGTCGAGCCACTCGTTGGCTAGTAGCAGGCCGGTCACTGGCCCGCGATCTGCCAGCTCGCGATGCCAGGCGATCTCGGCCGGCAACGAGGCAGGCCGGTCGGCGAGCTCGACGCCAGCCAGACGTAGACGTGGCGCGACCATGGGAGCCTCCTCGCGGACCACCGCCGCGACCGCGGAAAGGAGTGCACCCCTGGCGGCGGCCACTTCGACCAACTCGATGAGCGGTGGACGCCCAAGGCCTTCGTCGACCTTGTCGAGCAACCGCACGATGGCCCTGGCGAAGTGCACCGACGCGCTTGTCGACGTACGGAAGTGATGGCCCGGTCCGCCCTCGGGCCGGTGGTAGAACCCACCTTCGCCGTACAGCGCCTGTTGCATCGCCACACGCCACGTCCGGGTGCCCACGGCCGCGCAGCCTACGCGCCGACGAGGTGGCTTGGCGTTACCGTCACCACACAGCCGCGCACCGTGGATGAACTGCTCGTCCACGCTGCCACCCGTTGCCCGGATTGCAGGAGGCGAACGGAGTGACCAGTCTCGAACGGCGACCGGCCGACCAGCTTGCGCCTTTCCCCCCTCACCGGCCGGTGGGCATCGGAGGGCGAAACGATCGCCACCGCAGAGGAGCCGTCGGTCAGGATCGTCGGGACCGACAGCTACGAGTGGCTCGGTGGTGGGCATTTCCTCGTTCATCGAGTGCACGTCCGGATGGGCGACGACATCGTCGAGGCGCTCGAAGTGATCGGTGAGTTCGATGGCACCTCCTACGCCATGCGCTCCTTCGACCACGAGGGGACGGTGACCGTCATGCGGGCGACGGTCGCCAACGACGGAGTGATGACCTTCGCCGGTGATGACATGCGCACGACACTGATCGCCGCCGATGACGGCCAATCGATGCAGGCGCGCTGGGAGCGATTCGATGGCGCTGGGACCTGGTCACACTGGATGGACATGCGCTTCACCCGCATCTGACCCGTTGCGTGGACCCACCGTGGGCGATCCGCGTGCAGGACCAAGCGTCAGCGCGGCGAGATGAACTGCCCCTGGAGAGGCTCGGCGGCACTCACCCGCCGGCCGTTGGCGACGTAGTCGGCGAACCTGACGGGCAGGCCGACCGCGTCCGGCGCGAAGAGATCGGCGCGGTTCTGCACATGGAAGTGCAGATGGGGTTCGGAGGAGTTCCCCGAGTTGCCGGCCAGGCCGAGAATCTGCCCGGCTCGCACGCGTTGCCCTGCCCGCACCCGCACCGTGCCCCTCTGCAGATGCGCAAGGAGGGCGTACTCGCCGTCGGCGAGTCGGAGCACGACGTGGTTGCCGGCTGGGTCGCGAGGGTTGTCCACCTCGACCTGCGGGCGGTTGTCACGTACGCCGTCCCGCGCGGACACCACGGTCGCATCAGCAGGCGATCGGATCCGGTGCCGCCAGACGTGGTAGTCGGAGTTGGCGGTACCCGCTCCGCGGTGCGTGGAGCCGTTGCGCCAGATCACCAGGTCCAGCGCGTGCCGCTGGTCGGGGGCGATGGCGTGGTAGTTGCGCAGCGGTGTGGATCCGCCCCAAACCACCCACCACTGACCCCGGAAGGGCAGCTGCAGCCGGGCCCGCATGCGGTAGCTCGCCTTGGGATCCGGCGGGAGTTCCGCGCGCGGCGCGAGCAGCAGGCCGGCGATGGCCCCCCGTGCGTCGAACTCCGCGGTGAACGTCAGTACCCGGCCGTCGGTGGTGGCGTGGTCGGCCAGGTAGGCCAGGCGGTTTCGCGTCAGCGGCAATGCCGACTCGTCGATCCGGGCGCGGATGAGGGTCGCCTTCAGCTCAGTGAGCACGGTGACAATCTGCTGTCGGGAGATCTGCTGGCGCGCAGCCGGTGTCAGGCGCGCGTGGATGGCGGCCGAGTCGCCGGCGACAACCAGGGCCATCAGCGCACGCCCGCGCGCGACCGTGGCGGTGCTCAAGGCGGTGTAGCCCGCCGGTACCGGGGCTGCTGCGACGGCGGCGCCAACCCCGAAGGTCGAGACGGCGAGCGCGCCGGTCAGCCCGAAGGCAGCCAGCCGGCGGCGGCGGCCAAGTGGGGATCGCATAGGTAGTCCTTCCACAGATGTCAGCCGTCGGTTCGACCCGTTGATGACACCAATCGGCTCGGTCGCCGGGAACCGCCGTGCGATGGAACGTGCCTCCACTGCAAGGATGGTTGCGAGTCCCCCGGCCGAAGGAGTCGCGATTGACTGGCGTTGCGGCCCATCCCGCACGACTCACTGTCGGTGTTGTCGGGACAGGCCGGGCCGGAGCCGTGCTCGGAGCCGCGCTGGCGCGAGCAGGGCATCGTGTTGTCGCTGTGTACGCAGTCTCGGCGGCATCGCTCGATCGTGCCGACCGGCTGCTGCCCGGCGTACCGGTCAAGGACGCCGACCACGTCGTCCGCGAATCCCAACTGGCGCTGATCGCGACTCCCGATGACGAACTCGCCGACGTCGTCGCAGGGCTTGCGGCGGCAGGCGCGTTCCGGCCGGGACAGCTCGTCGTACACCCCAGCGGCCGCCACGGGCTCGGTGTGCTCGAACCGGCGACGGCGCGCGGCGCGATCCCACTGGCGTTGCACCCGGTGATGACCTTTGCGGGCGCGCCGGAAGACCTGCTGCGGCTGACGGGTGCAACGTTCGGCGTCACGGCGCCGGATCAGTTGCGTCCGGTGGCTGAGGCGCTCGTCATCGACATGGGCGGCGAGCCCGTGTGGGTGCCCGAGGAAGCGCGACCGGTCTACCACGCCGCGCTGTCATGGAGTTCCAACTACCTGGTGACGCTGGCGACGTCGGCAGCGGATCTGTTGCGGGACGCCGGCGTCGAGTCGCCGGCTCGCCTGCTTGCCCCGCTGCTCGGGGCCAGTCTCGACAATGCTCTCCGGCGCGGCGACAGCGCCTTGACCGGGCCGGTGTCGCGTGGCGACGCCGAGACTGTGCAGGTGCACATCGACGCGTTGCGCGAGCATGCTCCCGAGCTTGTTGCCGCCTACGTCGCGATGGCCAGGCTGACCGCCGAGCGCGCCCTGCAGTCCGGCCTGCTCAAGGCAGACCGGGCCGCCGGATTGCTGCACGTGCTTGGCGCGCAATGAGAGTCGCGAGCACCCGCGCCGAGCTGGCCGCCGCGCGCGATGCGGCGGCCGTGGGAGTGCCCATCGCGCTGGTGCCGACGATGGGCGCCTTGCACGAGGGGCACCGGACCCTGATCCGGCGCGCGCATGAGGGCCGCGGCTCGGTCTGGGTCAGCATCTTCGTCAACCCTTTGCAGTTCGGTCCCAATGAGGATCTCGCCCGATATCCGCGAAAGCTCGATGACGATCTCGCGATGTGTGAGGCCGAAGGCGTCGAGGTCGTCTTTGTGCCGACGGTGCAGGAGATGTACGCCGGCGGCGAGCCCGCAGTGCGCGTCACCGCCGGTCCACTGGGCAATGTGCTCGAAGGCACGACGCGACCCGGGCACTTCGACGGCGTACTGACCGTCGTAGCGAAGCTGTTCAACCTTGTCCGGCCTGATCTCGCGTACTTCGGCCAGAAGGACGCGCAGCAGCTGGCGCTCGTACGCCGCATGGTGCGCGACCTCGACTTCCCGATCGAGATCGTCGGCGTGCCGACTGTTCGCGAGGCTGACGGATTGGCGCTCTCGAGCCGCAACGCCTACCTCGACGAGACGGCTCGCCGCTCGGCCGTCGCACTCTCCCGAGCACTCGACGCCGGCCGCCGTGCCGCCGGTCACGGCGCGGAGGCGGTTCTGGCCGATGCGCGTGCCGTCCTGGCCGCAGAGGACGGCGTGCGCGTCGACTACCTCGAGCTCGTGGATTCGGCCACTTTGTCGCCCGCGGGGCGTGATACCGGACACGGTCTGCTGCTCATTGCCGCATTTGTGGGTGGCACAAGACTGATCGACAACGTCACACTCGACCTCGGCGCACCGGCCAACCGGTGAACAGGCATGTACTCGAAGGAGACGTGACCGCGTGTACCGCACCATGCTCAAGAGCAAGATCCACCGCGCGACGGTGACTCAGGCCGACGTCGACTACGTCGGTTCGGTCACCATCGATGAAGACCTGATGGACGCCGCCGATCTGCTCGCCGGCGAACAGGTCGCGATCGTCGACGTGACCAATGGCGCTCGGCTCGAGACCTACGTCATCGCCGGCCCCAGGGGTTCGGGGATCGTCGGCATCAACGGCGCGGCCGCGCACCTGATGCACCCGGGTGATCTGGTCATCCTCATCAGCTACTGCAGCGTCGCCGACGAGCAAGCCCGCGCGATCCGGCCACGCGTCGTCTTCGTCGACGAGCTCAACCGCATCGCCGGCACTGGCTTCGATCCGGCCGACCCCGGCGCGCTCGATAGCACTTTCCGCGGCGACCTCGTGTACGGCGACGTGCACTGATGTTGCCCACCCGCCTGGTCGCAGAGGAGCCAGGCTGGTCGCTGACCGCCGACATCATCGTCGTCGGCAGCGGAATCGCGGGGTTGACGGCCGCGCTGCAGGCCCGCAAGGGCGGGCGGGTGCTACTGGTCACCAAGTCGTTCGTGTCCCACGGCGCGACGGCCTGGGCGCAAGGCGGGATCGCCGCTGCGCTCCATCCCCTGGACTCGCCCGAGCAGCACCTCGAGGACACCCTTAAGGCCGGAGCGGGACTGTGTGACCGCGCCGCGGTCGAGGTGTTGGTCCGCGAGGGGCCGGCCCGCGTCCGTGAACTGATCGCGCTGGGCGCCCAGTTCGACATGCGTGACGGCGAGCTGGCGATGACGCGCGAGGGCGGACACCTGCGCAGCCGGGTCATCCACGCAGCCGACGCGACCGGCGCCGAGGTCGAACGAGCGCTCGTCGACGCCGTACGCGCGGCGCCTGACATTGAGCTCATCGAGCACGCGCTGGTGCTTGACCTCCTCACCACAGCTGAGGGACGCGCGTGTGGACTGACAGTGCACGTACTCGGCGAGGGCACTCAGGGCGGCGTGGGCGCCGTCCGGGCCCGAGCCGTGATCCTCGCGACCGGTGGCATGGGCCAGGTCTTCGCCGCGACCACCAACCCCAGTGTCTCGACGGGTGACGGAGTCGCGCTCGCGTTGCGGGCGGGCGCGGTGATCCAGGACCTCGAATTCGTGCAGTTCCACCCGACCGCGCTGCACCTGAGCGATCAGGTCGGCCAGCAGCAGCCGCTCATCAGCGAGGCGATGAGAGGCGAGGGCGCTTTCCTCGTCGACGCAGCCGGACGGCGAATCATGCAGGGGGTGCACGAGCTTGGCGACCTGGCGCCGCGCGACGTCGTAGCGAAGACGATGAGCCGGGTGATGGCCGAACAGGGGGTTGACCATCTCTTCCTCGACGCGCGGGGACTCGGCGAGGACAAGTTGCTCGAGCACTTCCCGACCATCGTCGCGCGGTGCCGCGAGGCCGGCGTCGACCCCGTCACCGACCCAATCCCTGTGTCGCCTGCGGCGCACTATGCCAGCGGTGGCATCCGCACCGATCTCGACGGCCGTACGTCGATCCCGGGGCTTTATGCCTGCGGCGAGTGCGCCTGCACTGGCGTGCACGGAGCCAACCGGCTGGCGAGCAACAGCCTGCTCGAGGGACTCGTATTCGCGCAGCGCATCTGTGACGCGATCGCGCGTGACCTGCCGCCGCATGCCGAGCCCGTGGACCAGGGAGCCCACCACGGACTCGTCGACGCGTCCGCGCGCAACGAGATCGCTCACACCATGACGCAGGGCGCCGGCGTACTGCGCAGTGCCGACTCGCTCTCGGCCGCCGCGAAGACGCTCGCGATCATCGGGGAGCGGGCAGCAAGCGACGACGTCGGCCCGGCCGCCTGGGAGGTCACCAACCTGCACGCCGTCGCGTCGGTGCTTGTTGCCACGGCCTCGATGCGCGAGGAGACGCGGGGCGGTCACTGGCGCGAGGACTTCCCAGACGCGCGAGCCGAATGGCTGGGTCACATCCACAGCCGGCTCGGCGCCGACGGTGAGCTGGTGAGTGAGTTCACGCCGGCGGAGGTCCAGTGACGTTCAGCCCATTGGTAGCCGCGATGCTCGACACGGCGGGCCTCGACGCCAGCTACGTCGCTGCCGTCGTAGAGCAGGCGATCGACGAAGACCTTGCCGGTGGTGTCGACGTGACAAGTGTCGCGACCGTGCCGTTCGACCAGGAGGGCGTCGCCAAGGTCGTGGCCCGCGCGCCCGGCGTGGTCGCCGGCGTACCGGTCGCCTGCGCCGTACTCGAGCTGGTGACCGGCGGCAGTGTCGAGCTCGACGCGCACAAGGGCGACGGCGACCGCGTCGCGCGCGGCGATGCGATCCTGACCGCGACCGCACTCACCCGCCCGCTACTCACCGCGGAGCGCACGCTGCTTAACCTCCTGTGTCACCTGTCCGGGGTCGCGACGCTCACCGCGCAGTGGGTGCAGGCGCTCGACGGCACCGGAGCGCGGGTGCGCGACACCCGCAAGACGACGCCAGGGCTGCGTGCGCTCGAGAAGTACGCAGTGCGCTGTGGTGGCGGGATCAACCACCGCATGGGCTTGTCGGACGCCGCACTCGTCAAGGACAACCACGTCGTCGCAGCCGGTGGCGTCAGGGCCGCCTTCGACGCTGTGCGCGCGGCTTTCCCCGGCCTGCCGATCGAGGTCGAATGCGACACCGTCGCGCAGGTGGCAGAGGCCATCGATGCGGGCGCCGACCTGGTCCTGCTCGACAACATGACTGTCGACCAGCTGCGCGAGGCTGTCCGTGTGACAGCTGGCCGGGCGCGCCTGGAGGCTAGCGGCGGGCTGACCCTCGAGACTGCCAAGGAAGTGGGCAGCACCGGCGTCGACTATCTCGCCGTGGGCGCGCTCACCCACTCCGCGCCGGTGCTCGACATCGGCGTCGACCTCGACCTGCTCGCGACGGGGGGACCCTGATGCTGCTCGCGATCGACGTCGGCAACACCCACACCGTTATCGGCGTCTTCAGTGACGACAAGCTGGTCGACCACTGGCGGATAGGGACCGAAGCCCATCGCACGGCTGACGAGCTGGCACTGCTCATTCAGGGATTCCTCTCGCTCAACGGCGCAATAGCGCACTCCGACATCCGCGGAGTCGCTGTCTGCTCGGTCGTTCCGAGCGTCACCCACGAGATGCGCGAGATGACTCGCCGGCACTTCGGGCTCGTTGCCCTCGTGGTCGAGCCGGGTGTGCGCACGGGGGTGCCGATCCTCACTGACAACCCCAAGGAGGTCGGCGCCGACCGCATCATCAACGCCGTCGCCGCAGCGCATCTGTACGGCGGGCCCTGCGTCGTCATCGACTTCGGTACGGCGACGACGTTCGACGCGATCAGCGCCAAGGGCGAGTACCTCGGCGGCGCGATCGCACCCGGTGTCGAGATGAGCGTCGAGGCGCTGGGCCGGCGAGGCGCGCAGCTGCGCGAGGTCGAACTCGCCAGGCCTCGCTCGGTGATCGGCCGTCATACGGTCGAGGCACTCCAATCGGGCATCCTGTACGGGTTCGCGGGGCAGGTCGACGGCATCGTCGCCCGGTTCGTCGCGGAGCTCGGCGGCTCGGCGCGCGTCATCGCCACCGGCGGCCTGGCTCCGCTGCTGTTGCAGGAGTGCGCTTCGATCGAACTGCACGAACCGTGGCTGACACTGGTCGGCCTGCGGCTGGTCTACGAGAAGAACGCGAGCGCATGACCGAGGAACTGCCCGAAGACGTCAACGAGCAGATGCGCGTACGCCGGGCCAAGCGCGACCGTCTCCTGGAGTCAGGTGCCGATCCGTATCCGGTGTCGGTCGGCCGCAATGCGGCGATTGCCGATCTACGTGAACGGTTCGTCGACCTCGAGACCGACACCGCCACCGGCGAACGGGTCTGCATCGCCGGCCGGGTGTTGCTGAACAGGATCGGCGGCAAGCTGTGCTTCGCCACGCTGCGCGACGGCGGGGGCGACCTGCAGGTCATGCTGTCGGCCGACCGCCTCGGCGACGAGCGCCTTGCGGCCTGGAAAGCCGACGTCGACCTCGGCGATCACGTCAGCGTGTGTGGCGAGGTGATCACGTCGCGCCGGGGGGAGCTCTCCGTGCTGGCCGAGTCCTGGTCGATGGCGGCCAAATCCCTGCGACCACTGCCCGACAAGCACAAGGGCCTTTCCGATCCGGAAGCGCGGGTGCGCCAGCGGTACGTCGACCTGATCGTCAATCCCGCGGCGCGGCGCATGTTGAACACCAGAAGCGCCACAGTGCGGTCGCTGCGCAACTCGATGGCCGACCGCGGATTCATCGAAGTCGAAACTCCAATGCTGCAGCCGGTGCAGGGTGGCGCCACCGCCCGGCCGTTTGTCACACACCACAACACGTTCGACCTCGATCTCTTTCTGCGAATTGCACCCGAGCTCTACCTGAAGCGTCTCGTCGTCGGTGGCGTCGAGCGCGTGTTCGAGATCAACCGCAACTTCCGCAATGAGGGCATATCGACCAAGCACAATCCCGAGTTCACGATGCTCGAGGTCTACGAGGCCTACGGCGACTACGACTCGATGGCCGCACTCACGCGCGAGATCGTCCAAGAGGCGGCGCTGGCTGCGACCGGCTCGCTCGTCGTACCGCTGCCGGACGGCGGCGAGATCGACCTGTCGGGGGAGTGGCGGCAGGTCACCGTTCTCGACGCGATCTCGGCTGCGCTCGGCGAGCCGGTCGCCCTCGACTCCGGCGTGGACGTCATACGCAAGCAGGCCGAGGCCGCTGGTGTGCCGGTCGATCCGCGCTGGGGTGCGGGCGCGGTCGTGCTCGAGATGTATGAGCGGCTCGTCGAGCACGACACGGTCGAACCGACGTTCTACCGCGACTTTCCCAAGGACGTGTCGCCTCTGACGCGACGGCACCGCATCGATCCGCTGCTGGCGGAGCGTTGGGATCTGGTCGCCTGCGGCCGCGAGCTCGCGACGGCGTATAGCGAACTGGTCGACCCGGTCGAGCAGCGCGCCCGGCTGGTCGAGCAGGCGCGGGCGAAAGCAGCCGGCGACGCCGAGGCGATGGAACTCGACGAGGACTTCCTGCGTTCGCTGGAGTACGGTATGCCGCCCGCCGGGGGAATGGGAATGGGCGTCGACCGGTTGCTCATGCTGCTCACTGGAGCGGCCAGTATTCGCGATTGCATATTGTTTCCGCTGCTGCGCCCGGAATAGTCCGCGACCGATTGCCCTCGCCGCATTCGCGTGTTTTACTGGGGGCATATCCGTCCGGGTGGGGGACACCCCGGTTGTTTTTAGTGAAAGGCGTTCCCGAATGGCACAGAGGATTCAAGTCCTGCTTACCTGTGACGTGTGCAGTGACGACACGCCCGGCACCACCACCGAGCGCTTTGGCTTGGGAAATGCGAGCTACGAGATCGACCTGTGCGACCGGCACGACTCCGAGCTCAAAGACGGCATGGCGACCTTTGTCGCCGCTGGCCGCCGGTCCGGCGGCGGCGCAGGCGGCCGGCGCACCGGCTCGAGCGGCCGGCGCAGCGGCTCGTCCTCATCGGCCGA
>JBKJZO010000180.1:0-14443 GCA_046715235.1 Mycobacteriales bacterium
ACGAGTACGCCGCGACGCCGCGAGCCGCATCGTCTGGGGGAAGCGACGCGATCGCGTTGTAGGCGACGCGGAACTTGAACGCACCGACGCGCTGCAGGTTCTGGGCCTTGAGGAACACGCTGGCGCCGACGAGAGCGTCCAACGTGTGCGACGTGAGCACCGGCGTGCGGTGGGCGACTCCGGCGAGCCGCTGCGCCGCCGCCGCGATGTCGTCGACGCCGATCACTTCGCGTCTCCCCTGTTCAGCTCAACGGCGCGGTGCAGCTCGACGGCCTTGCGCAGCGCGCGCCGGCCGCGCATCGTGTCGCGGGCGTCGCCGTACGCCAGGCCCAGTTCGTACCACCCGCGCCAGTCCTGTGGCGTGTCCTTCACCCGCTCGCTGACCCGGTCGAAGGCCGCGTCGGCGGCGTCGCGGTCGGGCCGGCCGGAGGGCGAGAGCGCTAGCGGGGCGTCATCAGAAACAGCGGTCAGGTCGTACTCGCGGGACAGGATCTCGACCTGTCGCCCGAACCGAAGCTCAGCGAAGACGAGTCCGACGGCGACCGCGACGAGCACGAGCAGGGCGGCTCCGGTGCCTCGCGATGCGAACCGGTCGTCGCGGATCATCGCCCACCCGGCCGAGGCGATCAGGTAGGCGTAGAACAGCAGCAACGGCGTCAGCACGAGCAGCACGAGACGCCGCGGGCCGAGCCGTTTGCGCATCACATCTCGAGCAGTGACTCGATGCCGACAGTGAGACCGGGACGTTCGGCGACGTGGCGCACGGCAAGCAGAACGCCGGGCATGAACGACGCGCGGTCGAGCGAGTCGTGCCTGATCGTCAGCGTCTCCCCGGACCCGCCGAGCAGAACCTCCTGATGCGCAACCAGTCCGGCCAGCCGCACCGCATGCACGCGCACGCCGTCGACATCGGCTCCCCGCGCGCCGTCGAGAGATGTCGTCGTCGCGTCGGGCGACGCCGGCTTGCCCGCACGTGCTTGCGCGACGAGCTCCGCCGTACGCCGAGCAGTGCCGCTGGGGGCATCGGCCTTGCCCGGATGATGCAGCTCGACGATCTCGACCGACTCGTAGTGCGGCGCGGCCAGTTGCGCGAAGCGCATCATCAGCACCGCGCCGATGCCGAAGTTGGGCGCGATCAGGACGTTGGCTTTCGCGTCGGCCGTCCAGTCGCGAACCTGCTGCAGGCGCTCGTCGGTCCAGCCCGTCGTACCAACGACGGAGTGGATGCCGTGCTCGACGCACCACTGCACGTTGTCCATGACGGCGTCGGGATGCGTGAAGTCGACCACGACCTGCGCGCCGCTCTTGCTGAGCTGGTCCAGCGAATCGCCCGCGTCGAGCGAGGCGACCAGCTCCAGGTCAGGCGCGCCCTCGACGGCGCGGCACACTTCGGCACCCATCCGGCCAAGGGCACCGAGTACGCCGACCCGGATCGCAGGCACCTCCGACACGGCCGTCAGGCCACCGCGGCGGAGAAGTCGGCGTCGTCGTCGAACGGACCGATGACAGCGAGCGAGAGCGTGCGGTCGTCGAGCAGATCGGCGGCGACCCCACGAGCGTCGTCGAGGGTGACGGCGTCGATGCGGCGAATGACCTCGTCGACGGTGAGTACCTCGTTATGCACCAGCTCGCCCTTGCCGAGCCGGGTCATCCGCGAGCCGGTGTCCTCGAGACCGAGCACGAGCGAGCCCTTGAGCTGACCCTTGCCCCGGGCGAGCTCGTCGTCAGTGATGCCATAGGTCGCGATCTGGTCGAGCTGCTCGCGGCAGATCTTGAGCACTTCGCGCGCCTTGGCCGGCATGCAGCCGGCGTAGACGCCGAACAGCCCCGTGTCGGCGTACTGCGACGAGTAGCTGTAGACCGAATAGGCAAGACCGCGCTTCTCGCGGACCTCTTGGAACAGCCGCGACGACATGCCGCCGCCCAGTGCGTTGTTGAGCACGCCGAGCGAGTAGCGCCGTTCGTCGCTGTGCGCCATGCCGACGGTCCCGAGCACGAGGTTGGCTTGCTCTGTCGGGCGGCGGATGAGGTCGACGGACGACTGCGGCTTGCGCATGCCGTTGGCGCGGCGCCGACTCGCCGGCTTGGCCACGTCGTCATCGAGCAGGCCGGTGCCCTTGAAAGCCCGGCGAACCAGCTTCACGACAGTCGCGTGATCGAGGTTGCCGGCAGCCGCGACGACCATGTCGCTCGGGCGGTAGCGCCGCTTCCAGTAGCCGTGCACCGCGCTGCGCGCGACGTTGGTGATCGAGTCGACGGTGCCGAGGACCGGACGTCCGAGCGGATGGTCGCCAAAGACCGTCTGCGCGAACGCGTCGTGCACGACGTCGTCAGGTGCGTCGTCGTGCATGGCGATCTCTTCGAGGATGACGCCGCGCTCCGAGTCGACGTCGGCGGTGGTGATGAGTGACGACGTCACCATGTCGCTGATGACGTCGACGGCGAGAGGCATGTCGACATCGAGCACCCGCGCGTAGAAGCAGGTGTACTCCTTGGCGGTGAAGGCGTTCATCTCGCCGCCGACAGCGTCCATCACAGCCGCGATCTCCATGGCCGAGCGACGCCGCGTGCCTTTGAACAGCAGGTGCTCGAGGAAGTGCGACGCCCCCGCCAGGCCCGGCGTCTCGTCACGCGATCCGACGTTGACCCAGATCCCGAAGGCGACAGACCGCACGCCCGGCATCGACTCGGTGACGACACGCAGCCCACCCGGCAGGACGGTGCGACGGATCACGCCGCCGTCCGCCTGCCGGGCGATGGTCTGCGTTGCCACTAGTCGTCCGCGCCAGACTCCGCCGCGGGACCTGACGACGCCTCGGCTGCATTGCTGAACGTCGGGTTGCCAGCGGCGCCCTCGCCCGGGCCACCACCGCGCGTACGGCGACGGCTGCGGTCGCGGTCGCGGCCACCTTCGCGGCCACCCTCGGAACCGCCCTCGCCCTTGCCCCCGCCGGTCGCGTCGAGGGTGATGCCCGGATCAGACACGTCGTGATCGGTCTTCTCCGGGGCGCCTTCGCGGACCGGCACCAGGCTGATCTTGCCGCGCGGGTCGATCTCGGCGATCTCGACCTGCAGCTTGTCGCCGACGTTGACGACATCCTCGACCTTCTCGACCCGCTTGCCCTGGCCGAGCTTGCTGATGTGCACCAGGCCGTCCTTGCCGGGGGTCAGCGAGACGAACGCGCCGAACGCCGTCGTCTTGACGACGGTGCCGAGGTAGCGCTCGCCGACCAGCGGCATGGTCGGGCTGACGATCCCGCGGATGATCGCCAGAGCTGCCGCGGCTGACGTGCCGTCGGTGGCGCCGATGAAGATCGTGCCGTCGTCCTCGATCGAGATGTCGGCACCCGTGTCGGCCTGGATCTGGTTGATCATCTTGCCCTTCGGGCCGATGATCTCGCCGATCTTGTCGACGGGGACCTTCTCGGTGATGACGCGCGGCGCGAACGGAGACATCTCGGCCGGGCCGTCGATGGCCTCCTGCATGCGCTCGAGGATCGCGAGCCGGGCGACCTTGGCCTGCTGCAGCGCCTGACCGAGCACGGACGCGGGGATGCCGTCGAGCTTGGTGTCGAGCTGCAGTGCGGTCACGAACTCGCTGGTGCCGGCGACCTTGAAGTCCATGTCACCGAACGCGTCCTCAGCACCCAGAATGTCGGTCAGGGTGGCGTACTCGCCGCCTTCGAAGATCAGGCCCATCGCAATACCCGCAACCGGAGCCTTCAGTGGTACGCCGGCCGCGAGCAGCGACAGGGTCGAGCCGCAGACCGAGCCCATCGACGTCGAACCGTTGGAGCTGACGGCTTCCGAAACCACGCGGATCGCGTAGGGGAAGTCCTCCTTCGACGGCACCACCGGCAGCAGTGCGCGCTCAGCCAGCGCGCCGTGACCGATCTCGCGACGCTTCGGGCCACGCATGAAGCCCGTCTCGCCAGTCGAGTACGGCGGGAAGTTGTAGTGGTGCATGTAACGCTTGCGCGTCTCCGGGTTGAGCGTGTCGACCATCTGCTCCATGCGCGTCATGTTGAGCGTCGTGACGTTGAGGATCTGCGTCTCGCCGCGCTCGAAGAGCGCCGAGCCGTGTACGCGCGGGAGCACGTTGACGTCGCAGGCGATCGGACGGATGTCCTCGAGACCGCGGCCGTCGATGCGCACCTTCTCGGTGGTGATGCGCTTGCGCACGAGCTTCTTGGTCAGTGACCGGAAGGCCGCGGAGATCTCCTTCTCGCGACCCTCGAACTCGGTCGCGAGCTTCTCCTGCGCGAGCGACTTGATGCGGTCGAGCTCGGTCTCGCGCGTCTGCTTGTCGGCGATGGTCAGTGCCGCGCCGAGCTCGGACGCGACGGCGTTGGACACCGCCTCGAAGGCGTCGTCCTCGTAGTCGACGAACAGCGGGTAGTCGGCGGCCGGCTTGGCGGCCTTGCGGGCCAGCTCGACCTGCGCCTCGCATACGGCCTTGATCGCGGCCTTCGCGGCCTCGAGGCCGCTGGCGACGACGTCCTCAGTCGGCTGCGGAGCGCCATCGGCAACAAGCCCGACCGTCGCCGGCGTGGCTTCGGCCTCGACCATCATGATCGCGACATCGCCGTCGGGAAGGACGCTGCCCGCGACGACCATGTCGAAGGTGGCCCGGTCGCTCTCTTCCCAGGTCGGGAAGGCGATCCACTCACCGTCGACGTGACTGACGCGGGTCGCGCCCACTGGGCCGCTGTAGGGCAGCCCGGCGAGCAGGGTGGACGCCGACGCGGCGTTGATCGCCACGACGTCGTACGGGTGCTCCGGGTCGAGCGCGAGCACGGTCGCCACGATGTGGATCTCGTTGCGCATGCCCTTGGGGAACGACGGGCGCAGCGGCCGGTCGATCAGCCGGCAGGTCAGGATCGCGTCCTCGCTCGCGCGGCCCTCGCGGCGGAAGAACCCGCCGGGAATCTTGCCGGCGGCGTACATGCGCTCCTCGACGTCGACCGTCAGCGGGAAGAAGTCGAGGTTTTCCTTCGGGTGCTTCGCGGCGGTGGTCGCCGAGAGCACGGTGGTGTCACCGAGCTTGACGAGTGCGGCGCCGCTGGCCTGCAGAGCAAGCCGTCCGGTCTCGAACGTGATGGTGCGGTCACCGATAGTGGCCGTCGCGGAATGGACTTCGTGCGTTTTTCTGGGTGCCCCCACGGGCTCCTCCTTGGCATACAGGAGCGCAGCAGCCAGGTGAGCGGGGATCGGTGCTCAGTAGAAGCACCCGGAGGAAGCTCCGGGAACCACTACCGAGGACCGGTCCTCGTACGCCCTCAACCCGGCGTGACGCCGTGCTCCGGCGTAGCCCCGCCGGTCGGCGGAGCGATAGCGCGGTTGTGCAACCGACGCAGTGCTAGCGACGCAGGCCGAGACGCTCGATGAGCGACCGGTAGCGCGTGATGTCGGTCTTGGCGAGATATTGCAGCAGACGACGGCGGCGTCCGACCAGCAGGAGCAGGCCGCGGCGGCTGTGGTGATCGTGCTTGTGCATCTTGAGGTGCTCGGTCAGGTCGGCGATGCGCTTGGTCAGCATCGCTACTTGTACCTCGGGTGATCCGGTGTCGTTCTCGACCGTCGCGTAGTCGGTCATGATCTGCTTCTTGACGTCCTGGGCGAGAGGCACCGGGCCTGAGCTCCTTTTGCGTGTGATCGCCGCGCCCGAGGTCTTGTTCACCCGGGCAGACAACAGCGAGCCGGCATCTGCCGACAACGCTCGAAAGGTTAGCACCCGGGCGGTTCTCGCACGGTATTGGTGCTCACCGCAAGAGCGTTGTCAATCCCGCCCCCAGCCGTTGGAGTAGCCCGTTCGGACACGCCACAGTCGCGCTGCAGTCGCGCACAGGACCCGGCGGATCCCGGAAACGTAGGGGCGCGCTCGGGTCGATCGCGAGTACATACCCCCGCCCGCGGAAAGCCGCCGTCCTCGACGTCAACATGCCACGGAACCCGTTTCACGGGCTAGGCAGAGGGCGGGTGAGGGTGGCCGCGCTCGACCCCAAAGCACGAGCTGGGAAGCTCATTCCAGCTCAGGCGGTGATTTCGCGACTTTGGACGGGGTTGACTCGCCGTCCGGCCAGGCGCTGGTTGCGAGCAAGAACGGAGCAATCGCTAAGGCGGCCGATGCTCCTGACAACGCACCAAGAACCGTTGCCTCTATGATGGGCGACAATTCATCACGCATGGAGAACGCGATCAGTACAAGCCCAACTATTATCGGCGCCCCCGACCGTGTCCTTTGAACGGCCTCCGGCGACGTTCTAGGTAGCTCCCATACGTAAATTGACGCGGCGACCAATAGGCTAATACTCGCCGCGAGGAACCAAGCTCGGGTCCAGTCTGTGGGGACAGGCGATTTGTCCCTAGTTTCCATAGAGTCGGAGACAATTATGGCAGCGAAGAAGACGAAGAGCGGCGCAACCCGCCTATGCTTCGTTACTTCCCCCGGTGCGAAGCCAGGCCGTCTGAAAGTACGCACGATTCCTCGTCGGGGTAGGCGGGATTAAGCGGCGTATCGCTATTGGCATCGCCTATTACATATAGTCATTCCAGACAATAGCTGGTGACGCCAGGCACTTTGGACTTCGGGGCAACCAAACCCTTTCCGAAGTGCTCGCCCAGTGTGCCACCAGCCCAACTACCGACGGCAATACCGACTCCGCAAGCAATGACTGTAAAACACGCCAGGCTACCGATAGCGCCGCCGGCGACGCTTCCGGCTGTAGCAGATCCCGCGATCACCAAGGAGTGCGGCTCGGGCTCGCCGGACGACGACGGCTTCAATATGGATCCGCGCGACGTCATCGAGCTGATCAGGAACGTGCCGAACATCGGCGACCGCGGCGGCCGATCCTTCGCCGCGACAACCGTGTTCGACGTCGCCGAGCTGTACGACGTTCTGTCTGCCCGGCTGCCGAAGGACCGTGACAAGGATGGCGACGGTGCCGACGATCTCGACGAGCTCTTCGTCGCACATGGCTTCCATGAGGACCTCACCGACCTCAAGCGCTACACACGCGGAGAGCGCCTCGGCTTGACGACACATGCGCCAGGCACCGCGCGTACGCCGCGGTACTCGGTGGAGATCCCCGCCGACACCCTCGTGCACTTCACCGCTCCTGAAAACGCCGTCATGGCGGTCTTCTCCTCGGGTGGCCGCCCGTACGCCGTGCGGCCGGACGCCGACGGCCGGATCCCCGTGCACGTGCCCAGCGTCGAGACCAAGGGCCGGGCGATCGTCGTCACGTACGCCACCGGCTATCGCCCGCACACCACCGTGATCGATGCGACGTCGTTCTGGGCGCAGGCGGCCAAGCACGACGGTCCGTTCCTCAAGGTCGTGGCCGACATGCGGCCGACCGCCTCGACCACCGAGTCGGCCGCGCCGACGAGTGCGTCACCATCAGCGGAGCCCGCGGAGCCGACGAGCGCGGCGACCGCGCCGAACCCGGACGAGCCGGGAGGCCCGATGCCACTGGCGGCAGGGGGCGCAGGACTCGTCGTGGCGCTGATCGCCGGTGCTGCAGTCTGGCTGCGCCGCCGCTCGGCGAACGGCCCCGGCGCGGTCCCCGTCAAGTAGGCGCCGGCGTCGTCCGGGCGCGAAGAGGCCTAGCTGCTTGGCGTCACGTCGCGTCGCGGCAACGGAACGGACCACATGCCGTAGCAACCGTGCGCGCCGAGCATCAGCACCGGGAACAGGTTCGGCTCCTCAGCGTTGTGCGCGAGGAAACACAATCCGACGAGGCCGCCGTACAAGAGGACTTCGATGGCCAGCACGATTCCCTCGACGACCACTCTGGGCTCCGCGCCCGAAATCGCCGACGCGACGAACGTCCCGGCGATCATCAGACACATCGCGTACTTAGCGGACTGCCGCAGGCTCCACTTCAGCAAGGCGACGAAATCGGGGAGGGCAGGTCCGGTGTAAAGACCGCGGGGCATGGGCGAGCCATCGCTCATTACCTTCTCGGCGGGCGGTGGCATGCGATCTTTATCGAACCATCGCGCCAGCACCATGAGCGCCGAGTTCGCATTTGTGCGGCTCACGCGCGGTCATAGCCGCGCGCCAGACGCACACATCTCCAAAGACCAGAGCGCAAGCGGTAATCGGACGGAACGGCCGTCAGCCCGGGGCTGTGAGCGAATGTTTCCGCCAGATCTGGCGGAACAATTGTCACACCCCGGCCAGGATCGATCCGGTCACTGCCACTGCACATGATCGAGGGCGCCTGGGCGCGGGAAGCGGCCTGTGGCGCCCTGGATCACCCCACGAAACGGGGGCGGGAAGTCACGCGATGGGCGAGTCAGGCGATGGAAGGATCAGGCGATGGGTGGAAGGTCAGGCGTCGGCGTCGGCGATGTCGTCGGTGCCGGTCTGGCTCCCGTTCGCTGAGGTGAAGAGGTAGTGCAGGTAGCGGACCAGCTCGTCGGGCTCGAAAGGCTTGGTCAGGAAGTAGTCGACGCCCTCGGTCCAGGCTTGCCAGGCCTGCTCGTCGCAGGAGTTAGCGGTCAGCATGACGACCGGCACGTGTGCGTCGTTGGCGCGCGAGCGCAGCTGGCCCAGTACAGCGTGACCGTCCATGCCGGGCATCATCACGTCCAGGACGATGCAGTCGGGCGTGGACGACTCGACGCTGGCGAGTGCCGCGAAGCCGTCCTCCACCGAATGCACCTCGTAGCCCTCGGTCTCGAGCACGTCAGTGACCAGCATCCGCACGGTCGGGTCGTCGTCGACGACCAGGATGTTCGGGTGAGCGATCGACATTGAAGGCTCCAGGAGGACGGTCCGGGTAGTACCGGACTCCTCAAATGTCGGCCTGCGGGCCCGGCGCCAATGTCATCCAATCGGGTGATTTTCGGTCGCGAGCAGCTTCCTGGCCTCAGCGACGTCGCGGTGCATCTGGCTGATGAGCTCATCGGCGTCGTCGAAGCGCTCCGTATCGCGCAAGCGGGTGACGAAGTCGAACGCCACGTGCTCGCCGTACAGGTCGTCGTCGAAGTCGAGCACGTAGGCCTCGACCCGGCGCTCCCGGCCCGCGAACGTCGGATTGGTGCCGATCGAGATCGCCGCGGGAAGTGCCGCTCCCCTGCGCACGAGGTGTCCGGCGTACACCCCGTCGGCCGGGATGGCCGCGTGGGTCGGCGTCTGGAGGTTGGCGGTTGGGAAGCCGATCGTGCGCCCGCGGCCGTCACCCCGGACGATGACACCGTCGACGCGGTGCGGCCGGCCAAGCGCCTGCGCCGCGGTGACGACATCACCCGCGTCGATGCAAGAGCGGACGAACGTCGACGAGATCGTCACGCCGTTCTCCGTCAGCAGCGGCACCCCTTCGGCCGCGAAGCCGAACTCCGCGCCGAGAGTCACGAGCGTCGATAGGTGGCCGCTGGCGCCGTGACCGAACCGGAAGTTCTCCCCCACGACGACGACCGCCGAGTGCAGCCTCTCCACCAAAGCGGCGTGCGCGAACTCCTTGGGCGAGAGCCGGGAGAACTCAGCGGTGAACGGCAGCAGGCACAGTACGTCGACGCCGAGCGCCTCGACGAGGTCGGCCTTCTCCCGCGGCGAGGTCAAGACGGCCGGGTGGGTGCCAGGCCGCACCACTTCGGACGGGTGCGGGTCGAACGTGACGACCACCGAAGGGAGGCGGCGCGAGCGGGCGCATTCAACAGCGCGGGCCACGATCTGCTGGTGGCCGCGGTGCACGCCGTCGAACACGCCGATAGTGACGACACACCTGCCCCACCCGGGAGGCACCGCCTCGAGTCCCCGCCACCTCTGCATCGCGCTCCTACCTACGAGTCGGCGAACACGCACAACGCTGCCGCGACGTCGCCGCGTTCTTCCATCAAGGCGAGCACATCACCGTCAGGACCGAAAACACCTACCGGACCGGGCCCGATTCCCTCAGCCGGCAACCGGCCGCCGTGCGCCACCAGAACTGCGGTCGGCGCGTCGACGTCGCGGCGCGGGAATGCGGCGGCGACCGCCGCGGCGAGTGGTTGCAGCGCGTCGCGGACTGACCCTTGAGCCTCGAACTCGGCGAGCGGCCGCGCAGCCGAGATGTCGTACGAACCGATCCTGGTACGCCGGAGCGCGGTCAGGTGCCCACCCGCGCCGAGCGTCTCGCCCAGGTCGCGCGCCAGCGCGCGGATGTAGGTGCCGCTCGACACGCTCGCGAAGATGTCGACGTCGACGTACCGACCCTCGCGGCGAACGGCCAGGACATCGAATGCGGTGACGCGGGCAGGACGCGCGGCCAGTTCGATGTCCTCGCCGCGACGGGCACGGGTGTAGGAGCGGACGCCGCCGACCTTGATCGCGCTCACCGCCGGCGGGACTTGCAGGAGGTCGCCGACGAACGTTGCGGCAGCGCCGTGAATCGCCGTGTCGGCGATATCGCCCGCGTCGCCCTCGGCGATCAGTTCGCCTTCTGCGTCGTCGGTCGACGTGCGCGCGCCGAGCCGGACCGTGCCGGTGTAGTCCTTGTCGTGCGTCGCGAGGTGCCCCAGCAGCCGGGTCGCCTTGTCGAGGCCGATGATCAGCAGGCCGGTGGCCATCGGATCGAGAGTGCCGGCATGACCTACGCGACGAGTGCCCGCCAACCGGCGCACCCGCGCGACGACGTCGTGACTGGTCAGTCCCTGCGGCTTGTCGACGAGTAGCAACCCGCCGGCCGGTGCCGGACCGCTCATCCGTCCCTGCGTCTGGGCGCGGCGTCGATCGCCTCGCGCACCGCGTCCATCGTGCCCGCGACGTCGTCGGTGCTCGTGAAGCCCGCTGCGTACAGGTGCCCGCCGCCGCCGAGCCCGACGCAGACCGAGCCGACGTCGACGTGACCCTTCGAGCGCATCGACACCTTGTAGGAGCCGTCGGCGTCCTGCTTCAGGATGACCGCGATCTCGGCTTGGTCGGCGGTGCGGATGACGTCGATGACGCCCTCGATCTCTTCCATCAGCACGCCTGAGGACTGCAGGTCGGCGCGCGTCGAGTGCGTCCAGATCAACTCATGCTCGGGTTCGAGCTCCGTGCGGTCGAGCAGTACGCCGAGCAGCTTGATGTAGGCGAACCGGTTGGTGTCCCAGATCTGCCGCGAGATCAGGTCGTGCCGGAGGCCCGTGCGCAGCAGGTCGGCGGTGATCTCGTGCACCGAGGGTGTGGTCGCGGTGAACTTGAACGAGCCGGTGTCGGTGGTCAGCCCGGTGTAGAGGCAGCTGGCGATGTCGGTGTCGATGCGGACGCCGAGCGCCCGCACCAGGTGGTAGACGATCTCGGCGGTCGCGGCGGCCTGCGGCGCCAGCACGTTGACCGTGCCGAACGACGTGTTGGACGGATGGTGGTCGATGACCACGGTCTCGTCGGCTTTGGTCGCGAGCGGCGCCAGCGACCCCAGCCGGTCGACCGACCCGGTGTCGAAGGTCACCAGCAGAGCCGGCTCGTGCGGGAAGTCCTGCGGCTGGCAGAGCATGTCGAGCCCGGGCAGGAACGAGTACATCGGCGGGATCACGATCGTGTCGTCGCCCCAGGAGCCGATGACGTTCTTTCCGAGCCGGCGCAGCGCGATGCCGAGCGCCAGCAGCGATCCGAGCGCGTCGCCGTCCGGGCTGATGTGACACAGCAATGCGACGTCGTCGCTCTCAAAAAGTAGGCGGACCGCCACCTCGAACTCGGTCTCCGCGGGCGTGCCGACGAAGATCTGCGGCATGGGCGGCGGTTTCACTGGTCGTCCTCCACCGGACGACGGTACGGGTCGGGGTCGCCGACGGGAACCGCGTTGGCCGCGGCGGCAGCGAGCTCGGCGTCCTGCGCGCGCGCCCGCTCGACGAGATCGGCGATGTGCCGCCCTGTGTCAGGTACGACGTCGGCGATGAACTCAACACTCGGCACGAACCGCAGCCGGCACTGCTTGCCGATCTCTGCGCGCACAACGCCGGTTGCGCTTTCGAGTGCGGCGGCCGTCGCGGCTCGAGCCGCGTCGTCGCCGTACACGGTGTAGAAGACTTTCGCCTCGCGCAGGTCAGGGGTGACGCGGGTGTCGGTGACCGTGACGAACCCGAGACGGGGGTCCTTGATGCCACGCTCGAGCGTCTCCGCAACGACGACCTTGATGCGGTCGCCGAGGCGTCGCGCCCGGGCTACGTCAGTCACTCGTCCTCCAGTGCGTACAACCGCTGCCGACTCGACAACACCGTTACCTCGACATGATCTTCGACCAACCTGACCGCAGAACCCAGCACCGTTGCGCAATGTCCCGCGTCGGCGGCGACCACCGCCACCCCGATCAGCGCCCGCCGGTGCAGGTCGAGGTGACCTGCCTCGGCGACAGCGACCTCGTACGTGCGACGCAGGTCGGCCATGATCGGGCGTACGACGGACCGCTTCTGCTTGAGCGAATGGACGTCGCCGAGCAACAGGTCGATCGCGAGAGTTCCGGTGAACACGGCCTGCCCCTCCTGGTGGTCCCGGCTACTCCCGCGGCTTCTCGCGCAGCTCGAACGTCTCGATGATGTCCTCGACCTTGATGTCGTTGAAGGAGCCGAGCCCGATACCGCACTCGTATCCCTCGAGCACCTCACGTGTGTCGTCCTTGAAGCGTCGCAGCGACTCGATGGTGAGGTTGTCGGCGACGACGACGCCGTCGCGGACGAGCCTGGCCTTCGAGTTACGCACGATCGTGCCGGATCGGACGATCGAACCTGCGACGTTGCCGATCTTGGGCACCCGGAACACTTCGCGCACTTCGGCGGTGCCGAGCTGCGCTTCTTCGTAGACCGGCTTGAGCATGCCCTTGAGCGCCGCCTCGACGTCCTCGATCGCGGCGTAGATGACCGAGTAGTAGCGGACGTCGACGTGCTCGCGTTCGGCCAGCTCGCGGGCCTTGCCCTCGGGCCGCACGTTGAAGCCGAGGATGACCGCGTCGGACGCGCTGGCGAGGTTGACGTCGTTCTCGGTGATCGCACCGACACCGCGGCCGATGATCCGCAGCGAGACTTCCTCACCGACGTCGAGCTTGAGCAGAGCGTCCTCGATCGCCTCGACCGAACCGGAGACGTCACCCTTGATGATCAAGTTGAGCTGGGTGACTTCGCCTTCCTTGAGCTTGTCGAACAGGTTCTCGAGCGTCGGACGGCCACGCTGCGCGACCAGCTCGGCGTTGCGCTCGCGAGCTTGCCGCTGCTCGGCGATCTGCCTGGCGATGCGGTCTTCGGTGACGGCGATGAAGTTGTCACCCGCACCCGGCACCGACGTGAAGCCAAGGACCATCACCGGTCGCGCGGGACCGGCCTCGTCGACAGCTTCGCCGTGCTCGTCGAGCATCGCGCGGACCCGGCCGAACGCGTCGCCGGCGACGATCGAGTCGCCGACGCGCAACGTGCCGCGCTGGATGAGCACGGTCGCGACCGGGCCGCGACCCTTGTCGAGGTGCGCCTCGATCGACACACCCTGGGCGGGCGCGGCGGGGTTGGCGCGCAGGTCGAGTGACGCGTCCGCAGTCAACAGGATCGCCTGCAGCAGCGACTCGATGTTGAGCCCTGCCTTTGCCGAAACGTCGACGAAGAGCGTCTCGCCGCCGTACTCCTCTGCGACCAGGCCGTATTCGGTGAGCTGCTGGCGCACCTTGTCGGGGTTGGCACCTTCCTTGTCGATCTTGTTGACAGCCACGACGATCGGTACGTCAGCCGCCTGCGCGTGGTTGAGCGCCTCGATCGTTTGCGGCTTCACGCCATCGTCCGCGGCGACCACGAGCACCACGATGTCGGTCACCTGCGTGCCTCGGGCACGCATCGCGGTGAACGCCTCGTGGCCCGGGGTGTCGATGAACGTGATGAGACGGTCGACCTCACCGTGCTTGGCGTGCACCTGGTAGGCACCGATGTGCTGCGTGATGCCACCGGCCTCGCCGGTTGCCACATCGGTCCGCCGGATCGCGTCGAGCAGTCGCGTCTTGCCGTGGTCGACGTGACCCATGACCGTGACAACCGGCGGTCGCGCGATCAGGTTTTCGTCTTCCTCCTCGGCGTCGAACTCGAGGTCGAAGCGGGCGAGCAGCTCGCGGTCCTCGTCCTCGGGGCTGACGATCTCGACGACGTAGTCAAGTTGTACGCCGAGCAACTCCAGCGTCTCGTCGGGCACCGACTGGGTGGCCGTCACCATCTCGCCGAGGCCGAACAGCAGCTGCACCAACGAACCCGGGTTGACGTTGATCTTGTCGGCGAAGTCGGCCAGCGAAGAGCCTCGGGGCATGCGGACGACCTCGCCCTTGCCGCGCGGGATGATGCCGCCCATCGTCGGGGCCTCGAGGTTGTCGAACTCCTGACGACGCTGCTTCTTCGACTTGCGCGCCTTGCCGCGGGCGCCGCCCGGGCGACCGAATGCACCCGCCGTACCGCCACCGCGGCCGCGGCCGCCAGGACCACCGCCGCCGGGCCGACCGGCGAAACC